>NZ_JARJBD010000152.1:0-15780 GCF_029269925.1 Rhodococcus sp. T2V
GTACCGCGGTGAATCTGTCCGCGGCTGCGACGGCCGATGCGTCATGGATACTCCTTCGGTTTTGCACAAGGCTACATCTATTTGTGCGGCCAAATCTAGACCCCATCGGCAAACTGTCATTCCCTCTACTGCAAGCAACGTCGCACATCTGAGAAGGCTGCGATTGGCAAAACTGCTATTCATGAACGAATGTGGCCGTACAAAGCCTCCGGTGAAGCCGATCCGGTGGGAGGTACCACCGGGGGCTGGGAGTCCGGCTCTGCCTGTCGGCCGTCCCTCCGCCGACCTGTCGCCACGATCGAGTGGATCGACCTAGGGGTGGGGGAGCGGTGTCGCGTCTCGGGTGCCGAGTAGTGCTGTCATCACCGCGATCTCGTTGCTCTGATCACGGATCATTCCGCGTGCGACGCGGCGGATCGGTTCCGAGGCGACCGCGTGGATTGCTGCCTCGGCCATCTCGACGCCTCCCTGGTGGTGCCGGATCATGAGTTGGAGGAAGAGTGACTCCGCGTCTGCTCCGTGCAGGCCGGCAAGGCGGGTGATCTCGCTGGTGCTTGCAGTTCCCGGCATCGGTGCGCCGCCCTGTTCGCCCATGACGTGATCGGAACCGTGCATCCACTGCATCGGACGCGCTGTGGTGAAGGGTTCGTCGAAGAGGTTGAGCCAGCCGCGCATCGTCGCGATCTCGGAAGTCTGCGCGACGACGATCTGGTCGGCGATGACCCGGATCTGCGGGTCGACGTCCCGCGGCAGTGTCTGGGCGATCAGCACCGCCTGCTCGTGGTGCACCGACATGTCCTGTGCGAAACCGATGTCGGCCGGGGACAGCTGAACCCCGACGACTCCGGTGTCGCGCGCCGACTGCAGCCACATGCCGGCCGCAATCCCGCCGGCACCGAGCAGCACGGCGCACAGCATCAGAATGATGGGACGGCGGAATGGCGACCGCCGCATGTCACTGCCCATAGGTCGGAGCCTGATTCGCCGTTGCCTGATAGGCGGATTCGTCCAACTGCAGCGCCATGAAGCCGTTGTCGCTGCACGAGGTCCAGATCTGGTTGCCGTGGAATTCCGGTGGCGAGAAGCACCAATCCGCGGACAGATCGCCGAACGCCACCATTCCTGCGCGTGGACCGAACGCGACCCGCGGATCGGTCTTGCCCTCGAAGACGGCGCGGGCGAGCGGAACGAAATCGAAGAGGGACACACCGATCAGCGACGACAGTGCGTGTGGCGAATTGGTCAACTGGAGATTCTTGCCGGTCTGAGCCGGCGGGTTGTAGTAGGCGATCTCCCGGATGCGGCCGAGGTTGCGGATGTCGAACACGCGGATCCCGGACGACTCCCAGGAACACGCGAGTGCGGTCGGGTCCGAGGGGCGGTCGACCACGCAGTAGTGCGGATCGTACGAGAAGACCGAGCCACCTTGCGAGGAACGAAGGTTCGCGGCGGTGTTGGCGGGAAGCTGGATCTCGAGCTTGATCTGCTGCACGATGTCGGCGTGCGCCGGGTCGGCGACATCGAAGACCTTGATCCCACCGCCACCGGTTTCGTCGACGGTGAATATGTAGGGTTTGCCCCCGTACGTGACCGGAATGCTGTGCTGGTTGAAGAACCCGTCGGTCCACAGATACGTGGCGAGTTGCGGGACGGTGGGATACGGGTCGCCGCGTTGAACCGCGCTGATGTCGAGGACGGTGATCCCGCCGAGGTTGGACAGGTACATCCGGTTCCCGTCGGGGGTGATGCCGAAACCGTGCCCGCCGAGTCCGTGCAGCCCCTGCCAGGTGATCCGTGGCTCGACCGGATTTCTGATGTCGATGGCGGTGAGGAATCCTGGGGCGGGTCCGGACACCCAGTAGGTGTTGCCGTCGGGGGAGAAGCCGCCTTCGTGTGAGATGAACGGCAGCGGCATGGAGACATCGGTCCCGGCGCCTCGGTTGAGCAACCGGGGGTGGGCGCAGTCGGATATGTCGTAGACGGAGAAGTAGCCGGTGCCTGCGGCGGCCGGGACCGCGGTGGCTGCGAGCAGCTTGCGTGCCTTGTTGACCTTCAAACTCTCCCAGGTGCCGCCCAGCATCGCGGGTTCGTTCAGGGTCGTGGACAGCACCGGCTGGGCGGGGTTCGACACGTCGAGCACCTGCACTCCAGGTGTGTCGGGGTCGAGCAGGTTCCCGGGGAAGAACGTGCTGGTGTAGGAGCAATGGTCGTAGGTCACCGACAGCAGGCCACCACCGCGATCCTGCAGGCCCCCGATCAGTGACATGTTGCATCGATAACCCTGGGTGCTTCGTCCGTTGTTGCGGTCTTCGGCCGGAACGTCGCCCTGCATACCCGTCTCCGGCAACGAACCGGGGCCGCAGTCGGCCCCGCGGGACGGCCGTCGACCCGACGTCGTTGAAGAAGAACGTCTCGGCCGACGCGACGGCGGGTGCGGGGCTCGTCGCGACCCCGAGGACGACCGACACGGCAAGGGCTGAGGTCGCCACACCTCGCCGCATTCCGGCGATCCGCATCACCAACTCCCCCCGACTGTGGGCTCGACTACGCGAACGCTAGCAATCAGTACTCCAGTTCACACACAAATCGGCCAACTCCGCGAAACCCGCGTGCGGGCGGGCGACTATCCCGCCGGAGTGGGGGCGGAGTGGGACGGATCCCTACACTGTGTCCCGTGCGAATCGCGACCTTCAACATCAACGGGATCCGCGCGGCGCAGCGGCGCGGCTTCGAGGACTGGCTCGGCGAGCGTGAACCCGACGTCGTCGCGCTGCAGGAGGTCCGCGCTCGTGCCGCCGCCATCCCGCCGGGGGTCTTCGGCCGGTATCACCTCGCATACGACGAGGGCGAGTTCGCCGGCCGCAACGGTGTCGCGATCCTCACTCGATGCGCACCCGTCGCGGTTCGAACGTGGAGCGGCACGGCGCTGGTGCAGGCGCCGGGTGAAACACACATCGAGAGAGTCGAACTGGAACCGGAGCCGTTGGCTCGGGGTCTGGGGGAGTTCGCGAACCATGGTCGGTACATCGAGGTCGACCTCGCCGAGTCGCCGATCACCGTCGTCTCGATGTATCTGCCGAAGGGCGGCCTGCCTGCTCATCTCCAGAAGCCCGGGCGGATGCGGGAGGCCCCCGACGGGGGCGTCCGCTACGACCGCAAGATGCGCTTTCTTTCCGCGTTCGCGCGCCAGCTGACCCGCTCGCGCCGCACGGCTCGCGCACGGGGCAGAGAACTGCTGTTGATGGGTGACCTCAACATTGCGCACACCCGGTACGACGTACGGAATTGGCGGCGCAGCAATCAGGCCGAGGGCTATCTGCCGGAGGAGCGCGAGTGGTTCGACTCCATCGTGTCGCCGCGCACCCTCGTCGACGTCGTCCGGCGACACCATCCGGACGTCGACGGTCCGTACTCGTGGTGGTCGTGGCTGGGACAGTCGTTCGTGAACGATGTCGGGTGGCGCATCGACTACCACCTCGCGACGCCGCAACTGGCGCGGGCGGCGGTCACGGCCGGCACCGACCGGGACCCGGCGGCGGATCGCCGGATGAGCGATCACGCGCCGGTCGTCGTCGACTACGATTTCTGAGCTGCGCCGGTCACCTCGTTCGCAATGAGGCCGGAGGGTCAGGTGGTCAGCTTCATGGACAGGAAGGCCAGGGTTGCCCCGAACTCCCGGATCTGGCTGGGCTGGTCCGGTCGGCATGCCCAGGTGATCAGGTCTCGATCGGCGACCAGGTCGGCCGCGCGCCGACGTGACTCTTCGGGGTCGGGCGGTGTCGCCCGAAGCGCATCACCCAGCCGGCTCAGGGGTTCGACGAGCGGGATGAGTTCGGAAGGCGGGCGGTTCTCCGGGGTGAAAACCCGCTGAGCGCTCTTGATCACCGTCATCGCCGCGAGCCACGAACCTTCCCAGGTACCGGCCTGGTCATTCGGTGGGTGCATGGCGCCAGCGTAGACATCGGGGAACGAATCTCGCTGGGACTTCATCGGCCTGCCCCCGACCGCATTGAATGATGCTTCCGCAACCGCACGGGCGATCCACTCATCGGCGATGGGTGCGCACGGGCTGTCTACGGCTGCGCGACGACGGTGTTCCCGTTGCCGTCGGTGCAGTTGATCGTGTAGCCGATCTCCGCCGATTCCGGGTCTCCCGCGAGGCGGCATTCCCACCCGTCGAAGCTGTACACAGGCTCACTCTTGTCGCGTCCCGTGAAGTACTTCGTGAGCATCGTGTGCGCTTCGTCGCAGCGGAGCGTCCCCTTCACGATGACCACGGTCGCGGGCTTTCCCGTCTCCGGGTAGGTAACGGGGCCACACTGATTCGATCCGCGGGCCTGCTGGGGAAGCGGTGCGGCGGTGGGCGCGATCGGTGGTGGGGTCGCGCTGGGAATGCTCACCGGCAGCGGTGTGAACTCGAATTTGTACCCGTTTGTGGCGACGGTGAAGCCCTTGCCCGTCGCATCCTCCCGGCACGAGACTCCCGAGAACTGCACATTGCAACTGAATCCGTCGACCGCGAGGGTCGTGTCATAGGGGAGGACATTGGCGTTGCCGGGAAAGAGTGCCTGGTTCCAGTTCTGGAAGTTCGGCTCCTTCGCCGCCTCGACCGCGATGAGGTCGGCCTCGGCGGGCGGGCCGCCGTCCGGCGACGCGATCTGCGGGGTTCCCGGGACTCCCAAAGGCCCCGCGGTGGGATGCGAAGCGCATCCGGCGAGCTTCTTGTCGGGAATGATCGCACACAACCATTTTCCCGACGGCGTGACGAAGCCGAACGCGTCGCTCTCCGGGTCGCTCGACGCGTACTGCTTCGCATCGACGCCGTTGACGGCCGGTTCGGCTGACGGTGGCTCACTGGAGGCGCTCGGTGGGACGGACTCGGTGCCGTCGGTCGACGACGCATCCTGGGTGCAGGCAGCGAGAAGAAGAGACGAGGCACCGGCGATCGAGGCCAGAGCCACCGCGGACCGCCGTCGAATCCTGGTCATGCGTCACACCCCTTTCGGTTCGGTCCGCGGGACCGATCGCCTGAGATGTTCCCACGAATACCGGGGTGCCGCGTCGCATCGACGGATCGGCCACGAACACTGCTGGTGGTGGGCGAGCGGACGTGGTCCGTCGATCCCGCGGTTCGAAAACGTGACGGTGCTAGAATTCTGGGGCATTGTCGCAGGTCCAGCAGTTGATGTATCCCGGATCTTCCTGTCGGAGTCGCCCGGCCGAGGAGGCCGTTCCATGGCTGAGTCATCGGTATTACCCGCGGATCTCGGCGGCAGCCCGGATCTCGAACGCATCGTCCTCGAACACGCGTATCGCGGCGCGCACCTGCAAGTCGCACTGCGTGGTGTGCTTGCGCTCTTCATCGCGTTGACACTGCTGTTCGTCCCGCCCATGAACGATGCGAATGTGTGCCTGGCGATCCTGATCGGCTACGCATTCTGGACCGTCGGGCTCGCGCTGTGGACCCGCCGAGGAGGTCCGGGGCCGGTGAACGCGATGTGGCTGGCCCTGTTCGTGGACCTCGCGGTCATCGGTAGCCTCACCCTGTTGACCGGTATTGCGGCGCAACAGAGTTGGACCGCCGACATCTTGACCAACGGACTGTTCGTGATCCCGTTACTGGCCTGCACTCAGCTACGCCCGGGTGTCTGCGCCTCCGTGGTCGTGCCCACGGTGCTGGTGTTCCTCGCCGCCAGTTGGGCCACGATGGCGTCGAACGAGGAACCGTGGTCGTCCATCCTGCTCAGCACGATGGCACTCGCCATCCTCTCGGCGGGCGCAGTTGTGCTCAGTAGAATTCAACGATCCAGGGTGCTCACCATCGGTCACCTCGTTCACGACCGCACCGCCCTGCTCGCGGAGTTGATGGGCCTCGAACAGCGCGAACGGCGTGCGTTGTCCGAGCAACTCCACGACGGGGCGCTGCAATTCGTGCTTGCCGCGAAGATGGATCTCGACGACCTCACCGGCAGCGCCGATCCGGAGGCCGTCGATCGCATCACTCACGCACTCACCGAATCCGCGTCTCTGTTGAGGGCCACCGTGTCGGAACTCCATCCCACGGTGCTCGATCGCGTCGGACTTGCCCGTGCTCTCGGCGACATCGTCCGGTCCGCCCAGGCGCGCGGCGGTTTCGACGTGGATCTCCAGACGGTGGAATGGGACGACGACTTACGCACGTCGGCCGACGACGTGCTGTTCAGCGCCGCCCGCGAATTGCTCAGCAACGTGGTCAAGCACGCGAGAGCACGCACCGTCCGGGTCGAACTGACTCGGACGGGTGAGCATGCGGTCCTCGACGTCACCGACGACGGGTGCGGCATCTCCCGTGAAGCGATCGACCGCAGTCTCAGCCGAGGGCACATCGGACTCACGTCGCACGAACTCCGCGTCGTCGCGGCCGGAGGCAGCTTCTCGGTCCGCCCGGGACCACGTTCGGGGACGGTTGCTCACATCGAGATGCCGTTCGAGGTCGTGACAGCGTCCGATTCCCTCACGATCTCGGCGCGCTAGTCCGTCACTCGACGCCGAGCATCACCTCGGTGGACTTCACGAGCACCGTCGCAGCCACGCCGGCCTGCAGACCGAGTTCCTCGACCGCCTCCTTCGTGATGGACGCGGTGACGATCTGCTCGCCTCCGTCGAGCCGCACCTTCACTGTCGCCATCACACTGCCGAGGGTGACCTCGGTGATCGTTCCGGTGAGCTGGTTCCGGGTGGACAAACGCATCGTGAACCTCCGTCTCGCGGCCTGTGGTTCCGACGCTAGCCGGAACCACTCCGGAATGGGTGCGGTTGCACTTCGCGAGTCAGTCGGATGTGACGGCCGACGGGCTCGGTTCCAGGAGCGCAGTCAGACAGGTGGGCCCCAGGCCGATCTCCGGCCACCCCGCCGAGATCATGATGTCGTGTGGGCGCGTACACGTGCCGAGCCAGTAGTTCGGCTCCGTGCGGTAGGCGGGTACTCCACCCCACTTCCGGGGTGAACCGGACCGTGGCAGATAGGGGTCGGCAACGCCCACGACAGACCCCAACTGCAGCAGCACCGACAGATACGACCACTGGGTGTCGGGATCCGCCGGATCGGACAGCACCCGCGTCTCGTGGTGTGCACGCTCGGCGGTCCGCCCCGTGGCAGTCAACGCGAGACGGACGTGGATTCCCGACGAGAACGCGACTATTCCGAGGAGGTCGAGGGTGAGGTGAGTTCCGGACGCGAGAATGGTGGGACCGTGCACTGCGGTCCCACTGGCTGTCGGCGGCGCGAATGCCGGCCAACGCGCTCTGCGCATGCCCACGATGGTGCCCCTACATCGAGGCGGAATCAACGTCCCACGCCCGCGTGCGTGGGACGGGACTCGAGACGGCAGGCGCGGCAGAATAGCGTGACGACGCTCGAGGCGTCACTTCCGGGAACGCTTATCGTGGATGGAGGTCGAGGCGGGTGGAGGACGGAAGGTTCGCAGCGGAGGGAGTGTCCATGGAGTCGCTGCCGGATTCTCGGATGCTGCTCGCGGTCCTCGAACACAGTCCGGCGTTGGTGTTCGTGTCCGAATTCGTGTCCGGTCGGATCGTGTACGTCAATCCCGCGGGTGTCGCCGTCCTCGGATTCGGTGATGCCGTGCATGCGTACTCGAGGACGACGGCGGAACTGTTCACCGACGTCGGCCTCGTGCAGGCGCGTGACGTGGAGTCGGCTCTGGTCGACCGGGGAGAGTGGACCGGGTTGACCGAGTTTCGCCATTTCGTCACGGGCGAGCCGATCCCGATGCTGATTTCGACGTTCGTGCTCGAATACAAGGAGACCGGGCCGTCGGTGATCGGGTCGATTGCCCAGGATCGCCGCGGCGCCGAACACGACGAGCAACGCCTGCAGCGCGCACTGGAGGAGTCCGCGTACCGGGCCCGGGAGCAGCAGGCGATCGCAGACCTGAGCCAACTCGCCGTCGGCGGAGACCTCGACGAACTCCTCACGGCGGCGGCCGGGGCGGCGGCCGCGCTGATGGGTGTGCACTGTTCGTCGATCGCACGGGTGGCCGACGAGGGCGAACTCACGGTGCTCGCCTACCGCGGTCCCGAGCCCGGTCCGAAGACGTTCTCGCCGGGGCCGGGATCGCAGCCCGGGTACGCCGCTGCCAACGGGTCGGTGATCGTGTGCACCGATCGGGTCCACGAATCCCGGTTCTCCACGGCGGGGATGAGCGGGCGCGGGTTGCAGAGCGGGGTGTGTGTTCCGTTCGGCTCCGAAGAGGTGTGGGGTGTGTTGACGGCGCACAGTCGCCGTCCCCGTGACTACACCGAGCGTGACCTGACCTTTCTGCGTTCGGTGACAGCCGTGCTCTCCGCGGCGATCCGCCGTATCGAGGCCGAGGCCGCTCTGGTGCACCAGAGCTTGCACGACCCGCTGACGGGATTGCCGAACCGCACATTGGCTCGCCGCCGGCTCGACGAGGCCCTGGACGCTGCGCCGCACGGTGGCCCGCGCGTGGCGCTGCTGCTGGTGGATCTCGACGACTTCAAGACCGTCAACGACAGCCTCGGTCACGCGGTTGGCGACGACGCGCTGATCGTGCTCGCCAGGCATCTGCGGTCGGCGGTGCGCCCGGGCGATACCGTTGCCCGCCTCGGCGGTGACGAATTCGTGGTCGTCTGTGAGCACGTCGCGGGAGCGGCGGAGGCGGTCGCGATTGCCGCCCGGATCGCCGGTAGCTTCGCCGACCTGAACCGGGCGCGGTCACTCGAGTGGCCGATCAGTGCCAGTATCGGTGTTGCACTGTCCGATCCGGAGTGCACCCGTGAAGAGCTCGTTCGGCGGGCGGACTCGGCGATGTATCGTGCAAAGGCAGCGGGAGCGGGCGGGTACGCGCTCTACGACGGCACCTTCTAGCGCAGCAGCAAGCCCCCGATCGGTGCGGTGTTGCCGACGCGACACGAAATCGTGGCCACCGCTAGGCACCCTGGGGTGGGGAAATTGTCATCTTGACGCGCTTCGCGACGCGTCGAATACTTGCTGGACACGGCGGCTCCCGTCGACATTCGACGAGAGAATTCCGCGTTTCGCCCTTGAGAGAGAAAGATATTCGCGTCTACGACGCTGAACGCGCCGGCGTGGATGTCGGATGGAACTGAGGCGCTCGATGGCAGTTTTCGACCCAGACGCGACCCAGGCGGCGTCGATCCGCGCAGTCGGCCACGGGATCGTGGCGGAGTTGGACGCTGCCGGTTTCGCGGGTGCCGAGGAGGTCGGCCGGGGCGGGTTCGGCGTCGTGTACCGCAGTCTGCAGCGTTCGCTCGGTCGAATCGTCGCAATCAAGGTCCTGACGTCGGACTTGGACTCCGAGAACCGCGAGCGGTTCCTGCGGGAGGGCTACGCGATGGGCGGGCTCTCCGGCCACCCGAACATCGTCAACATTCTGCAGGTCGGCGTGACCGAGACCGGTCGCCCGTACATTGTCATGCATTACCACCCCCGCGACTCGCTGGCGGTGCAGATACGCCGAGAAGGTCCGCTGCCCTGGCCGGAGGCGATCAGCATCGGAGTGAAGCTGGCGGGCGCACTGGAGACCGCGCACCGGACCGGCACCCTTCACCGCGACATCAAACCCGCGAACATCCTGCTCACCGACTACGGCGAGCCGCAGTTGACCGATTTCGGCATTGCGCACATCGCCGGCGGCTACGAAACCGCCACCGGCGGGTTCACCGGGTCATTGGCGTTCACCGCGCCGGAAGTCCTCAACGGCGAATCGCCGACCGCACGTTCGGACGTCTACGGTCTGGGCGCCACAATCTTTTCGCTGATCGCCGGTCGGGCGGCGTTCGAGCGGAAGACCGGCGAGGAACTCGTCGCGCAGTTCGTGAGGATCAGCACCCAGACGGTGCCGGACCTGCGCGCTCAAGGCATCCCGGACGGTGTGTGCGCCGTCATCGAGAGGGCGATGGCATCGAATCCGTTCGCTCGGCCGGCCTCGGCCGAAGAGTTCGGACACGAACTCCAAGCCGCGCAGCGACACATCGGGTTGCGTTCGGACGCGATGGCGCTGGCACCCCTGGAACCCGCCCAGCCGGCCGAGTCGCATCCGTCGGCGGCGGATGCCGGTGGCTACCGTCAGATCCGGTTCGAGGATTCGGACGGTCAGCGCCCAGTGTTCGCACCGACCGAGCAGTTCCAGCCGGAGTCGCACCCCTCGGGCCCGTTCTGGCCACCGACGGGTCCGTCGCCCTGGCCACCGACGGGTCCGTCGCCCTGGCCGCCGACGGGAGTGCCCGGGAGCAGTCGGCAGGCTCGCATCCGGCGGCGCCGCATCCTGACCGTGCTCGCGCTGGTGGTGGCGCTGGTGCTGGCCGGTGGTGGTTACCTCGTGTTCAGGGAGGCAACCGGACCCGGCGCCGCGGGACCGACCGCCCAGAAAGAGGGTGAGCCCCCGGCCGTCGACCCGACCGCGGCGTGGCGACCGGTCGCCGACGCCCGGGTCGCCCGCCAGCAGACGGCGACGACAGTCGCGGACGGCACCATGTGGGTCTTCGGAGGGTTGGACGACAACGGTGTGTCCGCCCGGCAGGAAGGCTACGACCCGGCCATCGACACCTGGAAGGCCGGCCCCGACCTCCCCGTCCCGCTCAATCATGCGATGGCCGTCACCTACAACGACGAGCCCGTACTCATCGGCGGATGGCAAGCGAAAGGCCAGAACCTGACAGCCGTCGCCTCCGCTCGGGTGATGGCCATGCGCGACGGGCGATGGGTCGATCTGCCCCCGCTGAACGTGCCGCGGGCGGCCGGTGCCGCGGCCGTGGTGGGCGACGAGATCGTGGTCGCCGGGGGACAGGCGGACGGTGGACTGGTGGCTACGACAGAAGTGTTCGACGGAACGAAGTGGACGACGGTCCCGAACATCCCGACGCCGCGGGAGCATCTGGCAGGCGTCTCGGACGGGAAGTACTTCTACGCGATCGGCGGGCGTGACCTCGCGTCGGATCAGAACACCGCCGCGGTCGAACGGTTCGATCCGGCTGCGGGAACGTGGGCGACGCTGCCCGGCATGCCGACCCCCCGCGGCGGGCTCGGAGCGACGTTCATCGACGGCCGCATCGTCGCAGTCGGCGGTGAAGAACCCACCCGGGTGCTCTCCACGGTCGAGGCCTACGACGTGATCGCAGGGACATGGTCGCAATTGCCTGCTCTGCGCACGCCGCGGCACGGGATGGCGGTCGGCGCGGTCGGCAACACGGTGTACGCGGTCGGTGGCGGCATCAAGCCCACGCACGCCGAATCGACAGCTGTTTCCGAGGCGCTGCAGATCGCGCCACGCAAGACGCAATGGGCACCGGCGTGGCGTCCCCTGAGGGACGCGCCGATCGCCCGCCAGCAGACCGCGACTGCCGTCGCGGACGGGACGATCTGGGTGGTCGGCGGACTCGACAACCTGGGGTCGACACCGAAGGTCGAGGGCAACGACCCGGCCATCGACACCTGGAAGGCCGGCCCCGACCTTCCGGTCCCGCTCAATCATGCGATGGCCGTCGAATACGGCGGCGAGTTGGTGGTCCTCGGAGGCTGGGTGCCGGAAGGGCCGAACCTCACCGGTACGACGTCGGACCGGGTGCTCGCGCTGCGGGACGGCAACTGGGTGGACCTGCCCCCGCTGAACGTGCCGCGGGCGGCCGGGGCCGCGGCCGTGGTGGGCAACGAGATCGTCGTCGCCGGGGGTCAGGCGGACGGCGAACTGGTGGCGTCGACCGAGGTGTTCGACGGAACGAAGTGGACGACCGTCGAGGACATTCCGACGTCCCGGGAGCATCTGGCCGGGGTGTCGGACGGCAAGTACTTCTACGCGATCGGTGGGCGCGATCTGGCGTCGGATCAGAACACGGCCGCGGTCGAACGCTTCGATCCGGTTGCGGGGACATGGGCGACGTTGCCCGGCATGCCCACCCCTCGTGGCGGGCTCGGGGCGGCGTACATCGACGGCCGCATCGTCGCTATCGGCGGTGAACAGCCGACCCGGGTGCTCTCGACGGTCGAGGCCTACGACGTCGCCTCGGCGACCTGGTCGGCGTTGCCGCCCATGCCCACCGGAGCTCACGGGATGTCCGTCGCGACGGTCGGGCACACCGTCTACGCGATCGGCGGTGCACTCCGGCCCACGCATGCCGAGTCCACCGCGACGGCGCAGGCACTCGATTTCTGGTGACGGCGACGGGTTGTCGTCGGGCAATTGCGCACTCTGAATGTCTTCTGTCCGTGTCGTTGTGCGCAGTAGAGGGGGACTAGACTTGTGGTCGGGAGGGCGAATTTCACACGAGATACGGGCCGGGAGGTTCGTGATGAAGGTGACGGCGACGGCCACCCGTCGCGGTGGATCGTGGGTGGTGGAGGTTCCGGGAGTCGAAGGCGTGCTCACCCAGGCGCGGCGGCTCGATCAGGTGTCCGCCATCGTGGCGGAGGCCGTGCATCTGGTCCAGGGTGTGCGGGCCGAGGACGTCGAGGTGGAACTGGACTACGAAATCGGAGATTCGGCGGCGCTGATGGAGGCCCGCGCCGCCCACTTGCAGGTCGAGTCCGCCGCCCACGCGCAGGAATGCGCAGCGCGGGCCTCGCGGGCCGCGGTGGCGCATCTGCGCCGATCGGGTCTCTCGGTGCGTGACATCGGTGTCATCCTCGACCTGAGCCCGCAACGAGTCTCTCAACTCGACCGTGCCGGCATTCATGCCTGACGATCCGGCAGCTTCCGATCCGGCGACACTCGTGCGGCCCCTAGGATGCGGGAAGGGCCCTTCACACTGAACGGCTCGGCGCAGGTAGGGGGAATTCAGATGCGTGGAGCAGGAAAGCTTCTCGCCGGAATCGGCATTGCAACGGTGATCGCAGCGACCGGGCAGGGCGTTGCTGTCGCAGCGCCCGAGGATACGACGGAACGTGTGACGACCCTGCAGGTCCCACCGATCGGGATGAGTCCGGTTCTCGCCGCCTACTTCACCGTCGACGCAGTCACCGGCCGGGTACCCGGAGTCGTGCGGTTTCGCACCGTGAGCGAGTGTTACGTGTTGAATCCCATCAGTGCGGACACGTGCATACCCGGACCGGGTAACGCCATGCGGGCGAACGCTGTGCGGGTGCACTGGCTGAACGTGAACACCGGGGCGACCGGCGCGGCCACGATCCCCATCGGAACCGCCGGGTCGACCGATTCGCCTCGCCCCGAGATCGACGTGGCCACCGGCAGCGGGCGAATCGTCGTCGGCACGATGGCCCCGGCCGAGTATCCACAGGCGTTGCTTCCGGGCTTCGGCACCTTCGACGTGCCCTGATCGTCTCCACCGCGAACCGCCGGGCGCCACCGCCTAGAATCTCGGTGGAGGCGGGCGCGCCTCTCCGATGTGTCGCCCGTCCCCGGTGCACAGTCCCGCAGACGCGGCAATTTCGGCGGAGAGTGGCAATGCAAAGTGGAGCGTTATTCGGCAGATACCGGCTGGACCGGTCGCTGTCGGTGGACGAGAACGGCGAGGTGTGGGCGGCATTCGACACCGTCACCGCTCGGCACGTCGCGGTGCGGGCGTTGCCGCGGGACGCGAGCGAGGACGACGAATATTGCGATCGGTTCGTCCGTGACGCAGGCATCGCGGCGCACATCCGGAACCCGCACGTGGTTCCGATCCACGACTTCGGGCAGATCGGAAACCGGCTCTACCTCGCGACTCCGCTCATCGGCGGAACGAACCTGCGGACAATCCTTCAGTCGGGCGGACCGATGGAGGCATCTCGCGCGGTCGGAGTTGTCCAGCAAGTGGCCGCGGCGCTGGAGGCCGTGCACGCCGCGGGGCTGGTCGAGCGGGGAGTGGCGTCGGCGAACGTCGTCGTGCTGGACGGGGGACTGGTTCAGCTCACGGACGTCGGGCTCCCCACGGCTCCCGGCGCCGTGGCGGGAGTCCCCGGCCTGAGCACCGTCTTGTACGAGTGCCTGACCGGCGGGCAGTTCGCGTCGAACGGCCGGGAGTTGCCGTCGTCGAAGTTCTCGACGCTGCCCGTCGGCATGCAGGCTGTGATCGCGCGCGGAACGGCAGCCGATCCCGCGCGGCGCTATCGGTCGCCGAGCGACCTGGCCGCGGCCGCCGCTCGCGCCGCGGCGCCGGGTCCGCAGCCTGCCGCGGATCCCACCCCCGCGATCCCTCCGAACGACCGCAACCGCCGTCTCCTGCTCGCAGGGCTTGCGCTCGCCGCGGTCATTGTCGTCGCGATCGTCGGGGGCGTGATCATCGGGTCGCAATCGGCATCACCCGACGTCGTGGTGCCCGTGCCCGCGTCCAGCGCGGCCGGGCCGCCACCCGCCCCATCACCGACCGCCAGGGCGAACCCGACGGCGGCCGAGCAGGTGCCACCGACCGCGGAGGCTCCGGTTCAGGACGAGGTCCCGCCGGCAGCAACTCCGGCGCCGCAATCACCGCAGGTGCTGCCGGCGCCCGTGCCCGCACCCGCACCGGCACCCCAGGTGCTGCCCTGCTACCCCGGCTACGAGCACACGCCACCTCCGGACGGACCGTGTCTCCCGCCCGGCTCGCCGCCGGTACCGGCACCCGTGCCCGCGCCTGCACCCGCGCCTGCACCCGCACCTCAGGTGCTGCCGTGCTACCCGGGCTACGAGCACACGCCGCCACCGGACGGGCCGTGCTGGGCGCCCGGTGGGTGAGTCGCACCGGCGACGATCGGTATCGGCGACCAGATGAGGTGATCACCGACCGGCGTCCGCGGCGATCCAGTATTCGCAGACCCCGGTGACAGCGGCAGCGATGGCTTCTCCGTACAGCGTCCGCGCGGGTCGGGACTGTTCGATCTGAATTCCGCCCGCACCGTCGACGGTGAGGCGGTTGACCAGGTTGGACGCGGAACTACCGCTGTAGCGTTCGCCGGGATCGGCTACGCGAACACGGACTCCGGTTCCGTCGAGTGCCTTCGCGACTGCGTTGAGGACATCCGATTTGAGGCGTGCGGGTGCACGGCCCCCGATGACGACGTCGTGTCCTCGGTAGCCGTGGAACGACACCGCCCACTGGAATCGTCGTGCACCCAGGGAGCGTAGAAGCGGGAAGCTGCGCACACTGAGATCGCCCGAGGAAATGTGCCATGCCCGGTATGCGTTGCCTGCCGGTCGCCACCCTTTGCACGTCCACAGCGTCGAATCGCGCGATCCGAGTGACGCGTAAACCTGCTCGGCCTGCCGATCCGTGCGGCTTTCGATGGCGCCGCCGTGCGGTGCGAGGACCACGAGGCGGTGGTGGTGCCCGTCGTCGTCGAGTCGCTCGACGAATTCACCCTCGACTTCGGCCTCTGCCTCGGAGATGGTGGGATCGACACACCGGAGGTCGAGGACCACCGCGTGTCCGGGCTCGGCGCCGATCCGACGGCATCCACCATCAGTTACCTGAACGGCGTCGATCCCGTGTGCATCCGCCTCCGGAATCAGTGTGAACAGTGCGGTCGTTCCCTGGTGACTCACCCGTGTCTGCTGACGGGGCTCGGCTCCGATCCGGGCCAGCAGGCGCGGGTGAATCCCGACATGCTCGGCGACGTTTGCGCTGGTGGAGCGACTCCGGCGGACTTCGAGGCGAACGGTGACCTCACTGTCGCCATTCCGCCGCATCGAAATCTGCTGTAACGGACGCTCTTCGAACACCTCCTCAGGTTAGACGCGATACTGTCCCCTCGGGCCCTTGTCGGCAGGTGTCGCGGTTGCGTCCAGCAGAGTGGTGTATGAACCGGATCCGAACCTGACCGGCGTGTCG
>NZ_JARJBD010000153.1:0-15136 GCF_029269925.1 Rhodococcus sp. T2V
TGCAGCCCAATTCGGCGCCCTGCCGGGCGATCTCGAGGACCTCGTCCGGCTCCAGGTACGCCCCGCGCCCCTCCGCCCGCAGTTTGCCCGGCACCGTCACGAACGTGCAGTAATGGCACTTGTCCCGGCACAACCGCGTCAGCGGGATGAACACCTTCCGCGAATACGTCACCGCCCTCGGCCGACCCGCCGCCAGCAACCCGGCATCGCGCACCTTCGCCGCCGACGAACACAGATCCACCAGATCCTCGCCACGGGCCTGCAACAACACCGTCGCCTCGTCCACGTTCAACGTGGCACCGTCCCGCGCCCGCCGCAACACCCGCCGCATGGCCGACAGACTCGGGGAGGCGATGACCATTGGTCGCATCTCGGTCAACTCGAGGTCCTACCTGTCCTATTTCGTGTCGCGTCGTCAGTCAGCGCCCGAACCCCGATCGCGCTCATGCTGCGTGGCCTGTCGGTGCAGTGTTCGTCGTTCGTCCTCGGTGTATCCGCCCCAGGTTCCGTGGTGCTCTCCTGATTCGAGTGCGTAACCCAGGCACAGCGCTCGTACGGGGCAACGTCGGCAGATGCGCTTGGCCGCACGCACTCGACTCGCGCGCGGTTCGCCTCGCTCGTTGTCGGGGTGGAAGAAGACCAGAGGGTCGGCATCCCGACAGGCGGCCGCCAGTTGCCAGTCCCACGCTTCGCCGATCGGCGCCGGAAGGCGCACCGTCAATGCCGGCAATGGTCCTCCCCTCTCTCGGTAAACCCAACCACGAGTGGGTTACCGACGAATCCAGCATGACGCTTCTCCCTGTGGGTAAGTCGCCATCCGGTGGGCGTGCGAATCCACGAGTCGTGATAGTCGCCCAGGGTTCGAAATTCGGCACCTTCCAGATCGCCCGCGCCCAGGTGAGTATCGGCAACATACGCCTGACTCTTCGCTTCGGGGCCGTCAACGTCTATCAGAACGCTCCCGATGAGATGTTGGGTTGGCCCACAGAGGTCGAGGAACCCGCGCAGGAGGCAAACGATCTCCGACGATGACGACATCACGCCGGTTCCGAAGTCTCCGGTCGCATTCGGTGTCAGAATGTTTTCGATCGCCGCCCAGTTCCGCTGGTCCATTGCGCGGGCGATGCGCACAATGTTGGAGTAGATTTCCCACTCGTCGCTTCCATTGAGCACCCCCGATCTCCTTGCGTCGTGTCCTACTTGCTGGTGAAGCCCGCGTCCACGGGCAGCGTCACACCGGTGATGTACCGCCCGGATTCGCCGACGAGATAGAGCACCGCCTCCGTGACATCGGAGACGTCGACCATGTCGATGGGCATCGGATTGGACATGGTCGCGGCACGGTCGGGGTCGGCCGCCACCCAGGCCATCATGTCCTCGTGCTCGACCATCGCAGTATGGACTCCGGTCGGATGAATCGTGTTGACTCTGATCGAGTGCGGAGCGAGCCAGGCTGAGAACGATCGCATCAAGCCGACGACGCCGTGCTTGCTCGCCGTGTAGGCGCTTGCTGCCCCTGAGCCGTCACCTCCGCGTCCGATGAGCCCCTGAGCGGAACTGGTGATTACGATGGCGCCACCCTCATTCCGCGCGATCATCATCGGTGCGACGAGGCTGACGGTATTCCAGACTCCCACGAGATTCGTCTCTACCGTATCGATGAACACCTGCTGCGGGTCCGGCTCCGACGCGCGCTGGGGTGAGATTCCTGCATTGGCGAGAACGATATCGGGGACACCGAAACGGGCGACCCCTTCGCTGAGCGCGGTTTCCAGCGTTGCACGGTCCCGGACGTCGGCGACAGCGGCATAGATCTTGCCCCCTGCTTCCTCGACCTGGGAAACGGTCTCATGGAGATCTTCCGGTGTGGCCATTCCATATGGCACGCTGTCGATTTGATCGCAAATGTCGACGGCGATGATGGAGGCACCCTCTGCGGCGAGCCGAACCGCGTGACTGCGCCCTTGACCGCGGGCAGCGCCCGTGATGAATGCTACCTGGCCATCGAATCTTCCACTTGTACTCATGACTTCCTTATTTCGTCGTCAGTGTCACGTTGCCGGGGCCTTCCGCGGCAAGTGCGCTCCTGGACAGTCCGGTGATGCGTTCGACGATGCGCCTGCGCACCCCGTATGGCGCCCAGCGAGCCAGCGCAGCCATCAGCTTGTCGTCGTTTCCGATACGCAGACGCAACGGACGCGACTCGGCTTCCAAGGCATCACAGATTTCGGTCGCGGCCTTGACGGTGGGGCGCGCGCGGTCTCCGAGAGCCTGCAGCTTCCCCATCGCGGCAGCATGCAGTCCAGCGTATGGACTGGCCTCGGGGCTGATCGACACCACGTTCGAGGCAAATGCGGTGTCGTGGTTGCCGGGCTGGAGAATCAGGACGTCGACCCCGAACGGGGCCAACTCGATCGACAGCGCCTCGGCCCAGCCCTCGAGGGACCACTTGCTCGCCGCGTAGATGGAGTACATCGGATGCGCGATGTTGACGGCATTCGAGGATATGACAGCAATCGTCCCGCCGCGGCGGCTCCTCAGACCCGGAAGTAGCAATTTGGTCAGCTCGACGGCCCCGAAGAAGTTCGTCTCGAACTGATCGCGGATCGACTCCGAGGGCAGATCTTCGAAGAACGCCGCCGTGGTGTAGCCCGCGCAGTGGAGGACCGTCTCCAGTGGACGCGCCATGCCATTCAGGTACTCGACGGCTCCTTCCCGTGATTCCGGCGACGTCACGTCGAGTTCGATGATGCTCAGACGACTGGGCTCTGCGCCATAGCGACCCATCAGGTCGTACAGGTAGTCGGACTTGGACGCGTCACGCATGGAGGCGACAACCTGGCGACCTCTCGCCGCCATCATGGCGCTGACGTGTGCACCAAATCCGCTGGACGCGCCAGTGACGAACAGGGATCCGCTCCCCGAACCGGCGACGCGAGTGTTCATCTCATTCCCTTCACGGAGTGGTGCTCGACTCCCCCGATGTGTAGGCGTGAACGCCGACAGTTGGATGCATTTCGGCGGCCGCCCGTGGTCGAGTGCCGCCCGTTCCATCGATACCAAGCAATCGCTTGCTACACGGGTAGCTTACGACTCGGTCCACGGAAGTCAAGAACGCGTCGTCTTATCGCCGGTGTTCGGCCACCCAGGCCGCGATCTGCGCTCGTGAGTTGAACCCGAGTTTGACAAGAACGTGCTCGACGTGGCCTTGTGCGGTGCGTTGGGAAATGACGAGTTGTGCGGCGATTTCCTTGTTTGTCATGCCCTGCGCCACGAGGTCCGCCACCTGACGTTCGCGTTTTGTGAGCACTTCCTCCTGGCCGGTTTCGGATCGCTTGGGGGTGCTCGTGCCGATCGCGTAGGCGAGGGCCGAGTCGAAGGACATCGATGCGCCCTTCTTCCAGGCGGACTCGTAGCGCCGGTCGCCCAGCACCTTACGACTTCGGTCGACGCAATCGTCGTGGTGACGTCGCAGATCGGGAAAAATCACGGTGGAGCTACCGACGGACTGGACGAGATTCTCAGCGGCCGCCATGAGGGTCACGGCACGCTCGGGTTCGCGTCCGCCTGCGACCCATGCGAGCGCCTCCAGACAGGTGGCCCCGGTCAGGGGATCAGGCACCGCCCGTGCCAACTGCAGGCTGCGGCCGAGGAGTTGGACGGCGGTGTCGGGGGCTTCTCGTCGCCACTCGGCCACGCCCATCGCCCACAGCGCGTAGGAGCGGTTGACCACTTCTCCTCGGGGTTCCGTGATTGCGCGGACCAGGGCGAAGTATTCGATCGCGCGGTCGTTGTCACCGCGCATTCCGTATGCCCACCCGAGCACGTACGAGGCACCGACCTGCATGGACAGCGGCGCTTGCTCTCCGAAGACGTGCAGCGCGTCCTCGAGGAGTGTGCATGCCCGCGCCAGTTCACCACCGAAGAGGGCAGACAGTCCCTCGGCGTGCGCGATGAGGGCGTGAGCGAGCGGGTCGGCCAGTTGCGCTGCAACCGCATGCCCCTCTTCGACCAGGGCAGTCCCGGCGGGCAGGTCGCCCTGCACCTCCGCCAGCACACTGTCGGCATACAGTGCCTTGATTCGTTCCGAAGTCGGTTCACCGCTCTGGTCGGACAGTATCCGGTCGAACCAGTAGCGTCCCTCTTTGAACAGGCCCCCCGAGGACCAGAACAGGAAGAGTGCGGTTGCGATCTGAAGTGCCACCACGGGCTCTGCGGACTCGGACAGCGAGAACTCCATCGCACGTCTGAGATTCGGGCGTTCGCGGTTCAAACGGGAGATCCATGCCAGTTGTCGTGAACTGATCCAGTCGGATTCCGCGCCGGACGCGAGTTGGCGATACCAATCTCGGTGCCGGCAGGACAGCGGCATGTAATCGTCTGTAGCCGAGAGTTTCTCGAGTCCATAGTCGCGTAGTGTCGATATCAGTCGAAAACGCACGACCGATTCCACTGTCTCGCGTATGAGGATCGACTTGTCGACGAGGGAGGTGATGACATCGAGGAAGTTGGTTGCGGGCAGATCCTCGCTACAGACCCACTCGGCCGCGTCCAGCTCGAATGACCCCGCAAAGACCGCGAGTCGCGACCACACCAGCTGTTCGTCGGGCGTACACAGCTCGTAGCTCCAATCGATGCAGAATCGTAGCGTCTGCTGTCGTGTGGGTGCGTCCCGGCTGCCGCGCGAGAGTACGTCGTATTTGCCGCCGAGCCGCTCGCGAATCTGATCGACCGACATCGCGCGCAGGCGCGCGGCGGCCAGTTCAATCGGCAAGGGGAGGCCGTCGAGTTCCTGGCAGATTTCGGCGACTGCGGACCGATTGTCATCGGTCAGCTCGAAATCTGGGACGGTGGTGGCAGCTCGTTCGGCGAAGAGGGTGATCGCGTCGTATTGCGGCATTCCGCGCAGGGTCGGCTCGTGGCCGGTGTCGGGGACCGTGAGCGGGGGAACGCGAAATGATGCTTCGCCGCTGATGTCGAGGATTTCGCGGCTCGTCGCCAGGACCCGAATGTCGGGGCATCGGCGAAGCAGCGTCTCCACCAGCTGGGCGGCCGCCGCGACCACCTGCTCGCAATTGTCGAGGACCAGCAGCGCCTTCCGCGGCGCGAGGAAGGCGACGAGAACGTCCTCCGTCGGACGGGCGGATTGATCGCGCAGACCCAATTCAGCCGCGACCACGTCGGCGACGAGTGATCCGTCCCGAAGCTCCGCGAGCTCGACGAGCCACACCCCGTCGTCGAATGCTCGCCTGGTGTTCGTTGCCGCTCGCAGCGCCAGTCGGGTCTTTCCGACTCCGCCCAATCCGGTCAACGTCAACAGCCGCGAGGTGGAGATGAGCCGCTTGATTTCCGCCAGCTCCGATCGCCGGCCGACGAAACTCGTCAATTCGAGCGGGAGATTCCCGCGAGGATTGCGGAGCGGCGGTGCTGTTCGATCGTTTCCAGACTGGATGTGATCAGCCCGGTCATTGTCGGGGCGACCAGACGTCTGGGTACCAGCGCTGGCGTGACTGCCTTCGCGTTTCGCAGTCGCCCTCGCGTCGGCATGCAGCGCCATGTCGTCGACCGGAAAATTTTGGGCAGCTTGAAGTTCACGAAGCTCCTCTCCGAACGAGGCGGCCGACATCGGGCGCGCTGACGGGTCGCCCGCCATCGCATGTTCGACGACCGCACATATCGCGTCCGGGATGCCGTGCTCCCGCAGATCCGGAGTCGGTTGCGTGGTAATCCGGAGAAACTGGGCGATCACCTGCTCACCGCTGCGGCGTTCGAACGCCGCATGTCCGGTGATTGCGCAGAAGAGCGTCGCTCCGAGGCTGTAGATGTCCGAGCCTGCGCCGGGGGTGTCTCCTCGGAGTACCTCCGGGGCGGTGAACGCCGGCGATCCGGTGACTGTTCCGGTTCCGGTTTCGAATCCGCCCGCGATGTGCGCGATTCCGAAATCTGCCAGCGCGGGTTCCCCGTAATCGGTGAGGAGGATGTTGGCTGGTTTCACATCGCGATGGAGTATTCCGAGTCGGTGCGCGGTTTCCAGCGCCCCTGCCATCTTCACACCGAGGCGAAGTGCGTCGACGATGCTGAGGGGTCCGGATCTACGTAGCTGGGAGTCGAGGGACTCCTGCGGGTGGTAGGGCATCACAATGTACGGCCGCCCGCTGTCCGTCGCGCCGACTTGAAGCACGTTGACGATATTGGGATGACCGGTCAGCCTGCCCATCGCCCGTTGTTCACGGAAGAACCGGGCGCGGTTCTCGTCGTCGAGGTCGGCCGTCAGGACCTTGACCGCCACGGTCCTGTCGAGCCCCACCTGTTCACAGCGATAGACAACGCCGAAACCCCCGTGGCCGATCTCCACTGCGTCCGCGAACCCCACGGCCTCGAGCTCGTCGGCCACAGGCGGCGTCACATCACGCTGTGTCTCCTGCGGATCGACCATGCACTTCACCCTCTACGCGCTGCCGTCTCACGATATCGCCTGCAGATGGAGTGAGTACAGATCGCAGCGCCGACCTGCCCCTAGCTGAGCCGTTCGAGGACCATGGCCATGCCCTGGCCGCCGCCGACGCACATGGTCTCCACGCCGAACTGCCTGTCGTGGGTGCGCAGATTATTCAACAGGGTCGCGGTGATGCGAGCGCCGGTCATGCCGAACGGGTGGCCGAGCGCAATGGCGCCGCCGGAGATGTTCAGCTTGTCCTCGTCGATCTTCAGCTCGCGGGCCGAGCCGAGCACCTGGACCGCGAACGCCTCGTTGATCTCGAACAAGTCGATGTCGCCGACGCTCATCTTCGCCCGGTCCAGCGCCCGCGTGACCGCCTCGACCGGCCCCAAGCCCATGATCTCCGGCGACAGCCCCGACACCGCGGTGGACACGATCCGCGCCAGCGGGGTCAGGCCCAGTTCCTTCGCCTTGGTGTCCGACATGATCACCAGTGCCGCGGCGCCATCGTTGAGCGGGCACGCGTTACCGGCGGTGACCGAGCCATCCGGCCGGAAGACCGGCTTCAGCCGGCTGACCGCCTCGTACGTGGTGCCCGGACGCGGGCCGTCGTCGGTGCTGACGACGGTGCCGTCGGGCAGCGTCACCGGGGTGATCTCCCGGGCGAAGAACCCGTTGTCGATCGCTTCCTCGGCCCGGTTCTGCGACCGCACCGCCCAGCGGTCCTGCTCCTCGCGGGAGATTCCCGTCGCCGACGCGACGTTCTCCGCGGTCTGCCCCATCCCGATGTAGACATCGGGGAGCAGCCCCTGCTCGCGCGGATCGGACCATTGCATCCCGCCCTGCGCGGACTCGGTTGTGCGCCCCTGGGCGTCGGCGAACCGCTCGTTCTTGGTGTTCGGCAGGCCATCGGCGTTGCCGGTGACGAAACTCGACACCGACTCCACCCCCGCGGAGACGAACACATCGCCCTCCCCGGCACGGATCGCGTGTAGCGCCATTCGGGTGGTCTGGAGCGACGACGAGCAATACCGGTTCACGGTGACGCCGGGCAGGAAGTCGTAGCCGAGTTCGACGGCGACGACGCGGGCCATGTTGAACCCGGACTGGCCCGCGGGCTGACCGCACCCGAGGAGAAGGTCGTCGATCTGCGCAGGGTCGAGTGCGGGTACCTGCGCCAACGCCGCCGCGACCATCTGCGTGGCCAATTCGTCCGGGCGGATGCTCTGCAGCGAGCCCTTGCCGGCCTTACCGATCGGTGAGCGCACAGCGGAGACGATGACTGCCTCTGGCATGAAGTAACTCCTTGTCGAAATGAATGGATGTATGGGTGAGGGTCGGGGCGTCACCGTTCGTCCGAGGGCACGACATCGTAGCGATCGACGATCGTTCCCGGGCCCGCGAACGCCTCGGCAACCATCTGATGGCCGAGGAACTGTGCACCGTCGGACTTGTACATCGCGGCGCAGGCACCCTGGTCCCATTCGATCGCTCGCAAGCTTTCGGCGATGGCATCGTGGTCCGAGACCGTTCCGGCGGATTCCATCGCAGCCGCGAGCAATCGAACGGAGTCGTAGACCTGCGTCGCGGAAGCCGTCGGGGTGGCGCCGAACCTTGCCTGGTAGTCGGCAGCGAACGTGCGTCCGACTGCACTGTCCCCAATCGCCGGGGCGCACGGTGTCACGGCGTGCAGGGGGCGCCGCGCGTTCTCGTCAGCGAGGTTACCGGAGGTCACCAGTGGACCCGAGTTCCCCGTGATGACCGGTGTGCTGATGGCGTTCTGTGCCATCTGATTGAGCTGCAGTGCAAGCACGTTCGGGAACGTCCACGAGAGGATGACATCCGAGTCCCGCAAATCCAGAATCGTTCCGGTCAGGTCTGTCACCGTCGGTGGTACGTAGCGGACCGTGCCCAGCTCGAGTCCTGCCGCTTCGATTGCGTCGATCGAATTCTGTGCGGATACCCTGCCGAAGGTCTCGTCCGTGGCGACGATGCCGATCCGTTTCCCACCCAGCTTGCCGGCTAGGGCGACGGCGTTCGTTGCGCGCGCAGTGTCATCGGGGTTGACCGAGAACAGCCATTCGCTTCCGGACTCGGCACCTCGGGCAAGCTTGCCGTCGCTGCTGATGTGAATCATCGGGATCGCCGCCGAGTCGACATCGCGGGTGAGGGCCTCCAATGATCCGCCCCCGGGAAAGCCGATGATCGCGCTCGGGTTCTCGTCGACTGCCTTGAGGAAGGCCGTTCGTGCGGCCTGCGGGTCCGTGACGGACGCGGGAATCCTCCGGTAGTCCATCGGCCTTCCCAGGACGCCCCCGGCTCGGTTGATCGCGTCGACGGCCATCTGTGCGCCGTTGTTGTAGTCGTTCAACGCGTTTGGCGAGTCACCCTTGATCTCGATGAGCCCCACGATGGTCGCCTGTTCCGGGCCACCGGATGTCGAGGATCCCGTGGAGCTGCAGGCGGCCGTCACCAGCATCAGGACCGCGGCCGGTGCAATCATCCAGCTCGATCGGAGACGCCACCGAGCACTGTGTGATTTCATATCGACTCTTTCTACTCGTCAGTCGGCGACGACTTCGAGACTGATCTCGATTCGGCATCGGATTGACCCAGGTAGCTTGCAAGGACTGAGCTTCGGTCTGCCAGCTCGGCGGAGTCACCGTGCATCGTGAACCGGCCGTCGGCGAGCACGTATCCGCGTCTTGCCAACGAGAGGGCATCAGAGGTGTTCTGCTCGACCAGCAGCATGGTCGTTCGGGTGGCGACTTCCTTCAACGCCTTGTAGACCGTCCCGACAATGGCCGGTGCGAGCCCGAGCGAAGGTTCGTCCAGTAGGAGTAGGCGGGGCGACGCCACCAGCGCGCGACCGAGCGCAACCATCTGTTGTTCGCCACCGGACAGAGCGTAGCCCTGCCTTTTTCGCATCCGCGCTAGTGTGGGAAAGAGGGTGTAGACGTCGTCGTAGCTATACGCCTTCGGTCTCCCGGCCCGGGCGTGCGCGCCCATTTGGAGGTTCTCGTGAACCGACAGGGTTGGGAAGATGTGTCGACCTTCGGGTACGTGTATCAGGCCGGCTCTGCTGAGGTCTGCCGGCGTCTGATTGTCGATTCGCTGCCCGTCGAAATGGATCGATCCTTCGTAGGGCACCAGCTGCGAGATGCTCCGGAGCAGGGAGGATTTTCCTGCCCCGTTGGGTCCGAGCAGACACACCGTTTCGTTCACGTCGATGCTGAAGTCGACGCCGCGGACCGCGTGCGTCGCCCCGTATCGGATGTCGAGTCCGGACACTTCAAGCATCATGCGCCACTCCCAGGTATGCGTCCATGACGCGGTCGTCGGCCCACACCTGCGACGGGATCCCTTGTGCGATAAGCTGACCGACCTCGAGGACGAGAATGCGGTCACAGAGCGAATCGATGAAGTCGATCTTGTGATCGACGACGAGGATCGTGGTCCCTTCGTTCCTGATCTGCATCAGGAGATCGTGCACATCGCGGGTCTCCGCGTCGTTTAGTCCGGCGCTGGGCTCGTCGAGCATGAGGACCCGCGGCGCGGCGGTGAGAGCACGTGCCAACTCCAGCAGCCGTTGCTCTCCATACGTGAGCTCGCCGGCCGGGCGCGCATCGGCCCCGGAAAGGCCGACGCGTGCGAGCTGGCTTCGTGCGTCAGCCATTCGGCCGGTTTCGTGACGCCACATGGCCGGTCGTCGAAACCACGCCGATCCGAGGGTGCGGCCACCGGGGTCGGCCGCGCCGAGCATCACGTTCTCGACGCAGCTGAGATTCGGACAGAGTTGCGGAGCCTGAAAAACCCGGATCAGTCGTGCCCGTCGTGGCTGCGACGGGCGACCGAGCTTGATCACTCGACCGCCGACGGTGAGGGTGCCATCCGCAGGGACGACCCCGGTCAGAGCATTGAGCAGGGTGGTTTTTCCACTGCCGTTGGGCCCGATCAGGCCAACGATCTCCCCCGCATCTATCTCGAAGCTGACCTGGTCGACAGCGGTCACCCCGCCGAAGTGGACAGAGAGGTCGTACACTGCGATGCCCTCGCCGTGGGTCGTCATGATGCCGCCGATCCCGGATGATCTTTCCGCCGCCACTGGGTCATCGTGTCGGCGAGACCGATGAGACCGCTGGGAAAGATCAGGATGATGACCAGCAGCAGCGCTCCGTACAAGATGGACATGTACTGCTGCAGACCCGAGAGCAGCTCGGGTACCGCGACGTAGAACGCTGCGCCGACGAGCGCTCCCCAATGGGACGCGAGGCCGCCGAGAATGACCATGAGGAACAGGCCGATTCCGAGGTTCAATCCGAATGAGTCGACTCCGATGAAGCCTTGCCAGTGGGTGATCAGGGCGCCTGCGAGGCCGCCGACGGCGGAGCCGGTGACGAAGGTCGTCATACGTAGTGCATCGACGGAGACTCCGAGTGTCTTCGACACCGTGGGCATGTCACGCACCGCGGTGAGGTCGCGGGCGACCGGCGAACGCGAGATCCAGATTGTCAGAAGCAGCAACGCGGCGAGGACCGCAGCGAGGAGCCAGAAGACTTCACCATCGGTCCGCAGCTCGTGCCCGAAGAAGATCGGGTAGCTGATGCCGGTGATATTCCCGTTGGTACCGGTGAAAGATGACGTTTTACCGAACAGCACGACGCCGATCTCGGTGACGGCCAGTGTGCCGAGTGCAAAGTAGAAGTGCTCCGTCCGCCACAGCACGGTTCCGACGACGAGCGCGGACACGGCGGTTACGACCAGCGCAGCGAGCACGCAGCCGAGAAATCCGACACCGTGGCGGTCGAAGAACGCGGTGGTGTAGCCACCGAGCGCCATCATGAATGTCTGGGAGAACGCGAACCTGCCACCCAGCGCAAAGATCCAGTAGAACCCGAGCGCGGCGATCGAGTAGACGAGCCAGAGGTTCAGGAGATTGGTGGAGCTGCCCTTGCTGACGACCTGCGAACAGAGCAGCGCCAGCAGCACGACCGACGAAAGAGTGACGTACTGACCGCGTTTGTACAGACTGGTGGCCGATCTCGCCAACTCGAGTGTCTTCACAAGCGTGCCGCCGTCCGGCCGAGAAGTCCCTGCGGTCGAAGTCCGAGAATGGCCAGCATGGCGACATAGGGCAGGATCGATGCGTAGTCGTGGAGCACATAACCTCCGATGAGATACTGGATCACCCCGATTGCCGACGCGCCGATCAGTACGCCCCAGAGGTTCCCGAATCCGCCGAGGACCGCGGCCGCGAACGCAGCCAGCATGATCGTGAAACCGAAGTTCAGGTCGAGGCTCGACAGCGGGGCAACCAGGATCCCGGCCAGCGCTGCGAGCGCCGCCGACAAACCCCACGCCGCCAGGCTGATTCGTGCGGTCCGCACACCGTAGAGCTCTGCGGTCTCCCGGTCACTCGCCAAGGCCCGCAATTGTCGTCCGAAGCTGCTGTAACCGAAGACATAGATCACTGCGGCGATACAGACGAGCGCGACGACGATGATGAGTATCCGTTGAGCGGCGATGGGAGCGCCCAGAACGGTGACCACTGCGCCGTCCACCGGTGACGGGAGGCGCTGCGGCGCGCTCCCCTGCCACAGTGAGATGAAGGCGCGAATGACGAGTGCGGCAGCGAGGGTGGCAATGAGCACGGTGAGATGCGGCCGCCGCCGTAACGGCGCGTAGGCGACCCGTTCGAGTCCCATTCCGATCAGTCCCATCGTGATCACTGCAAGCAGATAAGCCACCACCGGGGCAGAGCCGAGATCGGTGATAAACCAGAGAGCAACATAGCCGCTCAAAGTGATCAGATCCCCGTGCGCGAAGTTGACGACTCCCGTTGCCTTGTACAGGACTAGAAAGCCCAGCGCCGCCAGGGCCAGAACGGCGCCGTAAGCGGCGGCGCTGAACGCCAGTGCAACGAAGGTATCCACTCGACTCCTAATTGAACAAGTGCTTGGTTGGGCAATGTATGCGGTCGCCGATGTCATGTCAACGACAGCCCCCGCCCACAACTTGCCATTATTGGCAGTCACTGCCAATATCTGTGACATGGCTGCCCCCGGAAGACGCGAACGCAACGCGACGCGGACCCGCCGAATCCTCACCCGCACTGCCGTAGAGCTCTTCCTCGCACGCGGATTCGACGGCATCACCGTCGAAGGCATCGCAGAGGCGGCCGAGATCTCACCACGGACGACATACCGCTACTTCCCCACAAAGGAAGACCTGGCCCTCGGCTATCTCGCAGACCTCGACGACCGCTTCCTCGAAAGCGTATGCACCCGTCCCAGGGACGAACCGCCACTGACCAGCCTTCGGCGTGCCCTTGCCGACACCTGGGCCTGGCTCGAAACATCTGGAGAGTCGGAAACATACCTCGCCCTCCACACTTTCATCGAGACCCACCCCGGACTGCTGGCCGCCAACCTCCGACGCGGGTACCAGCAAGAAGAGCTTCTCGTCGCCGCCATCCAGTCACGTCCGGCGTTCCCCCCGGACAATGATCTCGAAGCCCGTCTGGCCGTCGCCGCGTTCGCGGGAGCATCCCGCGTCGCGCTTCTCAGATGGCGACGCTCCTCCGGCACCGTCCCCATGCTCATCCAGGAGCTCGACACCTGCATCGCGACGCTTCTCCCCGCCCTCGAATCCGCGGGCGGCCACCACAACACCACGACGCCCCCATCCAAGAACCCGACAAGGAAGTCAAGACCCGCGTGACAACTACGGGAAACATCACCGAACCCTCGACACCGGCACCGTCGTCGGAACCACTCCCACGAACCAACCCCTGGGTTGCGATGATCGCAATCGCGCTCGGTGTGCTGATCGTCTCACTCGATGGAACCATTACCGCGGTTGCAAACCCCATCCTCGCCCACGACCTCGGCGCCAGCCTCTCTGGCCTGCAATGGATCACGAACATCTACCTGCTCGCGATGGCCGCGACCTTGGTGCTCGCAGGAAAACTAGGCGATCGTTTCGGTCGACGGACGGTATTCCTTGTCGGAATCGTCGGATTCGGTGCCGCCTCGGCCGCCATAGCATGCGCACCCTCGGTGACGATCGTCATCACCGGCCGACTCGGACAAGGCCTGTTCGGCGCCCTCATCATCACCAATGCGCTCGCCCTTCTGCGCGCTCTCTTTCCCGCCGAGACCCTCCCGAAGGCACTGTCGCTGTTCGCCTCTCTGATCGGAGCATCCTCGGCAGCAGGCCCTCTCCTTGGCGGGCTGCTCATCGAACACACCAGCTGGCGATGGGCGTTCATGATCAACGTCCCGATCGCGCTCGTATCGCTCGTCGTGGGGTTGCTCGTCCTGCCGAAGCGCCAACAAGTCGACTCGACGCCCTTCGACCTCGCCGGTAGCGTTCTACTCGCCGCCTCATTGCTCCCCATCACCTACGGCCTCATCCAGGCGCCGGAAGTCGGCTGGACGAACCTCGTCGTCCTCACTCTGCTGGCTGCCGGGGTCGTCGCCGGCGGCGCGTTCGTCCTCGCCGAGAAACGCGCAGTCGATCCCCTTATTCCCCTGCGCCTGTTCGCTGACCGCTCGATCTCCCTGGGCGCAGGGTTGACCATCATCTCGTTCTTCTCACTCGTCGGGTCCCTCTTCTTCGTTCTCCTGTTTCTCCAGCAGATCAATGGCGACTCACCGATGACCGCCGGACTGCACATTTTGCCGCTCAGCGTCGCGAACGTCGTCGCCTCGAGCAGCAGCGGATGGATCATCGACCGATATGGCCCACGACCGCCGCTCATCGGTGGAATGCTCTTCAGTGCAGTTGGCTTCGCCCTCTTCACCGGGGTCGATCCGCATGGCAGTTACCTTTCCCTTGCCCTCCCCTTTACGGTGCTCGGACTGGGCGTCGGCTTGGTCATGACTTCGTCGGTTCAGGCGGTGCTGGGCAACGCGGCTGTCGACGACGCCGGACCGGCAGCCGGCATGCACCAGACGTCACTGCAGATCGGCGGCATCCTCGGTACGGCAGTGCTCGGTGCGGTGATGGCGTTCGCCGTCGCCGACAGCTTCACTACCGCTATGACAGACAACGATGTCCCCGACGCAGTTGTCGGGGACATGTCGGGCGAAGCCGTGCGGGCTGTCGCGCAGGGTGTTACTCCGCTGTCCTCAGAGATGGCGCCGCAGACAGTGACGGCCTTGCACACGGCAACTGAGACCGCCTTCATGCACGGCATGCACACCACGATGTGGGTCGGCGCCGGCGTCTCACTCCTGGGCGCCGTCTTGTCGATCGGAATCAAGCGTGGGCGCGTCGTCGAAGGCGCCTCGAGCGTACATTGACGAAGTGGGAGGGGTGCGGCACACCGCCCCCCTCCCACTTCGCATCGGTGAAAGTTACCTGCCTCGGCGGCGTGACTGCACGGCAACAAATTCGGTCAGTTGCGCGCGAAGGGTGGGCTCGAGTCGGCGGCCGACCGGTCCATCGAGAATTCGTCGCAGCCGATCTCTGTATCCTGCTGGCGTCATGCCGAACTCGACGAGTAGATCGCCTGAGTTTCCCCCGCCGTATGGCATCCAGCGACGTGCGAATTCGAGGATCTGCGCGTCCTCGATAACGGAGTCGTTGATCATGACGAAGGCTCCTTCATGTGCGACATACGGTGTTGCGCCGCCTGGGCGTAGAGGCGGCCGGCGCGGTACGACGAGCGCACGAGCGGTCCGGCCATGACGC
>NZ_JARJBD010000154.1:0-15009 GCF_029269925.1 Rhodococcus sp. T2V
GTGGCCCGAACCCAGCCCACTCGAGTCCTGGTGGGAACACGTGGTCCACGACCACAAGGCCCCGCCCACCACGGAGTCCGCACTCGGCACCGATGCAGAGGGATGGTCTGCGTGAGAATCAACGAAGCGAGCAACGGCACCGCGTGCGCCACCGCGGCCGCGTGGATGGGTCATGCCGGGGGCACAATGTCGAAATCGCGGGGATGACATGACCGTTCATACTTTTGTGCGATCCGAAACCGGGCGTGGATGGACGCTGCGGTGCGATCTGTGCGAGCACACCTTCGACGCGGCCGCCGCCAAACGGGCCGAGGCGGTCGACTTTGCCCGCACCAACGGGTGGATCGTCGGTGAGGTGACGTGGTGCCCAATGTGCGCGGCCACCCACACCACCCGCCGCACAGCCTGACTCGTCGATCTGCCTCGCCACCCGGGCCTGCGTTGCGGTCGCCAAGCGGTCAGGATGTACTGGAAGGGTTCGTCTCCACTGAAGCGGAACAGGCGGGGAGGGTGTGCACGTTGCCGGGGACGCCGATTGATTCGAGGAAGTGAAAAAAAGCTCAGGACTTCATATTCGGATGTTCGAAAGCTACCGCGGGATGGACACGGATGCGCTCTTGGGCGCCTCGACCTGGAGAATCACTTCCATGTTCCGCGGTTCCAGCCAAGCCAGATCGATCCGACGACCACGATCTGCTCAATTCAGCAGCCCACTATGAGATAGCCTAATACGGGCCGAAGATTAAGTCAGGATGCCCGGACGGTAAGCGACTGGGCGCGACCCGGCCGGGGGTTCGCAGATGAATCCGTTGGACCGCGCGATGCCGAAGAGGCAGCGTGATTCCGAGCAGCAGCAGAAGGATATCGACCGGCAAGCTCGACATGATCTCGTCGATCGATTCTCCGCGATCGTCGTTCCCACCACAAGCTCAGCCGCCAGCGCCAGCGCCAGCGCACTCACATGAACCGATCGCCACGTCGCGACCGCGAACACCGCGACCAACACGCCCAGCGTTATCAACTGGACACCCAGATCGCCCCTCGCTACCGAACCTGTCCACATTATGGAACCCGCGGTACTTGTGGTGGTTCGCTAGACAGTAAGCGGCCGGTCGTCAGGGAGCCCGATGTAGGCGTGCACTCAGCGGCTGGTAACGGCACCGAATCGGCTACCCGGATCGATGGTGGCGTGAGCGGCGACCATGGGGCCTGGCCCACCGTTCCGGTTTGACGTCGAAGCATCGATGCCGACCGTCTCCGGCGATCAGCTCGCAGAACTCTGTGAAGACGGGATCGCCGCAGGCCACCCCTCTGTCGACCTGTGCGGTGGCACGTCCGACCGCCGCTACGAAGCCACTGCGATATCCCCGGTTTGCGTCGTACCCGGGTGCCTCCGGGTATTTGGGCGCAATGTTGCCTCAGAGGCATAGTTTTGTGGCCTAACAAGTATTGGACGGCAACTTCGTTGGTCCCTACCGTGGGACATGACGTAGGACACACCCTCGATCGTGGTCCGGTAGGCGTCACTCCAATCAAGGAAGGGATACCCCATGACTGTGCACCTCGAGCCTCGTGACGTACCACTCGAAGCCGTCCTCGAGCGAATCGCTCGTTTTGATGAACTGCAGTACAACCCGGAGCGGTACCCGGACAACGGCCGTGACGGGAACGCAAAGAAGATCTTTACGGTTCTCGGACCGGGCCTCGAGGTCAACAACGCGGGCGATTCGCTGCCTGCCATCCCGATCGAGGAGGGCTTCAACATCACCTACGTCCAGGTCAAGCCGGGCAACGGACCGTCTTTGCATGTCCACGACGGGAATGAGACCTTCATCCCGGTCAACGGCCGCTGGAAGATTATCTTCGGCAGCAAGGAGGAGCACTCGATCGAGCTCGGCCCGCTGGACTGCATCGCCGTGCCCGCCTATTTGCCTCGCCGCTTCGTGAACATCACCGTGGGCACTCCGGACGAGGAGAATATCCTCATCGCGGTGCTGGCCGGTAGCCGCCCGAAGGCGATGTTCGTCGACCCGACTCTCAACTAGGCCTTGTCATGACCGTCCCGCTCAGCGCAACTGCCCCCGCGCCGGCAGTACCTGAATCGTCGGACCCCGTGTGTACCGACGTCACCGCCCGCAGCAACGGAACTGTGATCCGGGCGTCCCTGTGGACTCCGTCCGACGCGGCGCCCGCGGGGCTGGTGCTCATCGGCCATGGTGGCTACGGCCACCGGGCCGACGAACGGACCCGCGAACTCGCATGCGGGTTCGCGCACCGGCACCGGATGGCAAGTCTATCGATCGACGGACCCGTACACGGGGACCGCCGACTGGATGGTGGCCGGGATCCGGACGCGGTGAAACCGGACTGGCAGAAGTGGTGGCATTCCGACCCGAGGATCGACGACATGGTTGAGAACTGGCGGGCCGCGCTGGCGCACGCACGCGGGCTCCTTCCGGAAGTTCCGATCGGCTACTTCGGTCTGTCGATGGGATCCCTGTACGGAATTCCATTGCTGGCGGCCGAAGGCGCGACGTTCGGTGCCGCGGTCCTGGGCATGTGGGGAACGAACAACAACACCAGGGGCCGTCTGATCGCCGACGCGGCGACGCTCTCACTTCCGACATTGCACTATGTGCGGTGGGACGATCAGATCTTCGACCGTCAGGGTCAGGTGGATCTGTTCGACGCGCTGGGCTCGGCCGACAAACAATTGATGGCAGTCCCTGGGCCACACCACACTCCCGACGCGCGGCAGACAGAGGCACTGACCGCATTCCTTGCCGATCGTCTATCCGGGGTTGTCACCGGCGAGGTCGGTGCCCAGCCTATTGAGAAGGAACTCCGGTGACCACTGTTACCCAGGGCGAGCTGAGAGCGCGTTTCGCGCAGGCCCTTTCGACGATGTACGGCACGGAAGTGCCCGCCTACCGGACGCTGGTCGAGGTATGCGAAGAGATCAACACCGAGGTGCTCGCTTCCCGGGGCGCCGAAGCGCAGCGGCTGGGCACCATCGACCGGGTCACCGCCGAGCGACACGGGGCCATCCGCGTCGGAACGCCACGCGAACTGGCGCAGGTGGCACAGTTGTTCGCCGGCTTCGGGATGTATCCGGTGGGCTTCTACGATCTCCGCGCCGCCTACCCCTATCCGATCCCGGTCGTATCGACAGCCTTCCGCCCGATTGACGACGACGAACTCGCGATCAATCCCTTCCGGGTCTTCACCTCGATGCTCGTCTCAGAGGATCGCCGATTCTTTGACGACGACCTCGAACGGCGCTTGCGTGAATTCCTCGACCACCGCACCCTCTTCTCCGGAAGGTTGCTCGAACTGGCCCGCCAGTCAGCGGCAGGGGGCGGACTCGATGACGAGTACGCCGACGAGTTCGTTCGGCTGGCGGTGCAGTGCTTCGCTCTGGGCCCCGAGCCGGTAGATCGCGGTTGGTACGAGGAACTTGAGCGAGTCTCGAGTGTGGCCGCCGATATCGGTGGCGTCCGAAGCACTCACATCAACCATCTCACCCCCCGGGTCCTCGACATCGACCAGCTGTACCTGCGGATGCAGGACCGGGGCATCGAGATGATCGACAAGATTCAGGGTCCGCCCCGCTGGGCGGGACCGGAAGTGCTCCTGCGCCAAACCTCATTCCGCGCCCTCGGCGAGCCCCGCCGGTTCCGGGAGGCGGGCGGGGCGGTGACCGGCGGTCACCTCAAGGTCCGGTTCGGCGAGGTCGAGGCACGGGGTATCGCACTGACCCCGCAGGGCCTCGAGCGCTACGAAAGGCTGTGCCGGCAGATCCGCTCGGTCGCCGATCAACCCGCAGAAGTGCAGGACGCGCTTGCGGCCACGTTCTGGCGAGAACTCCTGCCCGACACCGAACGCGAACTCGCCCTGCAGGATTTGGCGTACTTCACCTTTAGGGTACGACCGGGTGTGGGGGGGCACGCACCCTCCGACCTGGCAGATCTGCTCGCCGGCGGCTGGGTGGACGCCGAACCGATCGTCTACGAAGACTTCCTGCCATTGTCGGCGGCAGGGATCTTCTCCTCCAATCTCACCGGCGAGGGTCGGGTCAACGCCTCCGGTGACGGGGTCACTCGGGACAAGGCGTGGATGGAGGGGGTCGTCGGTTCTCGGATTCACGATCCGCAGGACCTTTATGCCAGAGCGCGGGTGCACTCTCTCGAGCGGGTAGCGGAGCAATTGCACCTGGAACAGATCACTAACGACACCGCAACCGAACGACGTCCGACGCCCGTGTGAGGATACCTTTCCGACACGATCCGGCGCCCATTGCGAGGGCCGGAGAGCCACGATCGAACCTTTCGCCGAACCGCGGTCGACCTCTCGGATCGTCCGGCCGCGTTATTCATAAGTCACGCCATCGGAGACAACAATGACTGCACCATCACAGGCGCGAAGAGCCGGATTCGCCGCGTTCTTCGGAACCAGCGTCGAGTGGTACGACTTCTTCATCTACGGCACTGCCAGCGCACTGATCCTCGGCAAGGTCTTCTTCCCCGACCTGAACCCGACGGCGGGTATTCTCGCCTCGTTTGCGACCTTCGGCGTCGGTTACCTCGCCCGCCCGCTCGGTGGAGTGATCTTCGGTCATCTCGGTGACCGGATCGGTCGAAAGAAATCTTTGGTGGCAACCCTTCTCATGATGGGAATCGCCACCGTCGGCATCGGGCTCCTCCCCACCTACGGCGCCATCGGTATCGCTGCGCCGATCGCCCTCGTCGCCCTGCGAGTTGTGCAGGGCATTGCGGTTGGCGGTGAGTGGGGGGGCGCCGTGTTGATCGCGTCGGAACACGCCCAGAAAGATCGTAGGGTCTCGGCGGGCGCCTGGGCGCAGCAGGGGGCCCCAGCAGGCAACATCATGGCCGCCGTGGCGTTCCTCTTGGTTGGACTCCTCCCGGTGGAGCAGTTCGAGGCATGGGGATGGCGCCTGCCATTCCTCGCCTCCGGCATACTGGTCGTCATCGGACTCGTCATCCGCAGCGGCATCGACGAATCACCCGATTTCGTCAAGGCCGTCAAAGACAAGGCGACCGTGAAGCTTCCGGTCGCCGAGGTCATCCGGAAGATGCCATTGCTGATCCTACTAGGAGCAGCCGCGGGCGCGGCAACCAACAGTGCCGGCACGTTCGCTCACGTATTCGGTTTGAACTGGGCCACAACCGATCTCGGTATGAGCCGACAGTCCATGCTCACTGCCATCCTCATCATGTCCATCGTCCAGTTCGTCGTCCAACCGTTCGGGGCCGTCCTGGCCGCCAGGTTCGAGCCGATCAGGGTCTTTCAGGTCTGCATGGTCGCCGCCGTTCCACTCACCCCGTTCGCATACCTAATGGTGGGCACCGCGAACACCTGGCTCGCTGGGATCGGGCTGGCCACCCTGATCATTCCGCTCTGCTGCGCATACGCGATCATCGCCGGCTTCCTAGCCGAGGCGTTCCCCGCCCATGTCCGGTACACGGCCATATCGCTGAGCTATCAGATCACAGCCGTGGTCCTCGTCTCCGGAATCCCCATGATCTCGCAGTTCCTGCTGACCAGCACCGGCACGATCTGGTCGGTCATCGCCTACCAGCTGGCGTATGTGGTCCTCGCCGTCGTCGCCGCGACCGTATTGTCCCGGCGCACCGGCGCCGGCACCCGGCACGGCGAGTTACGGGCGCACAATGCGCCGTCCACCGAACACACCACAGTCTAGGAACATCATGTCCGTCTCTCTCTACGCCATGACCTGCGGAGAAATCACCATCCCCTTCAATTTCCTCCGTCAGGACGAACCGGGCGTCATCCGGGTCCCTATGGGTTCGTATCTAATTGTCCATCCGCGGGGACAGGTCGTCTTCGATACCGGTCTGAACCCGCTGCTGTTGAGCGATTACGACAATTACGTCACCGCCAATGCCAAGAACGATCGGACATTCCACTTCTCAACGCAGGCCCAGGTATCGAGTCGGCTGACGGCCGCGGGCTTCGACCCGGGTGCGATCGACATCGTCGTCAATTCGCACCTACACCACGACCATTGTGGGGGGAACATACTTCTCCCCAACGCCGAGGTGCTCGTGCAAAGCCTCGAATGGAAGCATGCGGTGCAGCAACCAGAGGACCGGATGGCCTACCGGCAGGTCGATTTCGACACCGGACAACCGGTCCGCCTGCTCGATGGCGAGTTCGACGTCTTCGGAGACGGATCGGTGCTGTGCGTGCCGACCTACGGTCACACCCCCGGCCATCAGTCCCTGCTGGTCAACACCGACCGTGGCCGGTATCTGCTGTGCGGTGACGCATGCTACCTCGACCGAACCCTGGACGACTTCCACCTCCCTGGAATCCTGGCCGATCCGGACCAAACCCTCGAAGTTCTGCATCGCATCCGTGCGATGCGCGACTCGGGAACTCGTGTCATGGTCGGCCACGACCCGCAGTCCTGGACAGCCGTTCCGCAAGCCCCGGACAGGTTGGGCTGACCTCGGCCACGGCCTTCGTTCACGCGGCCGCACCCTGCGGGATTCCCGAGTCCAAGTATCACTGACATCAAAGGAGAATTTTCATGAGTACGTTGTTCGGCGGTGCCCGCCAGGTGGGATATGTCGTGCGCGACATCGAGAAGGCCATGGCGCATTGGAGCGGCAAGATGAAGGTGGGTCCGTGGTTCTACAAGGAAAACGTCGGCGTCACCGAGTTCAGCTACTACGGTGAAGCGCTCGAAGAACTTCCGAAACTCTCGATCGCCATCGCCAATTCGGGCTCCATGCAGATCGAGCTGATCCAGCAGCGCAACGACGCGCCGTCACTGTACCGCGACTTCCTCAACGAAAGCGGCGAAGGGGCTCAGCACATCGCCTACTGGACCACGGAGTTCGACCGTCACGCCAAAGAATTTCTCGAGGCCGGATACGTCGAGGGGCATGCCGGCCGGATGGGTACCCGGGGCCGCTTCGCCTACTACGTCCACCCCGACGTCCCGGGCGGCACGATCGAATTGTCGGAAACCACCGGCGGGAAAGCCGAGTACTTCAAGACCATCGAGGAAGCCTCGATCGGATGGGATGGCACCGATCCGATCCGACGTCTGGGAGTGACGAAATGACTGCGCAGCCGCAACCGGTCGACCCGACCCGCCGCGCCGTCGTCACCGGTGCCGCCCGAGGCATCGGGCTCGCGGTCACCAAGAAACTGGCGAGTATCGGATACGACGTAGCCATGTGGGACGTCGACGCCGACGAACTGAACACGGCGGCGATCGAGTTACGCGCCGTGGTGTCCGGCCGGATCGAATGGTGTCCCGTCGACATCACGAACCCCGCCAGCGTCGACGAGGCCACGGACCGAACACTCGAGACACTCGGCAGTCCTGGGGTGTTGGTCAACAACGCAGGAATTCTCGGCTGGCGAGGCCCCACTGCGGAGCTGCCGATCAAGGAATGGCAGCGCACCTTCGATGTCAACGTCACCGGAACACTCCACTGCACCCAGGCCCTCCTGCCAGGTATGCGGGAACGGGGCTGGGGCAGGATCGTCAACATCGCCTCCATCGCCGGAAAGGAAGGCAACCCCGAGGCCGCCTCCTACGCCGCGTCGAAAGCAGCCGTGATCTCCCTGACCAAAAGCCTCGGGAAAGAACTCGCCACAGAGGGCGTCCTCGTCAACTGCGTCACCCCCGGTCCGGCCGACACCGCGATCTTCGGCGAGCGCGGTACGGAAAGCCGGGAAGAACACGTGGGCCGGCTGCTGGCGCGGGTGCCGATGGGACGGTTCGTCGAGGTCGACGAGGTGGCCGAGTTGGTGGCCTGGCTGTCCTCGCCCGCATGCTCGTTCAGTACCGCAACGACCTTCGACATTAGCGGTGGCAGGGCCATGTACTGACCACAAGGCGAAAGGTGGGTGCCCGCAGCCTGCCGGGCGCCCACCTCTTTCACTGGTGCCGGTAGTGAACGCATCCCTTGCAACCTTGTCGCCGAGCAACCCGAGATTCGCCGCGACCGTTTTCGAGGCACCCTTCGAAGAGGAGTAGCACAATGGTCACCATGACCGCACTGACCGGGGGCACCGCGCGACTAGTAGACTGTCGCGGCTAAGTGTTGGGATATAGGTGGCGGAGTTTGATGCGGGCGTCGTCGGTGGTGAAGTGCCACTGGACCTGGCGTTGATCGGCGTTGGTCTGTCGTTGCCAGGCGGCGAGTTCGGCGCCCAGGGTCTCGAGGTCCTCGATGCGCCGGTCCAGGCACTGGCGGGTCAGCACCGAGAGTTCGATCTCGGCGATGTTGAGCCACGAGCCGTGTTTGGGGGTGTGGTGGATCTCGAGCCGCTGCGCGAGCGCGAGCGCCTCGGCCGACGAACTCCGCGTTCGTCTTTGGTGGGATGGTCCAGCACTTCTTCAGGTGAGGACGAAGTTTCGTTTTTTAAGATCCGGCCGATGGTCGAGTGGTCCAGGTCTGGGATGTCCTCGACCAGGGCGACGTGCTTCTCCAGCAATCGCAGCGACCACCGGGCATGACCCTCGGGCGGCGTCGAGCAAGCCAATGCAATCAACCTGGCCTCGACCTCCCCGGTGATCTGCGACGGCACCGGTGGGAGGTCACGCTGCTTGCGCCCGATCGTGGCCTCCACGTCCTGACCGGTCTCAGCGAACCGCTTGGCCACCAGTCGCACCGTCTCACCCGAGACTCCCAACCGTGCTGCGATCACCTTCTTCTCATCGACCGCCCCGACCGAGGTGTCCAGTGCCAGCAACACCCGGGCCCGTCGGATCATCGAGGCCGGATGCACCCCGGTGGTGGTCAACCGTTCCAAGAACTCACGATCAGCCGAGCTCAACGTCACCGGACGCTTCTTCTGCGAAGGCATGCCAACAGTCCTGACCGGCAGAGGGGAAGGGGGAAGTCTGCCGCCCCCAACCTAAACGAAACAAGGCAGAACTAAGCAGCGACACGCTACTAGCAGGTGCGTGACGTCGAGATCGCCGGCTCGGGACCGGGACGGATGCGCGTCCGAGTCCATGCCGCCGGTGTCAACCGGGCGGAATGTACATGCTCGAGGGAGCATATAATCCCGGTTCACGGACCGGGAACGAATACGTTGCGGGACTCGAACTCGCCGGTGTGGTCGAGGCCGTCGGTCCCGGTGTCACGGCGTTCACCGTCGGCGATCGGGTGTTGGGGCCGGCGCCGGGTGCGTTCGCCGATTTCACGCTGCTCGACCAGCGGCACGCGATGGCGGTGCGCGAGGCAAGGTCATCCTCGAGATGACCTGACAGGTCAACCAGCGGCGTCCCTCAATACGCGAAGAAACAGAAATCAACCACGTCGCGTCGCGTCGCGTCCAAGACCTTGGTCACAGGCAGCGAGGTCGGACACGACCACGTCGGGTATGAAATGGCTGCTACCTTCTCGGTCACTCTCCGGCGGTCACAACACGGGCCATGGTCCGCCGAGTGATGGGCTGCCGACGTTATGGGACGGCGCCCCGGCCGATCCTGGAGGTGGCGGTCAGCCGCGCCGTGTAATGATCGCGGATCAACAGTGCCAGCCGGCTAATATCGTGTGCCGCATAATGATTACGCTCCCAGGCGGCGTGAATTCGGACCTCGATGGGACCGTTGTCGTTATAGAGCGGTGCCGCCACCAGGTCGAACACGGGTAGATCCGTCAGCACGACCACCCCGCGGCCTGCGGCGGCCAGGGCCTGCGCGGCCTTTGGTACGTGGCATTCGACGTACGACAGGTACGTGGCATCGGCATCGTTCATCAGGGTGTCGAACAGGTTTCGGGTGCGATGAGCATGCGTCAGTAGCACCAACGGTTGTTGGGCGAGTTCGCGGATGTGGATCTGCGAACGTGCCGACCACGGGTGCCCAGCCCGGAACTGAGCAAAGAGCGGAATCTGACCGAGAAGTTGTGTCATGTGCCGTTCCAGCGGTGGGGCGCTGGCGATAGCGATGTCGGCACCGGATTCGAGGGGAGTGAAACCCTCGGCGGGCAGAACCGGTAGAAACTCGATATGGGGATCTCGGTCGGTCAGATTCTGCGCCATGAACGGTGAGAGCATGTCGGTGATTGTTGTCATCGGAGCGGAGATGGTGATCTTTTTAGGAATTCCCGATGCCAGTCGCTGTGCTGCTGCCTCGGTTTCTTGTGCCGAGCGGAGGAGGTCACGCGCTTCGTGCACGAAGCTGCGTCCGGCCGGCGTAAGGGTGAGCCGCATGCCGGACCGGTCGAAGACCGCGAAGCCCAGCCGTTGCTCAAGCGCCCGCAATTGCCGCGACAACGAAGGCTGAGTGACATGTACATCGTGTGCCGCAGCGGCCAGCGTGCCGGCGTCGGCCACCGCGACCAGGTAGCGCAGAAGCCTCAGCTCGATCATGCGTGCAACCTTCCTCCGTCGACAGGCGCGACCTTTCTGTCAATATTGTTCTCCGGGAACGACCCCCGAATCAGGGACACTCCCAAGCTATTGCCAACCGGGGAGGCGATCGGGGCCTTGCACAGATCGCATGGAGCGGGCTGCGCCGAATCGGTCGAGGCCGTGTTCATCCAAGACTCTATCGAGCAATTGCGCGACGGCGGCCGGTCGGGTCCTTCTCTGAGCGGAGAGTCGCCTGTGCTCTTCTGATCGCAACTCGTTGCTGCCCACTGTCAAGGGACATTCGGTTCTGCGCATGAACGTTACACTGCCAATCACTACCGTGCGGCTACCGCCTCCCGTGGATCTGCCACTGTCCATCGACGCGATCATGCCGCGCCGTCGATTCGGCGAGCGGATGGACGATCTGATCGGCACCATCAAATCCTCACCCGCTGCGGCCGGAACCGAGATCTACGTTCCCGGAGAGATAGAGAACCGCCCGGTCGCCGAGGCGGCCGGGCGCATCTCCCTCCCGCACCGGACCGTCTCCGCGCTCGCCGACCTCGCCGGCTCGGTCGGTGTCCCCCCATCGGATCGGACGGCCGATGAGCTACACCGTGTTCGTCACCCTCGACGTTCGCCCCGATCACCTCGACGACTTCATCGACGGCATCACCGAGAATGCCCGCGCCTCCCTGCGCGACGAACCCGGATGCCTGATCTTCGACGTGCACCGCGACAACACCATCCCGACGCGGTTCCACCTCTACGAGGTCTACACCGACGAAGACGCCTTCACCATCGCCCACACGACTGGGAACCGAGGAGAGGTGCCACGGAATGTATGCCTCAGAAGGATCTAGCACTCCTGTGAATGAGCGCTAACTCTTTTGAGAAACTAACTTCAGGGTAGACAGCAAGCACTGACCGGGGCCCGTCCAGCGATGAGGCGGCGGCATAGCCGGCCCGCCTTGTCGAGCGGTGACGCCCACCTCGAGCAGAACGTTGGTGCATCGATCGGGCGCGCGGTGCTGAGATCGATGAAACGATCGATCGATGGCGATATCCTGGAGGAACGTGCAGAGGGGTAACCGCATGTGTGTGGAGTGGTCAGAATGTCCGGGAGATAACTGGTTCACGAACTGGATCGGTTGGTCAGACTGATGAGCGAGCAGGATCCCGTCGAGACCAGTCGGTATTCGCCTTTGGTTGCGGCCGCCGAGCTTCGTGCAGACGGTTTAGATGACGCCGAGGAGATCGGTCATGGCGGGTTCGGAGTGGTTTATCGCTGTGCCCAGCCCGGCCTGGACCGCGTCGTGGCGGTGAAGGTTCTTACTGTCGTCCTCGATCAAGAGAACCGGGCTAGATTCTTCCGGGAACAGCAGGCGATGGGCCGGTTGACAGGGCACCCGAACATCGTGGATGTTCTGCAGGTTGGTGAGACGGACAGCGGTTGGCCGTTTATCGTAATGCCCTACTATCGACAGGCCTCTCTCGACGCTCGAATCCGCGACCGTGGCCCATTACCGCTCCGCGAGGTGCTGCGAGTGGGCGTGAAGCTTGCGGGCGCGGTGGAAACGGCGCACCGACTCGGCATACTGCACCGTGACGTCAAACCCGGGAATATCCTGCTCACCGATTACGGAGAACCCGTCCTGACCGATTTCGGTATCGCACACATCGCCGGCGGGTTCGAGACGGCGACCGGAACAGTCACAGGTTCGCCGGCGTACACGGCACCCGAGGTGCTGACCGGGCATCCGCCGACGCCAACCTCGGACATCTACAGTCTCGGGGCCACGATGTTCAGCGCACTGACCGGGCACGCGGCGTTTGAACGCCTCAGCGGTGAGCAGGTGGTGGCGCAGTTCTTGCGGATCACCAGCCAGCCGCTGCCGGATCTGCGTGAGAAAGGCATCCCGGATGATATATCCGCGGTGATCTCCCGTGCGATGTCCCGCAACCCGGACGAGCGCCCCGGCACAGCCGCCGAGCTCGGTGAGCAGCTGCGTCAGATCCAAAGCAATCGCGGGTTTGTCGTCGATGAGATGGCTCTACTTGTAGGACCTGTTGCACAGCAAATTGATTCGCAATCGAAAGCAGAGGAGGGGCTGCCGCTGGTCTCGACGCCTCGCGGCAAGGAAGGCAATCTCCCCGCGGAGTTGAGCAGTTTTATCGGCCGTCGGCACGAGCTGACCCACGCGAAAGATCTGCTCAGCGGATCTCGGTTGCTGACGTTGACTGGAATCGGCGGGGTAGGCAAAACCCGGTTGGCGCTACACGTCGCCGCGAACCTTTCGCGACACTACGCGAGTGGTGTTTGGCTGGTTGAACTGGGTGAACTGCGCGACCCTGCGCTACCGGCGGATGCGGTAGCGGCTGCCCTCGGACTACGGGATCAGGCTGTGACTCCGATGGTCACGGTCTTGATCAACTACCTGGCGACGCGAAAGACGCTGCTAATCCTCGACAACTGCGAACAAGTAATAGGCGCCGTTGCCGAACTGTCCGAGACCCTACTGCAGTCATGTCCAGACCTTCGGATCCTCGCCACCAGCCGCGAAGCTCTCACTGTCGGTGGCGAAGTCGTGCTGCGAGTTCCCGCATTGACCGTCCCCGATCGGGCCCACAAAGTCACGCCGAAGGGACTGCCACGCTACGACGCGGTGAGGCTATTCACCGAACGTGCCACTGCCGCAGTCCCCGGATTCGCTCTCACCGACGAGAACGCGGGAGCGGTGGCGGAGATCTGCCGCCGACTCGACGGACTACCGCTTCCGATCGAGTTGGCAGCAGCCCGTCTGCGGGCGATGTCCCCCCAACAGATCCTGCAGCGTCTCACCGATCGCTATACGCTGCTCACGCAAGGCAGCCGCAATGCACCCTCGCGGCAGCAAACGTTACGATTGTCGATAGACTGGAGCTTCGAACTGTGCACCGGCCGAGAACAACTGGTTTGGGGCCGGGTGGCCGTGTTTGCTGGCAGCTTCGAACTCGATGCGGCCGAACAGGTGTGCGGTGAGGACCTGGAGTCGACGGACTTGCTCGATGCGTTGACCTCCCTGGTCGACAAATCAATCCTAATCCGTGAGGAATCTGGTACGGGGGTACGATTCCGGCTGCTCGAGACCGTCCGCGACTACGGCCGCGAAAAACTCGACCAGACAGGGGAATACCCGCTGTTGCAGCGCCGGCACCGTGACTGGTACGTGCAAATGATGCTCAAGGCGGAGGCTGAGTGGATCAGCCCACACCAACTCCTCTGGATTTCTCGACTGAATCGGGACCAATCCAACATCCGGGAAGCGCTCGAACTCTGCGTCTCCGACGACCCCACGGCCGGGCTGCAACTCGCCGCCGCGCAATTCTGGTACTGGATCTCACAAGGCCTCTACAGCGAGGGACGACGGTGGCTCGACCGCCTGCTTTCGCGCACCTGCAGCCCGGCACCTACAGTCGAACGGGCAAAGGCACTGAACGCCGCCAGCCTCCTGGCTTTCAATCAAGGCGATCTTCAGTCCGGAACCGCGCTAGTCGATGAGTGCCGAGCGCTCGCCCAGTCGACCGACGACCCTATGATTGGCGCGCTGGCTTTGTATTCTGAAGCCGCCCTATTCCTCTTCAGTGGCGAACCCTCTCGCGCGTGCCCTCTCCTTAAGAACGCCATCACCGTGTTCGGCGCACAGGACAACAGAACACTCGAGACCGGCGCGCTGAGCGCACTGGGAATGGCCTATGAGTTAAGTGGCGAAACGAATCTGGCAATCGAGCAGCACGAGCAGGTGCTTGCCATCACAGAGCGCCACGGTGAAGTCATGCAACGGTCATACACACTATGGGCATTGGGTCTTGCATGGTGGCGCCATGGCGCCACCGATCGCGGAGCGCCGCTTCTCGAACACGCGTTACGGCTGACACGGCAGGCGAACATTCCGCGTCTCGCCGCAGCGTGCCTCGAAGTAATGGCGTGGATCGCAGGCGAACGGCGGGACTGGCCCCGGGCCACAATCCTGCTCGGAGCAGCCGAGCAAATTGGGAGATCGGTCGAGAGCGTCGCGCGCGCCTATCCAAACCTCGATGTATACCATGAGAAATGCGGACAAGGGGCGCGGAGCTTTCTCGGCCAGAAACCCTACGAGTCAGCTGTCCGGCATGGCAGGAGAATGGATTTCGACACCGCCGTCGCGTACGCACTCGGCGAACAGAAGCCGTCGGCGCGCAGCCCTGAGAACCGTCCCGAGCCGACGCTGACGAAGCGAGAGCAACAGGTAGCTAACCTGATAAGTAAAGGCCTGACCAACAAGGCGATCGCTGCCAAACTGGTGATATCCGATCGGACCGCCCAAGGCCACGTCGAACACATTCTGGCCAAACTAGGATTCACTTCCCGTGCACAAGTTGCAGCTTGGGTTGCGGACCAGACGCATTGACGAAGCACCGTGGCGACTCGCAATGGAAGCGCTCATAGGAATCGCACTCATCGGTCCGCCGGTACTACGATACCCGCGGCCAAACCGTCCACCGACTGGGATGACACGGGAGTCGCGAGCAGTTCGACGATCTGCGGACCTGCTGCGGGCCGGCCACCTGACTTGCACAAGTCGGCGGGGATTTCTGGGTTCGGCTGATGTTTGCGCTGGT
>NZ_JARJBD010000155.1:0-14967 GCF_029269925.1 Rhodococcus sp. T2V
AAACCCGGCTCGACACGCGGCGGTCGGCTGTCGGATAGTTCAGCACGCTCCTAGGCCCCTTGGCTGTCCATCGAATGACGTCCGCCCCATCCTTGCTCGTGCGGTCAATGGACGAAGTCCGGCGAACCGACCGCGACGATTTCATCCTCGTACTCCTCGAGTCCGGTCAATACACAGTGCGCCGCTGAATAGACAATCGCCTACGCTCGCCTGGCGGCGCTGCACACCGGGCTTTGGCCGGAAGTTGCTCGGTTTCTCAACCGTTCTCGCGCTTATACATGATATTCGCGATGTGGTGGCTGTCTTGATAGTGACGGATGGCCTTGACTCGTCGACCTTCCAAGTCAAGGGCGTAATGGTAACGATTGTTGTACTCCGCGCCGTCCTTAAGCCGCGCCTTGCCTGTTGCTTCTACCGCCGCCACGTTCTGATCCGCGACGATCCGTGTAATCGTCACAGTCGGACCCTTTCCGCCTTCGAAGTTGGATGGTCCTGTGAATCTGGCGATGATCGCATCCCTGCCCTGAATCGGAGGAAACCCGAGACTCGGCGCCGTTACGGTCCACGTGGCGTCCTCAGTCAACACTTCGCGCAACCGATCTGCGTCCCCGGCCTGCAACGCGTCCAAAAATTCCCGCGCCACCGCGAAACTAGTGTGCTTCATTGTCATTGCTTGGCCCTATCGTTGAAGGTCGGCAACTTCGGACGGCCGACGCCTTGTCTGCTCTCGGCCGTTGAGATCAGTCGGTCACGATTCGTTGAGATTGAGACGACCGAGCGGTTCAGTTCTCGGAACATCCGGATTTGCGGAGGCGATTCCAGTGGCGGGCGTCCATCCGTATTTTTCACCGACTTCTTCCATCTCTTCGAACGACGGAGTGCCCTCGTGCTCCGAATAGGGGAACGTCGGCGCCAATGCAGCTGTGCCAAGTTCTTCGAACCAGTGCTCGAAACCTGCCGGCGTAATCAGCACCGTGAACCTGGCTTTTGCAGTTGTCACGACAATATCGTGCACTGTGGCCTTTGGGATGTACACGTAACTGCCAGGGGTTGCGTGGTAAACCGTATCCCCGCAGGTGACGTCGAGTTCACCGTCCAAGATGGTGAAGAACTCGGCTTCGTTCGGATGGGAGTGCCCTGGTGCGCACAGTCCCCGTGGGGCGTACCACTCGGCCAGCGCAAACTGCCCGTCCGTGTCCCTCTTCCTCGCCTTCATCGTTATCAGGGAACGTCGAAACCAGGTGGCCGGCCCCTCCCCCGGACCGAGCGTGTACCCGGGCGCGTACTCGGAGGGGGTTCCTCCCGCACGAGAGGTTGCCACCGGATCGTCGAAGCCTATCCGGGTCGGTGGGATGTTATCGAACGAGTTCGTGTACGTCATGAAAGTATCCTCACTCGACGCCTCGCGCACAGGCTCTTCAAGGCCCCGTAGTCGCAGTGTGCGCGGTTTGCATCGGCGTCCTGCAATCGATTGTCTAATGCCATTAAAGCTCCCTACCGCCACAGTGTCAACGGGTCTTATCCCAGGGTCACAACGTGGCAATCGCACGTATTTCGCTCTACGTCGTAACGCGTTCAACATTTGTGGGTAAATCTTCGGCACGGAAACATCAAGGGGCACAGAGACCGACATGGCGCGATCAGAATCCGCACGACCAGGCCGCCGCCTGGCCGCCAAAGTTACTTTCATCACCGGAACCGGAACCGGAGACGGACAGGGCAGCGCAGCTGCGCAGTTGTTCGCCACGGAGGGAGCCGTGCGTAGTCGGTTTCGACCTCGACCCGGTCCAACCCGAGGAAACCGGGCGCGCGAGTGCGGGCTGCTGGAGGGGAGATGGTCTCGTTCGGCTCCAGTCGATCTCAGCAATGGCGAAACCTCGCGCAAATGGATCGAGCAAGGTATCGGTGAGATCGTCGTGCTCTACAACAACGCGAGCTTGCCGAAGTTCGGTCTCGTCGGCGTAGTTGAAAAGCATATTGGGCGTTCGCTATTCGACATGAGCTCAACCTGATTTTGCGGACTACGCAGGCCGCCTGGCCTCACCTCATCAAGCGCGGAACTGGCTCGATCATCAACACTGCATCATGCGCAGCCCGCGGCTAGTATGGAGTGGCAGAGGCCAGCCACACCGCCGCTAAGGCGTCGTCGTCGCACTTACCCGGCAGATAGCGGCCAACGGGTGCTACCACCGCATTCGCGCCAACTCTATTTCCCCCGGATTCGTTGGCACGCCCCCAATATGAGAATCTAAACCAATGAGGATAGGTCGCATTTTGTAGCACCGAAGGCACTCGAACGATACGGTCCGCCGGAAGACATCGGATACTGCGTCATGTGCCTGGCGTTCGACGAGTCGGGGTACGTTACTGCAGCAGACTTCCTAATCGACGGCGGTCACACTGGCATCATCGATGCTTCCAGAGGAGCCAGTGATACCGGAAAACTTGCGATGAAACGATAGAGCTCCATCACTCCGAAGGCTCGGAATGAAGCCGCTCGCAGCGTAGAAAAAGCAGGGAGGTCGTGGGTTCACACCCACGACCTCCCTGGTGACACTCGGAGCTTCGCATGTTCACGTTGTCACGAACAATTCAGCGAAGAGCACAACAGTTGCCGCGGTGTCCACTTATGTCGCGACAGAGGTGTTCCGCGAGTGCAAATGACCCTTCTCGCCTTCGACGTCGGAGCTCGGTCGGAACCAAATAGCCAGAACCCCCACAGAGACCAGACTAACGATCGTCGCCGCTACCATGTAAAGCGTGATGGGGATGCTACCGCCGTACGCGGCGTACAGCGCCGTGGCAATGAACGGGGCGAAGCCTCCACCCAGGATCGATCCGATATTGACGACGAACGACAGTCCACTGTATCGAATAGAGGTGTCGAAAAGCTCCGAAAACAATGCGGCCTGAGGACCGCTGGTCGCTCCCGTAGCTGCAAGCATGAATACATAGGCCGCGGACAACGAAAGAAATGTTCCGGCTTCTAGAAGGGGGAAGAATGCAAGCGAGGCGAGTAGACAGATACCGAGTGCACCCAAGATAACGCGAAGACGACCGATTCGATCCGACAAAGCTGCAGATGCTGGGATCACGATGAAAGCAGAGACGGATGCGAGCACCTGGAGAGCCAACATGGTCTCACGGGAGTAACCCAATGTCTTGGTGCCATAAGATAATCCATAACTCACTGCAACGTAGCCGAGAATCTGAGGGGCCATAAAACTGCCGATCGCCAGCGCGAGAACACGCCACTTCGTCCGGATCAGCACTACGAACGGCGCTCTCGTGTCCATACGCTGAGCCTTGATCTCCTCGAATGCAGGGCTTTCATCTATCGAGCGTCGAATTATCAGCCCTACAACGATCAGGGCGGCACTGATGAGAAACGGTACGCGCCAACCCCACGAGTTGAACTGCTCTGGTGTCGTGATTTTGTTCATCACGAGGAAGACGACAGCTGACAGAAGTGTTCCGACAGGTAGGCCGGCTTGTGAAAAGCTGCCGAAGAGCCCCTTCTTGCTTTGCGGGCCGTGCTCGATACCGATAAGAATCGCACCACTCGACTCACCGCCCACCGAGAATCCCTGGACTAGGCGGATTAGGACCAGCAATATAGGAGCTGCGACGCCGATCTGTTCATATGTCGGCAAGACTCCGATCAGCGTCGTGGCGACACCCATTCCCACCAGCGAGAAGACCAGCATCGCCTTTCGCCCGACTCGGTCACCGAAGTGGCCAAAGACAGCCCCGCCGAGCGGCCGAGCGACAAATCCAGCACCAAAGGTCGCGAATGCGGCCAGAAGAGAGGTGGTCTCCGACGAAGTTGGAAAGAACACCGCTGGAAATACGAGAGCAGCGGCGGTCGCGTAGATGAAGAAGTCATACCATTCGAGAGCAGTGCCGAAGAATGATGCGAAGACCAACTTGCGCAGCGAGGGCCCGCTTGTGCGAGTACCGGCCCGAGCAGGAGCAGACATAATTTTCCTATCCGTGAGGTGGCGAGATCGAGGAATAGCGCCTGATTGGCGCTTCATTTCCAATCCTTCCACGACCCCTATCACCATGGAGCGGAATGGAATTGATGATTGATAATGGCAACCGGGGCTTCGACCGTCTGTGAATCTAAATAGTAGAGCGACGTTCGGCTCGCGAGATGCTTTCTACCACTGCGTTCAGCCCGGGCTCTGCGAGAGTGATCGTGTAGTGGTTGGTTCCGGGAAGGAAGGTATCCTCCAATTGAGGAAGATACTCCCGGTATTCTTCGAGTAGCTCGTCAGGAATGAGCCCTGGGCGTTGGTTCAATAGTCCTCTCTCGGCCTGAAGCAAGGTGATCGGAACCTTCGTCAGGCCGAAGGCCACTGTTCTGGTGTTCGAATCGAAGCGTCCTTCGGTGAAGTCCTGTCGCACAGCGGCTTCAGCGGTTCTGCTACGCCATTTTCCGTTGCTCTCGATCACGTCGTAGTCCACGAATGACTCGATCGCCGCGTTCCAATAGGCGGGTGGTCCGGCGAACGCAGGATGGTCTCGCCAGAAGTCGCGATAGTCCTGTCGCGAATGGTACGTAACTGCCATTCGTTCCAGCGAAGGACCGAGGAATTTCTTGATGAACGCGTCGAGTTCCACACCTTCAGGTGCCGAAGGCGTCAGACCGCCGTCGACAAGCACCAATTCTGCGACCAGCGCGGGACGGCGCGCTGCCAATTGTTCGACGACGTAGCCGCCCATCGCGTGCCCTACAGCGACGATTCGTTGCAGGCCGAAATGCCGAATTACGGCTTCAAGATCTTCGACGTGTTGGGCGAAGCCGTATGGCCCTGGTAACTCGCTGCTGGCCCCGCGCCCACGTAGATCAGGTGCAATCAGCACGATGTTTGACAGCCGTTCGGCAACGGCCGACCACGTTCGGTGCGACATCGTCAGCCCGTGGACCGCCAACACCACAGTCGAAGCGCCTTTCGGCTCACCCCACACCGCGACACGGAGTGCGCCCCCAGCCACTTCTACGTCCACAACCCGATTGGGGGTGGCCGCGTGCACGGACTGTTGCTTCACGTCACCCTACGATCTTGGTCCGCTGGGAACCCAATCGGCCGACTTCGATCTCTACGATGTCGCCGACTTTCAGCCAGGGATATTGCTCTTCGCCGTGGTTCGTCGAAAGTTCCAGAATACAACCGGTGGCGCACGTGCCCGATCCGATGAGGTCGCCGGCCTTCAGGTTTGCCGCTCGCGATTCGTACTCGATGAACTCTTCGAACGAGTAGTGAATGTCCGCCAGGTTGCCGCTGGTGTACTTCACGCCGTTGACCGACGCGGTCATCTCAAGATCGAAGGCCTTGCCGCTTGCCGCGTCGGCCAGCTCGTCGGGCGTAACAAGGTAAGGACCAATCGTCGTTCCGAAATCCTTACCCTTGTGAGGACCCATGTTCAAGGCCATCTCGTACCTCTGGATATCGCGGGCGCTCCAGTCGTTCATGACCATGTATCCGGCGATGTACGGCGTCGCGTCAGCCGCCTTGACGTCGCGGCAGTCGCGTCCCACCACGGCGGCAACTTCAACCTCGTAGTCGAGCCGTACGCACCCGGGAGGCATCGGGAGATCCTCGGTGGGGCCGAGCATACTGTGGGGGCTGGAGTAGTAGAAGATCGGGATTTCGAACCAGATCGGATCTAGGTCCAATCCGCGCGATCGACGCCCGGCGCGGGCATGCTGCTCGAATGCGTAATGGTCGCGGAAGGCGCCCGGATTTGGGATCGGTGGAAGCACCCGTACATCCGCAACATCCACGACATCATGCGGATCTCGCAAGGCACGGTCGCCGGCACTGGACAAGCGCTCTCCGTCGTCACCGAGCAAACTCAGGAGCGTGACTCCTTCGCCTAGCAGGTGAATCGACTCATCCTTCAAGAGCCCCGTGCGGGGCGCATCCGCGCCCGGCAGCGCGACGGTCATCCACTTCACTTTGTTGCTCCTCTACTTGTTTCGGTGTAATCGTCAGTCAGACTTGGGAGTCCAGCTCCACGCATAGTCCTGGTCTGCGCACGCGTCCGCGCCCTCGGCCAGGTAGAGCGGGCGGAATGTGTCGAGCATCAGCGCGTATTCCGCCGTTTGTTGAGCACCGATCGAGCGTTCCAAAGCCCCCGGATGCGAGCCGTGTATGAACCCCGCGGGGTGCATGGTGATCGATCCCTCCTTCATCCCGGCGCCCGATCGGGACATGAAGTCACCTTCCATGTAAAACAGCAATTCGTCGCTGTCTACGTTGGAATGCGCATAGGGTGACGGCAATGACAGCGGGTGATAGTCCAGCTTGCGCGGAACGAAGGCGCAGATGACAGCACCAGGCGCCTCGAGAATTTGGTGAACCGGCGGTGGCTGATGGATACGGCCTGTGATCGGTTCGAAGTCCTTGATGTTGACCGCATACGGATAATTTGAGCCATCCCAGCCGATCACATCGAATGGGTGATTGACGTAGGTGACTGTGGACCAGCCGTCGCGAGTCTGCAGCAGCACGTCGACGTCGGTTCCTTCACATACAAGCAGTTCGGTAGGGGAACGCAGATCGCGCTCACAGTAGGGGGCGTGCTCGAGAAACTGACCTCGCGGTGACAGATACCGCTCTGGCGGGTGAACGTGGCCACTCGAAAGAGTCTCGATCACCAACGTCTTGAAGGGAGTATCACCTTTGGGAATCCAGCGATGCGTAACCGCCGCAGGAATCACGACATAGTCGCCGGCGCGGATATCGAGTACTCCGAATACTGATTCGAAGCGAGCTTCTCCACTCTGCACGAAAACGCACTCGTCGCCCACTGCATTGCGATAGATCGGCGATTCCTGCGTCGCAGAAACGTACGAGATCCGAAGATCCTCGTTGGCCACGAGGGGTCGTCGTCCAGTTACCGCGTCGGCGTCCGGCGCGTCCAGAAGCGAAGTCTGGAGGTGATAAGGCATCAATGGTTGGTTCGGACGAGTCGACCATTCGGGTCCCTTGGTCGCCTCCACGCGCCGGAGAGGCATCGGTGCATTGATGTGATAAAGCAACGCTGAGTCGTCAGCGAACCCGCCCAGCCCCATCAGCTCCTCGTGATACAGAGAGCCATCGTGTTGCCTGAATTGCGTGTGCCGCTTGGGGGGTATCAGCCCCAAAGACTTGTAGTAACTCATGATGCCTTTCTGGCGTCGATCAGCCTCGCCGCAGTACTCGCGGCCGGGGTGGACGGTCGAGATGCGCGATGAATCCAGTTGTTTTCCGACCCTGAACCGTTATGTTCCCGCGCCGCGCCCGCCTTCAGTTGCTGAGTGCGATAAACGCACCTTTACGTGCGTAGTGCGCCTAGTAAGAGGATCGATGATGGTCAACTCAGTGTCAACCCCCGGTCCCGGGGTGGCGCACAGAAGTCGCCGCACGACTTCCACCTGGGATTTTCACGTAGTCAGAGGGTTTGCTCTCTACGTATCAACTCTGTACGGTTTCCATAACGCACCTATAGGTGCGTATACCGCACCTATAGGAGGATGGGAATGCGAGTCGCCGTAATCGGGGCAGGGCCTGTGGGGCTCTCGGCTGCATCAGCTCTGACCGAGGCTGGAGCATCCGTCAGCGTCTACGAAGCCAACGCGGATATCAGCAGGCAGTGGCGGGCGTCGACGTTTCACCCGCCAACCCTCGAACACCTCGAGCGGTACGTTTCTGTACCCGAGATGCTCAAGCAAGGCATACGTGCCGATCGCTACCAGATTCGGGATCGTAAGGCCGGAGTCGTCGCTGATTTCGATTACGAGGTCCTGAAGGCGGACACTCCCTACCCGTTTCGACTCCAACTCGAGCAATACAAGTTTTCAGAAATGGTGCTGGAACGACTGCGCACTCGAACCGACGTCGATCTCAACTTCGGTCACAGGCTCGTAGCCCTCGACCAGACAGATGAGGGTGCGGTGGAGCTCACGATGGAGGGTCCGGACGGGCATGTTCCAGTCCGGGCGGATTATGTCATCGGTGCGGATGGCGCATCGTCCACCGTCCGTCAGCTTCTCGGCTTGGACTACGAAGGCTGGACCTATCAGGAGCGCTTTCTTCTGATAAGCAGTCACTTACCTTTCGGCGACTACCTTCCCGACCTCTGCGACGTCAATTACCTTGCAGATCCCAACGAGTTCGTAATGATTCTGCGGACACCCGATGTCTGGCGAATCCTGGTGCCGGTTCCCGCTGGGATCTCCGATGAGGCGGCCTCGGATCCCGCTCGGTTGCACTCGACAATCGAAGGCATCATCGGAAAGTCACTTACTTCGGAAGAAGCTCACATCGTTCACCAACAGATCTACAAGGTGCACCAGAGAGTCGCATCCAGCTTCTGGAGCGGGCGCGCCATGCTGGTGGGCGACGCCGCGCACGTGAACAGCCCGATCGGCGGGTTCGGTCTCAACAGCGGTCTCCACGACATCTTCGACCTCGCGGTCCGGTTCGATCGAATCCTGCGCGAGGGCGCCGATGCCACGGCCGAATTCGAGGCGTTCGCTGTGGGTCGCCGCACCGTCGCGCGCGAATACGTCCAACGTATGAGCCATCAGAACACTTCCACACTCATGCTGCCCGACGATGCCGACCGAGCAGCGGAGCTCGCTCGACTACGCAATCTCGCTGCAGAGCCGGAGACAGCTCGCGACTACTTGCTCGACAGGTCTATGATTCGCCACGTGCGGGACCACGGCATCGGGCGGCGGCCCGGACAACTGGCGGAGGAACATGCAGGGACAGTCAACTAGCGAAGGTCTATCCGCCGCGGCCGGGGCGAACGGGGTGCTGTCTGCCGGGGGTGCGGCGACAGGGCCAGCAGAGCCGGCCTCGACAAGCGGAAGCCGTCGGACATCCCAAAGCCTTGAGCGCGGCCTGTTCCTCATCGACCTGGTTGCGGCGGCACCAGAGGGTATGACGGTGACCGAATTGGCCGCGGAGATTGGCGTACATCGGACCATCATCACCCGAATGCTTCGAACCCTCACCGCCAAGGGATGGGTTTCCAAGGATTCCGACGGCCGTTACGGGCTCGGACTGCACGCCGTGGAAATAGGCAGGCTCGTGCTTCCACGGCTCAGATTCGTTGCACTTCCGGCGCTTCGTCGACTTGCCGAAGAAATCAATGCGACGACTCACTTGACGGTCATGGAGGGTGACGAGGCGGTGGCACTGGCCGTGGAGGAGCCTCGCAACACGACTTTTCATGTCACGTATCGAACCGGCTCAAGACGTCCTTTGACAAGAGGTTCTTCCGGGCGGGCCATTCTCGCAGCGCTTCCACCGCGCGACGGCGAAGACACCTCGATCGATCTTGTGCGTCGACGCGGATGGGCCATCACCACGGGTGAAATCGAGGACGGGGTGACGGGTATCGCGGCCGCTATCCCACACCCTCAGTACACGGGTTGCAGCATCGGTGCTGTCATGGTCGGCACGGTGCACGAACCCGAGCAGATCGCCGAGGCCGTGATGGCGACTGCTGCTTCGATTGCCGCCTCAATTTGACCTGACGCACGCGCAGGCTCATCCAAAGGCATTGCGCTGCTTTTGAAGACATTACGGACAAACGTAACAATCGTTTGCATCCGCGGGTACAGTGGGAGCGTGAAACTATCTCGCTTCAGCCGCTACGTTGATGTAGGCGGCATTCGTACCCACTATTTCGACGTGGGCTCCGGACCGATCGTCGTTCTGCTCCATTCCGGTGAGTTCGGGGCCTCTGCGGAACTCTCGTGGGAACACAACATACCAACGCTGGCCGAGCGGTTTCGCGTCATCGCCCCAGATTGGCTAGGGTTCGGCGGTACCGACAAGCTTCGTGATTTCGTCGCGGGATCCGATCGAATGCTGCGCCATCTAGCAGCATTCCTACGAACAATTGCCATCGACCGCGCAGCTTTCGTCGGCACGTCATTCGGTGGTACCAGCCTCGTGAAGGAGGCCGCACGACCTGACTGCCGCCTGCCCATCTCCCGTATGGCCATCATCAGTGGCGGTGGCTTCATGCCGTATAACGAAGACCGTCGAGCGCTGGTGGACTATGACGGCACACCCGACGGTATGCGTCGAATCCTCCGAGCACTCTTTCACGACGAACGTTGGATAGATGACGAGGATTACGTCGCACGCAGAGTCGCCGCGAGCCTGGAACCCGGTGCTTGGGAAGCTGTGGCCTCCGCACGCCTCAAACCACCCAGCGCTAAGCCTCCAATGAACTTCGGGCAGGAGGACACGACTTCGTACGAGCGCATCCGAGTGCCCACACTGGCTCTTGCCGGGGCAAACGACCGACTTCGCGAGCCTGGATACGAAAAGGTGCTGCACCGAATTCCAGATGTCGAGGTCCATGTCATTGCCGACGCTGGACACTTGGTGAACATCGAGAAGTCCGCAGTCGTGAACGATCACCTCTTGAGATTTCTCGCTACGAAACTTGAGTGAACCGCCGTACACCTAGTGCGTCCCCGATGAACAGGCACGACCATGTTACGGAACCTTGTTGCCGTGAACTGGATGGACAAGGCTATGGAGAACATCGCTGGACTGAGGCGGAACCCGCGGAACATCATGCGCGTACTGCGCTGCACCGACCAGCTCACACCGCCGCGGGCAAGACGCAGGAGGAGATTGCCGCGGAGCTCGAAGTATCGGCAACGACGCTACAACTGGCGGTGCCGGCACGACAACACGGACGCCGACCCCGCGAAGGAACTCAACGAACTCCGCGAGCAGAACAGCAAGCTCAGCGACTTCTCAACTAGTAGACTGTCGCGGCTAAGTGTTGGGATATAGGTGGCGGAGTTTGATGCGGGCGTCGTCGGTGGTGAAGTGCCACTGGACCTGGCGTTGATCGGCGTTGGTCTGTCGTTGCCAGGCGGCGAGTTCGGCGCCCAGGGTCTCGAGGTCCTCGATGCGCCGGTCCAGACACTGGCGGGTCAGCACCGAGAGTTCGATCTCGGCGACGTTGAGCCACGAGCCGTGCTTGGGGGTGTGGTGGATCTCGAGCCTCTGCGCGAGCGCGAACGCCTCGGCCGGCTCGAAGGCCTCGTAGAGCGATCCGATGCCGTGAGTATTGAGGTTGTCCATCACCAGCACCACCGTCTCCGCGTCCGGGTAGTCCACGCACAGAAGCTCTTTGACCTGCCGGGCCCAGTCGACCTTGGTGCGCCGGGGCTGGGCATCGACACGCCGCCAGCCGGCCAGAGGCTCGACCCAGCAGAAGATCGAGCAGGTCCCGTGCCGCACATACTCGGAGTCCTCCTTCAGATCGCGTCCCGGGCCTGCAGGGATCGGGTCACGCACGTGAGCGAGGAGCTGGTAGGGCTTCTCGTCCATGCACACCACCGGGCGAGCTGGGTTGCGGGGGCGGGCTTAGACCGACAGGACATCTTCCATCCGAGCAGCGAACTCCGGGTTCGCCTTTGGTGGAATGGTCCAGCACTTCTTCAGGTGAGGACGAAGTTTCGTTTTTTTAAGATCCGGCCGATGGTCGAGTGGTCCAGATCGGGGATGTCCTCGACCAGGGCGACGTGCTTCTCCAGCAATCGCAACGACCACCGCGCATGACCCTCGGGCGGCTTCGAGCAAGCCAATGCAATCAACCTGGCCTCGACCTCGCCGGTGATCTGCGACGGCACCGGTGGCAGGTCACGCTGCTTGCGCCCGATCGTGGCCTCCACGTCCTGACCGGTCTCAGCGAACCGCTTGGCCACCAGTCGCACCGTCTCACCCGAGACTCCCAACCGTGCTGCGATCACCTTCTTCTCATCGACCGCCCCGACCGAGGTGTCCAGCGCCAGCAACACCCGGGCCCGCCGGATCATCGAGGCCGGATGCACCCCGGTCGTGGTCAACCGTTCCAAGAACTCACGATCAGCCGAGCTCAACGTCACCGGACGCTTCTTCTGCGAAGGCATGACCACAGTCCTGACCGGCAGAGGGGAAGGGGAAGTCTGCCGCCTCCAACTTAAACGAAACAAGGCAGAACTAAGCAGCGACACGCTACTAGTGTTCGACGAGTGCGGAAACAATCAAGTTCAACAAAGCCGCACCGCAGCAACGGATACGGCAAACTTGCCGTCCGCTACACCCGACTCCGTTCGCATCGCCGCTGTCAACGGGTGGCCCCGGCAGGCAACCCGTCAGGACGGCCCTAGGCGTCCGGAAGTGGCCTGCGGCAGATCAAGGGAATTCCTGGCACTCGGCATAGGGCCGCACTGACCGTTACGCTGTGGCCGCCAACCGATGGCCGGGGCAACGGTTAACTGCACTATTTTACACCACGCGAAGGAAGGTAACCGCACTGGCGTTATGACAGTCCGCCTGTCGGTCGGGCTGTGCAGACCAACACGTGGTAATCCGCGCAGACCCTCTACTATTCTTCGCATGGTGCAGTCCGAGCGAGCGAGAACCCGCGTGGCATTGTTGGACGCCGCCAGATATCGCTGGCTTCATGGTCAACGCCTCGATCTCAATTCGCTTGCTGTTGAGCACGGGATCAGCAGGGCAACTGCGTATCGGTGGTTCGGAAGCAATGACCGCTTAGCAGGAGAGGTTATCGCGTCAATGGTTGCACGGACCTTCCAGGACAACCGGGAGGCGACGATCGGAAATGGCGCCACGCGGGTGGTCGCGATCCTGCGTGCACAACTCTCGATCACCAAGGACTCGACCGCCATGAAGGCGTACATTGAACGCGATCCGCAGACCGCCCTCGCGGTACTAACCACACATCAATACCCCGTTCAGCGGACCTTGACCCAGCTCATTGAAGGGCTGCTCGTAGAGGAAGTCGCGCGAGAGAATCTCTCACTTCGCATTGAGCCGAGCACTCTGGCGTACGCCCTCACGCGATTGATGGAGGCCTTCGCATACGCCGACGTAGTTGCGGGGCGATCCACGAGTCTCGAGGAGGCCGTCAACGTGTTTGCCAGCCTTCTGACGTAGCAGACTAACGAGTCGCTCGTGCCACGGCGTCGGGTGATCTGCGTGAATTGAACTATCGAGTGTTCGGGTGAAGCCGGTCGCCAGCGGGAAGTGCTGCATGTCGAGATCGTCACATCGTGCGCCTTGAGCATAGCGAGGCAGCGCATCCTGGTCGCGTCGCGGGTCGCCCTCTCGTGTGTGGGGCTGGAGGCGATGGCACCACCCGTCCGGTGGGCCTGCAGATGCTGTGTCGCCTCAGGCGACCGAGGGCCCGCATTCCCGGATGCAGGGGTGCGCGCCGCGAAAGGATGGGGTTCGTGCGAACACACCTCGTGGGACGATTTCGCTTCAGCGCGACCGTAGGAGGTATCGTCTGGCGTGGTGACCGCAGGAGGTTTCGTGAAACAGGAATCGTCTCACCCGACCAACGCGAAAGGGCGTCCATCTCGCCGCAAAGCGGCCGCTGGCCATTCGAAAGGCAACGGTGGTCAGGCGCGCAGAGCGCGTGCATTGGCGACCGAGGCATCCTTAGTACGATCAGCGCGAGAAATATTTGAGCGCGACGGATTCGTCAACGCTCGGATTCTTGATATAGCCGAGAACGCCGAGGTTGCGTACGGAAGCTTCTATACGTACTTCGATTCAAAAGAGGAAATATTTCGCGCAGTCGCGCACGCCGTTGCTGAGGACATGTACAGCAACGCGTACCCCCCGCAGTCGGAGGAGGGCGGTCAACCTTCCGCACTCGTTCGCATCGAGGAAGCAAATCGTCGGTATCTGGAGTCATATGCCCGAAATGCGAAGGTGTGGGCTGTAATCCATCAGGTTGCGACATTCGATGACTTTGCCCGCGAACTGTTGCGTGAGATTCGGCTCCGCTTTGTGAAGCGGGCAGCGCAAGCGCTGAAGCGTCGACAGGAAGACGGGTTGGCGCCGCGGGACGTCGATCCCGAACTTGCGGCCGACCTCCTCGGCGGCATGATCGAGAACTACGCCTACCTGCATCTCGCTTTGGACGATCCGGCGTCGCCGGCCGAGCTCGATCGGGTCATTGCGGAGGCTACCCGGATTTGGGCTCGGGCGATCGATCTTAAGCCCTGACCGAGTTCCGACGGTTCGGAGGCACCGTGAGCTCGGACGGCACTTTGTCTGTCCAGCTTTGGGCGGTCACCAGCGATAGTTGACCTGAATGAGGAGTGTCGCGAGCCGAACGGCCCAACCCTGGACGTACTCGCAACGGATCGAGACGACACCGTAAGAGTTCTCGCCTGCACCACTCGCATGCGCAGCGGAATATGCGCCCAGGCCCAACTGCCAATCGGCCGTCTCACCTCTGGCTCTTCGTGCGCTGGAGATCGTTGTCCCGTGCTCGTTTGGCTATCGTCCCGAACTGACCGGGATCTCTCCGGGTACTTCGAGGCTTGCGAGGAATGCCTGGTCTATCTCGTGGAGACCGTGTCCTGGGCGCAACCGCCAGACCACGCGCCAAGTCCCGCTGCTCACTGCCGCATTCACACGCGCACACGGCCGTTGTTCGGAGTCATTCTGCGCGATCGATGATTTTGACGTCAGAATCATTGACATCGGGGTCACCATCCCGCAGAATGGCCTTGACGGGCTCGTGGTTGGGCAGAATGCACCTCGTGGCGACTTCCAGTCGGTTCGTCACGACCGGACCTCGCTAGGGCATGAATTATCCCATCAGCCCGGATTTGTGATAGGCCTTAATGAGATGCCATATATCGAAGAACTAGCTCCGGGGACGACGTTTGTCACTCCTGGGCAGACCATCTATCTCCACGACATCACAAGCTTTGCTGAACTCACCGGCGATTGGCATGAGGTTCAGATAGAGCCCCGTGCGGTGGTGGGCTTTGCGGTCGAATCCTCGGTGCCTACTCGCCACGGTTGATCGCGGCGATTGTCCCAGTATCGCCGCTGGGATCCAGCAACGCCATCTGAGGTTCCCCCCGGAAAGTGGACACCGACTTGGCGGGACACCGGTCCCGCTGGA
>NZ_JARJBD010000156.1:0-14417 GCF_029269925.1 Rhodococcus sp. T2V
TGTGGTCATTTCTCAAGATCACGATGGCATCGGACGACATGGCACACCTCACCTAGATTTCGGGCCCGGGATCGGGCTGGCACGGCCGCGGGAATCCACTGCAGCAAGTACCCCAGCCGACCCGAGGGGAAACGATGCCGGCAGCGTGCCTCCGCACCCGGTGGTGGGGCGCGTGCAGCAGCGTTGTCACCCGAACGCCGCGGCTCCTTCTACCGACTGAAGTGATCGTGGACCGGGACATCGAGGGTGTCACCGTTTTCCAGATGTGGACCACTGGTGTCCGTGGGGGCGGAGACAGACGACGATGCGCCTGATCATCACCGAGGCGAGGGAAATGTCGTCACGGCGATGCTGCACCGACCACGTGAGGCAACCCTGGCACTGGACCTGGTCGACATCGCGCACCGCCCACTCCCGAACGTCCCGCCGTGCCACAAAATAACCTGGCGCGCAGTCGATGTCGTCCACTTGGGGCGCGACGGCACCACCCCGGTTCGTGGTCATCCCACGAAGGTACCGCCATCTCGTCGACCGGCAACCCGCGCGGCGGCGCTGCACCTTCCGCAGTGGATACCCGGACGCGAAGGCAGTCGCCGGGTCACCCCGCCATCGCGTGCTCGATCACCCCACCCCCGTCGTCGACCACGTCGACCGGCCGATGGGGGCGCGACCGGTGACGATCCGGAAAAATGGTGTCATCCCCCACTCACCACTGTGCCGTTCGTAGGGCGTGTGGCCGGTGATCGCCACGAACAGCGCCGCACTCAGACCGGATGTGTCTCCGAGTCGGCAGCGGGCACGTTGCCCCAGAGCCACTCGGGCGCTTGAAGGAAAGTCCATGTCATGGTCGTCCGAGTCCGCAGTAGGTCCATCCCGCCCCGCGCCACTGCTGGGGATCGAGACAATTGCGGCCGTCGATCAGCACCTTGTTGCGCACGACCGCATCCAGGTCACCCGGTTGCAGTTTGCGGAACTCCGACCACTCGGTGAGCACCAACACCACATCGGCGCCCTGACACGCGTCCGCGGCGGTCGGTGCGTAGCCGAGCGTCGGGAACAGTGCGCGCGAGTTGTCCATCGCCTTCGGGTCGTAGACGTTCACGGATGCGCCCTGCAGCTGCAGTTGTCCGGCCACGTTCAGTGCGGGCGAATCCCGGACGTCGTCGGAGTCCGGCTTGAACGCTGCACCCAGGACCGCGACCCGCACACCGAGGAGCGAGCCGCAGGTGTGCCGGACAAGTTCGACCATCCGGCTACGACGCCGCATGTTGATGGTGTCGACCTCGCGGAGGAAGGTGAGGGCCTGGTCGGCGCCGAGTTCGCCGGCCCGGGCCATGAACGCCCTGATGTCCTTCGGCAGGCACCCGCCGCCGAACCCGATTCCGGCATCGAGGAAGCGGCGGCCGATGCGTACGTCGTACCCGAGCGCGTCGGCGAGCACGGTGACGTCGGCGCCGACGGCCTCGCACACCTCGGAGATCGCGTTGATGAACGAGACTTTCGTGGCGAGGAAAGCGTTGGCCGCCGTCTTCACCAACTCGGCGGTGGCCAGATCGGTGATCAGGAAGGGGACATCCTCGGCCAGCAGCTGCGCGTACACCTCGCGTGCCACCTCTTCTGCCCGGCCGGGCCGGTGGCGGTCGATCCCGAGCACCAGCCGGTCCGGGTGCAGGGTGTCCTGAACGGCGAATCCCTCCCGCAGGAACTCCGGGTTCCACGCCACCTCCAGACCGGTCCCGGCCGGTGACAGCTCCCGGGCGCGGGCACCGAGCCGCTGCGCGGTCCCCACCGGCACGGTGGACTTGCCGAAGATCACCGCGGGACCGGTGACCAGGGGCGCGAGAGTGTCGATGACCGTCTCGACATACCCGAGGTCGGCGGCGAACTCACCCTCCTTCTGCGGGGTACCGACGCACAGGAAATACACACCGGTGAACGCGGCGGCCTGCTCGTGCGAAGAGGTGAAGCGCAACCGACCTGCCGCGACGTTGCGGCGGAGCACGTCCCCGAGTCCGGGCTCGTAGAACGGCACCTCCCCGGCGTCGAGTGTCGCCAGCTTCGCCGGGTCGACATCGACCCCCACCACCTCGTGCCCGAGCTCCGCCAGACACGCCGCCTGAGTCGCACCGAGGTATCCGGCACCGAACACTGCGATTCTCATCGGTACTCACATTCTTGCGCCGCTGACGACGGTTCGCTGGGCCCGGTCAGGTCGGTGTGTATCGGCAGCGCGGGCCCGCGATAGATCACCACGAGCTCGAGACCAGGATCTGTGACGGTCGACATCGGATTGCCTCAGGCTCCGGTGACGATCGTCCGCGGATCCTCACAGAGCTCGCCGCTGCAGTCCTGCCACGTCACCGCGGTCAGATGCGCTGTGCCGACCGTGAACGCGGATGCCGCGGCACGGACCCACAACCAGTCGCCGCTGCGGTGGCGGAGTCGGAAGAACGTGGCGCGAGAGCCTGTGCTGCCATGGGTGTCTCGTAGGAATCGGCGCCATCGAGGTGTGTCGGATGGCAACAGCAACCATTCATAGTCACCGACCAGTTGCTCCACCCGATATCCGACCAGGTTGGCGGACGCGGGGTTGGCGAAGAGTACCTCGCGCTGGTCGTCGAACACAGACAGCGGCTGCGGCAACGCCGCGAACAGTGCCTCCAGCATCTCTGTGCGGCACGACGCGGTGGCCGTGCCGTGCCGCGCTGCCGGGGCGAGGACGGGGTGGCCGTTCGGCGGGGTACAGGTCATGGTGGGAACCGACTGATTTTTCACTACACGTGCTCCTCGTCGCCGCCGGGACTGCTGAGCGTCCGTGTACCCGCACCGGTGATGGCGCAACCTGCACCTCGTTCGCGCGCTGGTGAGACCGGGAAGCCCACCAACGACCGGACTCGACGGGCGCAACTACTTACGCAGTGAACGCGATACGGAAACCGACGGGCTGCTATTCGCCGTCCCGCGTGGAGATCACACCAAGCGGGTATCCGCTTGCTGTGGAACTCATCGGAATTCTCATCCTGGTCGGCGTCATCGCCTTCGTCCTGCACAACAAACGCGGGAGGAAGGGTTCCGCGGGTCACGACTGATCCGGCCACTCGTCCACGGGCGGGAGCTGCGAGCGAAAAGGGGTTACCCCGCGGGTGGTTTTGCGACCCTCGAGGCACGCGCCGAAGCCACACTGGTGCGACCTGCCGCCGAAACCCCCGGCGGTGACACCCCCCAAGTCCTGACCTGTCACCCGAACACCGAGGCCTCATGAACATCCTCACCGCACTACCCCTGACCATTCTCCGCGTGCAGTACACGATGGTGCGCTACCCCCTCCATCTGATCGACGACCAGGTAATCGCACGCCTGGGACCCGTCTCACCTGTCCGCCGCCTCTATCGGGACTGCCTCTGCCTGCTCGATGGTGTCGTCGGGACCGTTCTGGGCCCCCGGGACCCTGCCCATCGGCTCACCGACACCGCACCCCAGCGAACCAACGCCCCCGTATCGAGTGTCACTGCCGCTGAGGACGAAACGGTTTCCCAGTCCGCGACCGGAGAAAATGCTGAACTGAGCAAGAAGGCGGCGCAACAACTCGACAGCGACGTGCTCGCCGAGCACCTCGAAGCCATCGATTCGCCGCCCCGGCGCGTGCAGTCCGTGCCCACAGGCACCGCCTCTGCCGCGGCCTCCGTCCTCGCCACGTTCACGGGTGCGGCGAGCGATGAACCCGACACCACTCTGACCGACGAACTGGCGGGCCGGGTAGCCGAACTCGCCCGAGCCGAGTCCCCGCCACCGGGCGTAGAGACAATTCCGACCGACAAGCACCACTGACACCAGCCCTCCGCGTATCGAATGGCTCGCGGCCATTTCGATGAGTCTCGTGGGAACCGAGCGCGGTCACAGCACAAGGTGCCTGCTGTCGCGCCAGTTCGCCTGCACGTACGGGTGTGGGCGAGGTCGGCGAGGTACTGCTCCCCTCTGTCGAACTCGGCACCGCCGGTGTTCGCCACAGGGACGCGATCCGGTGCCGAGGTGGACCGGGTTCCGGGCGGCACCACTCACGGGGTTTCGTCCTCGTCGTCAGCACCCTCCGCCTGGTTCGGCTGATGGGTGGTCGACGTGATGTTCTCTGGATCGGCATCAGGGTCGCTCGCGGGGTCGTAGGGCTTCTCCGACTCGCTGGATCCACTGTTTCGCTCGCTCATGGTGACCGGTTAACCCACCAGCGAGAGTTGAAACCCGACAGAGGCGAAGGGCAGCAGAGAACAGTCCGTCGGAAATGCTCACGCGGCGGCTCATCCCGCAGTGTTATTCGCCTACCATTGGTTCGCCGGTCCCCCTGTCCGAAGGCGCGGGGTGGGGCAACCGGACCACCGCCTCGGCGCCGTCCGGGTCGCACAGATGCCGCACATACACATGTGAGGCGGGCACCGAGGCGACCCGGTTCGTATGCATCGTCGAAGTCACTGTCCGCGCGTGGACGCGTGGGAGGTGACGGACGCGGGCAGGGCGGTGACGGTGGCGCCGGTGGTGGGTGCGGTGGGGGTCAGCGGGCGCAGTGGATGCAGGGGCAGTTCGTCCCGCGGGTCGGTCACCGTGGACAGATAATGCAACATCACCCCCTCGCGCAGCGCCCATGGGCTCACCTGCACCGCAGCGACGTCCAGGGCGCACAGGGTTTCGTCGGCCACGATCGCGCCGGCGAGGATCTGCCCCGCCCGGGACGGCGAGACACCCCGCAACCCGGCGCGGCGCTCCGCCGGCACAGCGGCCAGCCGCGGCACCCAGTCGTGGATGTTCTTCCGGGACACGGTTCGTCGCACGAACGGGCCCTTGCGTTGCGACGGTGCCCCCGCGAGGCGGGCCAGTTGTTTGAACGTCTTCGACGTCGCCACCACCAACTGCGGTTCACCTTCCCACCGCAGCCGGTCCGCGGTCTCGCGGAGGGTGTCGCGCACATACCGGCGCAGCGCCTTGACCTGCTTGCGTGGGGGTGGGTCGGCGTCGAAGAATCCTCGGGTCAACCGGCCGGCGCCCAGCGGCAACGACACCGCCAGTTCCGGGACGGCGTCGCGGCCGAGCGCGATCTCCATCGACCCGCCGCCGATGCCGATGTCGAGCAGCCGGCCCGCACGCCACCCGTACCAGCGGTGCACGGCCAGATACGTCAACCGCGCCTCCTGCAGCCCGGTCAGGAACTGCGGCCGCAGTCCGCACTCGGCGGCGATGCGGTCGAGGATCTCGTCCCGGTTCGCCGCGTCCCGGATGGCGGCCGTGACGAACAGGTAGATCTCGTCCACCTCGTATCGGTGTGCCGCCGCCAACGTCTGCGTCACGGCCTGGCTGATCCGGTCGATCCCGTCCTCGTCGAGGCGCTGATCGGCACCGATCGACTCGCCCAATCGGGTGGCGGCCTTGACCGCGTGCAGCGGCAGCGGCGGCGCACCCGCAGTGGCCTCCACGATCTGCAGCTGCGCCGAGTTCGAACCGATGTCGAGGACCCCGAGCCGCACAGAACCCGACTACCCCACGCCCCGGTCGGCGAATCACCGCCCGAGTGACGGCCGCACCGGCGTCCGGGCGGGGCGACGTGGTCGATCCCGTCGATGCCGAACGGGGTTTCCTCGTCGGTGCTGCACGTCAGCGCGGGTGCACAGCGAACCTGAGCCCGAAGTTGTTCAGCGTCGTCGGCAGCGGCCGGTCCGGACTCAAGCCGGGAACCGAGGTCAGCTCGAAGCGAACCCGGGCGAGCAGGTGCGCCATCACGGTGCTGGTGACGAGCAGGACGAGGTTGCGGCCCGGGCACTCGGCCGGGCCCGCACTGAACGGCACCAGCTGCGGATATGACTGCGCGCGCCCGTCCAACCAGATCTGCGGGACGAACCGGTCGGCGAATTCCAAGGTGGCGCCGTCCCGGTGGAATGCGGAGGCCAGGACCAGGAACGCGGCGCCGGCCGGGACGGTGAAGCGTCGGCCGTCCGGCCCCCACCCGGTCTCCTCGGTAGAATCCCGCAGGATCGCCGGGGTGGTCGGCCACAGCCGCACCGAGTCGAGCATCACCGCCCGCAGGTACCGATATTGCTGGACCTCGGTGAGGTCGGCGCCCTCGACCTCGGCTTCGGCGCGTCGGCGTTCGTCGGGGTGTGTGGCCAGCAGGGCCAGAGCCCGGCTGCAGGCGATGCCGGCAGCGTCGAATGCGAACAGCCAGTGCGGCATCTGCCCGACCGGATCGACGGCCCCGCCTGCGTCCGTGGCGGCGATGGTGGCGGCCAGGGAGCCGGGTTCGGCGTGCCCGACGTAGCGGTAGAGATCGTCGAAGAACTTCTCACGCAGCCGGGGACGGTCCGGCGAGAGGTAGGACCAGTTGCCGATTCCGCGTAGCCGCCACAGCCGGTCGGTGGGGGTCTCGTCGTCGCGGGCGGCGGAACCGAACACGATCCGGCGGACGATCCGCCACCACATCTGCGTGAACTGGCCGGCATCGAGTCGGCCGGACCGCACGGCCAGGTCGAGTAGGGTGTTGGTTTCCTCGGCGATCACCGGGACGATCTCCGGAGCGAGGTGATGTACTGGCATCGACGTGTCGAGCACGGCTTCGTTGAAGTCGCGGCGCTGCCGGCGCAGGTGTCCGCCGGAGATCAGCACGCCCCGCGGCTGAAACGGGCTCAAGGCGCTCTTCTTCTCCCGGTTGGCCGGGGTGAACGGATCCGGGGACTCGGCGAGCACGCGGGCGACGCCCTCGGGGTCGAGCACCACCGCCAGCCGACGGCCGGGCAACCGCAGTTGCACCGGGCCGGAGCCGAACCTGCGGCGCAACGCGCGCACCGTCTCCAGGGTGGTGTCGTCGGCGCGCACGGTCTCGAGCACCGCCATCACCGGGCGGCGACGCGCGATGACCCCGGCGGCGACGGCCGGATAGCCCAGCGCGGTCGCCACCCGCACCGCTTCCCACCCGGTCAGGATCGGCCCCTCGGCTCGTGGTGCGGCGGGGGCGGTGTCGGACGGGTTCGTGTGGGTGACCATGTGCCTGCGGCTACCCACCCGATCTGCGTACCAAACGGCACGCCATTCCCGAGCGGGGTTCGGCGAGAACCTTGTGGGCGGCGGCCGTGACCCCGTCGGGGGGTGACGGCACCGAACGCGGCCATCACCGTCGACAGCACCGAACTGGCGACCACCTTCCGCTCACCGCGCCACATCGCGTCGTAACCTGATTCGCGACGTCGGCGGGATCGTCCTTCGGGCCCCGCCCCAACACGGTGTCGCCCACATGCGCCCGGGAGAAGAAGTGGGTGTCTGTCGGGCCCGGCATCAGCGCGGTGACGGTGACACCGGTGCCGGCCAGTTCGCTGTGCAGCGCCTCGCTGAACGACTGGACGAACGACTTCGAGGCGTTGTACACCGCCTGGTACGGGCCGGGCATCGTCGACGCCACCGACGAGGTGAACAGCACCCTGCCCGCGCCCCGCCGGGTCAGGTCGTCGAGGACCAGCTTCGCCAGGTGCACGGTCGAGCGGACGTCGAGGTCGAGGACGGCGAGGATGTCGGCCAGTGAGGTCTCGACGAACGACCCGCCGCGACAGACACCAGCATTGAGCGCCGCCGCGGCCAGTGGCCGACCGTCCGTCCCGACGGCCGCGTACGCCGCTGCCACACCGGCCTCGGTCTGCAGGTCGGCGCGCACCGGGACGATCGTCGCTTTCGGCGCGGCGAGTTCGATCACCGCGTAATCCAGTGCGTCCGAGTCCACGACCACGACCACGACCACGACCACGACCAGGTCCTAGCCGTCCTGCACGAACAGTTTCGCCAGTTCCAGACCGATACCGCGCGACGCGCCGGTGACAAGGGCCAGCGGTCGCGTCTCTGCGCCGTGTCAGGGTTTTCGGTCACGTCGCCACCTTTTCGTCACGGGGTCTCGGTCACGGTCACGGTCACGGAGTCGAGTACCCGCAAAAGGCCCACCGCGGCACCACACCGGGTCCGGCGGGCAGTGTGCGGGAACCGACGACGGGGCACCCTGCAACCAGCACCGCGGATCCACACCGGTGCGCAGTGGCGAGGGAGGGAGGAATCAGGATGGGGTTCAGACGCCGCCGACGTGCGGCGAGGGCGGTCGGCGCGCCCTCCGCCGACCGTCGGCAACCTTTTCACCGTCCCGTGGACCGGTTGGCCGTCCGACTGCAGCTGCTGCTCGCGGCGGTCGCCGCACTGATGCTCGTCCTCACCGTCGGCGTCACGGCGGGGGTCTACGACGCCGAAAACGCCCGCGCGGCCGACCAACAGATCCGCACTCACCCGGTGACTGCCACCATCACCCCCGACCCCGACCCCGACCCCGGCCCCGACACCGGCACCGGCACTCCTAAGACCGGCTGCCCGCCTCGACTCCCGCACCGATCCCGTCCTGGCCGCCGCGACCTGGCACTGGGCCGGCGACCCCCGAACCGGCACCATCGAACTACCAGCGGGGGTCTCCGCCCACACCCAGACCAGCATCCTCGTCGACTCCTCCGGCAACTGGGCCGGTCCCGAGATCACCGGTCCCGAAGTCGCCGGCAACACCGCCGCAGCCCTCGTCGGTGCCCTCGCCCTGGCCACCGCTCTCATCGCCGGCCTGCATACCTGGTGCACCCGCATCCTCGACCGGCACCGCCAACGCTACTGGGACGAAGCCCTGCACCGCCTGTTCGCCACCTACGGGAAGTAACCGACCAAAAATTGTGCCGCACCGGAGGATTCGGGGTGGGATGGTTGAGAGACCGCTCGCTCGTTCACATCCACGTAGCCTGTCCGGTGATAGGTACGTCCGAGAAGGCCGCTCGTTCGTCGGCGGCCGTGGCAGAAAGGCCAGCGGAGTCGGCCATGAACATTGGCAGCGGCGCAGCGCGCGTCGCCAGAAATGCAGTCGGGGTTCTTCGGGACGCGGGAGAGGGGGTCAGGTCCTGGACGAACAACAAGTTGCAGCGGCAGACGGACACAGCGGAGGAACCCGAAGGGGGCCTCGAGATGGAACCTCAGGCCACCGCCAAGGCCGGGTCTGAGGCGCCGCCCGCGACGAAGCCACCTTCGAAGAAAGCGCCCGCGAAGAAGGCGCCGACGAAGAAGACCGCTGCCACCAAAATAACCCCAAACCCGGTGCCCGCGAAGAAGGTTGCTGCCACCGCACCGGCACCGTCCAAGACGCCCCCTGCCAAGAAAACACCCGTCGCCAAGCAACCGGCGAACAAGGTCCGCACGAAGGCAGCTGCCGCCAAGAAAGGCGACAAGGCGACTCGGGTTCCCGAATAGTAAGCATTCTTTCCACCGAGAACTTTGGTGGCACTATTTCGGTGACTGCGGTGTCCATGTTCCGAAGACCTGGCACCCCAATCGAATCCATTCCGCCATGGACGTGGACGTCAGGTGGCACCTCGGCGGAGGGCTCTCGGGTCGATCGTGGACATGACAGATCCGGCCGGTGCTGCCTTCACCTTGGTCGCCCGAGAGTTGTCGAGCGGTCTGCGGGACCGCGAGCCACCCGGTCGTGGAGTGAATGCCCTTCCGGGACATCGTTCGTCGCACGACCGGACCCTTACGTTGCGGCGGCGCACCCGCGGTTGCCTCGACGATCGAGCAACTGCGCCGAGCGAACCGATGTCGGGGACCCCGAACCGCACACGCCCCGACTATCCCCAGCCAGGACCGGACCATCCCCCGGACCCTCCCCCTCCGTCCCCCACACCGCTGACCTCGTCCGACACCGTCACCTGCCCACGTTGTCCTGTCGAGGTTCAGGTGCGGTCGCCGAACGAGGTGACGATGCGGCGGGCGACGGCGGCGAGTTTGACGTTCTCGCGTTGGGACACCTCGACGAGGACGGTGAACGCGGCGTCCTCGGACAACCCCCTGCTGGACATGAGAGCACCCTTGGCCTGTTCGATGACCGCACGGCTGGCCATGGCCGTGCGCAGACCGGCGACCTCGTCCAGCGCAGCATCGACATCACGGGAGAGCCCGACAACCGCGGCCCCGAAAGTGGTGTAGATCCTCAACAGCGCGACGTCCAGGTCACCGAAGCCGTGGTCGTCGGTTCCGTAGAGGTTCAGGGCACCGACATGATCGCCGTCCAGGCGCAGCGGCGCGGACAGATAACTGCGCACACCCAGCCCACGGACGGCCGCGGCGAAGGCAGGCCACCGCTCGGGAAGTTCGTCGATGCGCACCCGCACCACCACACCGGTGGCGGCGGCCTCGAGGCAGGGGCCCTGCCCGGTGCGGTACTGGTCGGCGTCGACGTCGACCACCCGCGGGTCGCTGCACGCGGGGGTGGTCACGGTGCCGTCGTCGCCGATCACGGTGATCCCGGACATCTGCGCCCCGGGGATCGTGTCCACGGCCCACTGGCACAGTTGTCCGAGGAATCCCGGCACCCGGGCGGTCTCGAGGAGCACCGGAGCCTGTTCGGTGTGCGAGCCGAGTCGACGGTGTAGGTCGTCGAGTGCGGACGCGACCGCGTCGACCCGGTGGGTGACCTCGTCCTGGTCGTCAACGAAATAGTGGGGCATCAGGGGTGATCCTTGTCGGCTACGCCGCAGATGCATCCGACCTGCCGCTGAACGGGCGGCAGGCTGTTCTACCGGAAACGACTCGATCCTACCGGCCGCTCGGTGCGGCACCGCGCCGGTGGCGGCGTAGTGTTCGAAGTGGGACGCAGGGCGTGCTCGATCGGTGCCGCATGCCCGCGGCGCCCGTTTGACGCGTCGCGCCTACCGGAGTCGAGCGATGCGCAGGAGATGTGCGATGAACGATTTCGATCACGCCGGCCTCGGGGCGATGATGGCCGAGGTGGCCCGATCCTGGACCGCCCCCACCGATCTCGACAGCACCCTGCACGCGATCACCCAGGCCGCGGTGGAGCTGATCCCGGGCGCTGGCAGCGCCGACATCCTCACCATCAGCGGCCGCCACAAGTTCCGGTCCCTCGCCCCCACCTGCGCGCTGCCCGCGGACCTCGACGCGGTGCAGGCCCGGCACGGTCAGGGCCCGTGTGTCGAGGCCGCCCTGGACGGTGAGGTCGTCCGCAGCGACGACCTGGAGAACGAAACCCGGTGGCCGGAGTTCACTAGGGAGGCCGTCGACTCGGGGGTTCGCAGCGTGGTGTCGTTCCGCCTCTACACCCGCACCCACGTCGTCGGCGCCCTGAACGTGCTCGCGATGACCGCGCACGCGTTCGACGACGAATCCGTCGCCATCGGCGAAGTGCTGGCGGCGCACGCGGCGATCGCGATCATCACCGACCGCCGTGAGGTGCAGTTGCGGTCCGCCGTGGTCAGCCGGGACCTGATCGGTCAGGCCAAGGGCATGCTGATGGAACGCTTCGACATAGGCGCGGACCAGGCCTTCACGATGCTCACCAAACTGTCCCAGCAGTCCAACATTCCGCTGGCGAAGGTGGCGGAAAAGGTCGTCGACCTCGGACCGGACCGGCGGCACTGAACGGGTGGCTGCCGCCATGTCATCCGGTCCTTGGATGCCCGCGGTCCTGTTCGCGGTCGGCGCATGTAGGCGGTGTCAGCGGCCGTCGGGGCGCTGCGCCTCGGCATCGAGCATTTCGGTGGGACGGACCGTCCCGTCGGTGATCGACCGGGCCAGGGTGCGCAGCGGGACGCCCAGACGGTGGGCGTGATCGTCGATCAGTGCGTGCGCCCGGCCGGGGGTGATGTCCAGGGCGCCGGCGACGATCCCGGTGGCCTGCCCCAGGCGCGTGCGGTCGTTGAGCAGTGCCAACGTTCGCTCCGACAGCCGGCCCGCGCGATGCTCGCCGCGCTCGTGGGTCAACTCCAGCAAGGCCAGATCCGCGAAAACCCTCGCGCGACGGTGTTGTTCGTGTTCGAACGCGGTGGGTTCGGTGAACAAGATGTTGAGACCACCGACGGTGTGCCCGTCGAGGATCATCGGCACCGCCAGAATGGCTCGGTAGCCGATCTCGGAGGCCACCGTCCGGAATTCGGGCCAGCGGTCGGCATCGGTGTCCAGGTTCGGCACGGCGATCACCTCGGAGGTGTGGATGCACTCCGGGCAGGGCCCTTCCTCGCTCTGCGATTGCAGCAGCTCCACCAGCCGGGCCTGCTCGTCCGAGGCGGCCACCACCGCAAGACCGCCGAGAGGGTCGACGATCATGATTCCCGACGCCGCCGCCGACAGCAGATCCGCGCAGATCACGGTGATGCGGTAGAGCACCGCACCCCTATCGGCGTGCCCGTCGACGAGCGCACCGGTGATCTCCGAGACCGCGTCGATCAAGGCTGACGACGGGGCCGACGTGCTCTCGGGCATGCGATCACCTCCTTCACAACCCATGATCTCACTCACTCAGTTCGTTGATATCGATGCGACGGGCGATGACGTCGCGGGCCACGTCCAGCACGGTGTGACCGCGAACGAACGCATGTGCGCGCAGCCGGGTGAACGCGTCGGCCAGGCTGATGTGCTGGCGGGCGGCCAGCATCCCAGTGGCGATGTGCACATCGTGGTAGGAGCCGGTGCGGCGGATCCAGTCCGGGTCGGTGGTCTGCGCCCGATCCGCCTTCGTCAGCAGGACCAGCGCGATCAGGTCGGCCAACGCGGCAGCTTCGGCGGCCGCGATCGGCGACAGCGCGCCGGGCGTGCGCCGATACAGATCCAGGGTGCCCAGCGCGATGGCGCCGAGTTGCAGCGGAAATGCGAACACCGCCGCCACGCCCGCCGATTGTGCCGCGTCGGTAAACGCCGGCCACTGGTGATCCGCCGCGGCGAGGTCGTCGATCAGCACCGGGTCGCCCTGGGTGAAGGCCGAGATTCCGGGGCCTTCGCCGAGGGTGTACTGGTGGTCCTCGAGCAGGGCCGCCCAGTCGGCGCTGGCGCCGAGCAGGTCCTGGGCCGAGGCGGTCGCCCGCAACGTCAACGCCGCGGCGTCGATCCCGGTCAGTGCCGCCACGCAGTTGCGGCACACCGACCGCCCCCACGTCCCCTGTCCGGGGCTGCCCGCGGCGCCGGAGACCGCCCGCCACAGGACATGCCGCCGGTCCTCGTCCGCCACGTCGTCCTCTTTCTGTCGCTGTCGCTCACCCTACGGACGGGCCGGCTGACCTGTTGCCGCAGCCGGTATATCCCACTGTCTTAGCAGTGTTCCCGGGGTAGACAACGCCTACGCACGCCGTCACCCCGGTCGGTAACCGAGCGACGCCCCGGCCTCGAGTGTGCCGGCGGAGCACGGGGTACTCACTCGGCAGACCCTCCGATGTTCCGGACCCTCGGAGCCGTCGAGGCTGCGCCAGTTCAGCTGAGTAGCTGGTGCAACCGCCCCCACTGGGAACGGCACGGACCCGTCAAACGATCGAACGGATTCGGCGGTCGTGGTGGCCCTCGACCGCACGGGCCTCGATCTTCTCGGGCCAGTGCCCGACAGGCCCAGCCGTCGCACCACGGCGTGGGGTAGTCGCACGCTGTTGCGGGTAACCGGACGGCAAGTGACAACGTGGTTCCGGTGACCGAGAGGGTGTACAGATTGTGTCTCGCATCGAAGAGGACCCCGACAGCTGCGATGGACCTGATGTCGGGTTCGAAGACGATCCGATTCGGTGGCCGGATCCGAGTCCGCTGGACCTGTGGTGGCAACGGGTGATGTCCGAGAGCCTGCGCCGTTCCCGGGAACAGCCAACTCGGCCGGCAGGTCCGCCCGAGTCGACGGTTTCCCGGAATCGGGATCTCCGCCCGCACGCGAGTTAGAACCGATCGGAACGGATCCGGCGCGCCCGTTCGGCCGCGCCCACATGGACCTCTCAGCGGCGCCCGAACCGAGGCCTCAGGAACGTGATCACCGTGCTACCCCCTGGCCGTTCTATGCGTGCAATACACGCTCATGCGCTTCCTTCTTCGAGCAGCTGATGTGCTACGGGCACGCGCCGACCCAGCGCGACGCCTTTCGGGGCAGTCTCGGGCCTGCTCGATTGTGCCGTGGGCACGATTGTGGACATAAGGACTTCCACTGCACTCTGAACGCCGCTGCAGAGCCGGTTCCGTCGCCGCCCAGGCGGTTTCCGATTGTTCGGAGGGTAGGGCGGTGCGCTGCGATTCCGTCCTTCGATCGGGTCAGGGGGTGGGTCGGTCGACCTCGCCGCGCCATCCGCCGGTCTCGTGTCCGCGGTGTTCGATGAAGTCCTTGAACTTCTTCATGTCGGCCTTGACTCGGTGACCGAGCACGCCGAGCTTGTCGGCGGCGTTCTCCACGAATCCTTCTGGGTCGACGTCCATCTGGGCGGTCACCCGCGTTTTCTCGTCGTCGAGTCGGTGGAAGGTGATGACCCCGGCGTGGTTGGGTCCGGAGTCGGAATTCCAGGCCACCCGTTCGTCCGGGTGCTGCTCGGTGATGGTGGCGTCGAACTCGCGGACCTGCCCCG
>NZ_JARJBD010000157.1:0-13202 GCF_029269925.1 Rhodococcus sp. T2V
CCTGACGATTACGCAGGTCGGCGAGCTTTCCCGCCGTCGTGTGAATATCGGGCGTACTCGCCGACTCCGCCGCGCTCGGCTCCTGAACAGTGGTCATGACAGGTCAGCTTAACGAGCGCCGGCGAGCTTCTGCCAAGGGAGGTGGTCAGGCGGCGGGTTGCCCGGACCCGGCTACTGACCAGTACCTTTTCCTGCTGGTCCTAGGCTGTGGTGATGTGGACCGACCTGAACCGACCCCCTCTCAACGCCGACAATCTGCGGGCGGCACTCGTCCGCGGTGACGACGACAGCGACACCCGCAAGTTCTGGTCTCGGCTCGACGTGGTGCAGGAGACCGGGTCCACCAATGCGGACCTTCTCGCGCGCGCCGCGACGTCGGACTGCGACCGGCACGTGCTGCTCGCCGAATTCCAGGGCAGCGGCCGGGGCCGCCACTCCCGCGCCTGGGTGAGCCCGCCGCAGGCGCAGATCGCCGTCTCGGCGTTGCTGACGATGCCGGGGATGAGCCTCCAGGACATGGGGTGGCTGCCGCTGCTGACCGGCGTCGCCGTCGTCGATGCGCTGCGCGCCACCGCCAAGGTGCCCGCGGAACTGAAGTGGCCCAACGATGTGCTCATCGACGGACGCAAGGTCGCCGGGATCCTCGCCGAGGTGTCCGCCACGGCACCGGATCCGGCGGTCGTCGTGGGGATCGGACTCAACGTGAGCCTCACGAGAGACGAACTGCCCGTCGAGCACGCGACGTCGCTCGTCCTCGAGGGCGCCGAGGTCAGTGACCGCGACACCCTGGTGCGGGCGGTGCTGCGCGCCATCGCCGATCGCTGGCGGCAGTGGCACGACTCGAACTGGGACGTCACGGAACTCGCCGCGGCCTACCGTGAGCGCTGCGGCACGCTCGGCCAGCGGGTGCGCGCCGAACTGCCCGGCGGGCGTGAACTGATCGGCATCGCAACGGACGTCGACGCGGAGGGCCGGGTCGTGATCGCCCCCGACGGACAGCCCGGCACGGTCGCCGTCGCCGCAGGTGACATCACACATTTACGCCCGGTGCGCACCGAGTAGTGCCACACTGTGGTACATGAGTACCTCAATTCCGGAGTCCTCCGTCACCGCAGCCCGGCGCACGTTGACCGGCCTCACGGTGGTGCTCGGTCTGCTCACCCTGGGCCTGGGCATCGCCGTGCTCGTGTGGCCGCACGTGACACTCACGGTGCTGGCCGTCCTGATCGCCATCCAGTTCTTCGGATTCGGGATCGTCCAGATCATCCGGGCGTTCGCCGACGTCGAGGCCAGTGGAGGCGCACGCACCCTCGTGGGCGTATCCGGCGCCCTGGCAATACTTCTCGCGTTCCTCGTGCTGAGGAGCCCGCTCCAGACCGTCGTCATCATCGCGCTCGTCGTAGGTGCGTGGTGGGTGTTCCGGGGTGTCCTCGAAATCGTCGAGGGTGCCTCCGGGTCGGTCGCGAATCGCGGTCTCACGATCGTGCTCGGAGTGATCAGCGTGGTCGCCGGGGCCTTCGTGCTCCTGCAGCCCGAACTGTCGCTCGAGGTGTTCGTGATCGTGGTCGGAGTGTGGATGGTGCTGTACGGCATCATCATCGTGATCACCCCGATCGTGCTCAGCCGCATGCGGTAGAGGCACACTCGTCGCATGGGATATCCGGAGGACGCGCTCGCCGAGGACGAGGAACTACTGCTTCACCGCCATCCGCACTGGAAGATGTTGCTGCTCCCCGCCGTCACCTTTCTGCTGGCGACGGCGGTCGCGGGTTTCGCGTCGGGCTTCGCCGAGAACAAGCTGGACGGCTCCGCACTGACCGTCGTGCTCGTCCTCGTCCTCGTGCTGTGGCTGGGACTCGTCGTATGGCGCTGCGTCGCGCCGTTTCTCAGCTGGAAGTTCACCCACTTCATCGTCACCGACCGACGCGTCCTCATCCGCCAGGGTGTGATGACGCACACGGGGATCGACATTCCGATGGGGCGCATCAGCAACGTGCAGTTCCGGCACGGCCTCCTCGACAGGATGCTCCGCACCGGAACGCTGGTCATCGTGTCGTCCTCCGACGACCCGCTGGAATTCGACGACATCCCCGACGTTCAGCGCGTCCACTCGCTGCTCTACCACCAAGTGTTCGACGCGATGGATCTCCACCGCGAACGGGAGCGGGAAGACCCGCACGGTGACGCCGACACCGGCAAAGGCTGGTAACCGGTCACGGCCGTCTCCGCACCTCCGTACGCTGTGGAGGTGACTGCTGTATTGCTTGCCGAAGATGACGAAGCCATCGCCGCCCCGCTGTCGCGGGCACTGGGCCGGGAAGGGTACGACGTCACCATCGAGCAAACCGGCCCGGCAGCGCTGGAGCAGGCGCTGGACGGGGCCTACGATCTGCTGATCCTGGACCTCGGACTACCGGGGATGGACGGGCTCGAGGTGTGCAGGCAAGTGCGTGCCCACAGTTCGGAACTGGCGGTGCTCATGCTCACCGCGCGCACCGACGAGGTCGACTTCGTCGTCGGACTCGACGCCGGAGCCGACGACTACGTGGGGAAGCCGTTCCGGTTGGCGGAGTTGATGGCCCGGGTGCGTGCCCTGCTGCGCCGTCGCGGCGGCGGCGAGGATTCGGTCGTCGAGGTCGGGGGAATCCGGCTCGAGCCGGCGGCCCGCCGGGTGCTCGTGAACGGAACCGAGATCGCCCTCGCCAACAAGGAGTACGAGCTTCTGCGGGTGCTGCTCGAGCACGCGGGACAGGTGGTGTCGCGCGACACGATCCTCGCGGAAGTGTGGGGCGACGTGGAACTGCGCGGCTCGAAGACCCTCGACATGCACATGTCGTGGCTTCGCCGGAAGATCGGTGACGAGGGCCCCGCCGCCGAACGTCGCATCGCGACGGTCCGCGGCGTCGGTTTCCGCATCAACACCGACTAGGCGGGCCAGTGCGCCGCAGAATTCTCCAGTCGATCCTCGCAGTCGTGATCCTGACGGCGCTGCTGCTCGGTGTGCCGCTGATCTACACGGCCTGGTTGTGGGTCGAGGACTTCAATCGGAGTGACCTGCAGGTCCGGCTGGATCGGATGGCGACGGAGATCATCACCCAGGAGGGCATCAACGGCGTCGTCGAGGGCGACCTCGACACGAACTCTCTGCGACTGCTGACACCCGCCGGGGGCCGACTCGTCGTGGTGTATCCGACCACCGACGACGGCGCCGCGCGCGTCGACATCGGCGAAGCGTCCGTGCAGTCGCCCCTGGTGGAGTCTCTCGCGATGGGCACGTCCGGTTCGCTCCGCCTCGAGGTGCCGTCCGACGAGATGCGTACCCAGCAACGCCAGGCCGTCGGTGCCGTCGCGCTGCTGGTACTCGTGTCCATCGCCGCAGGCACCGTCGTGGCCTACGTCACGGCGAAGCGGCTCGCCGATCCGCTACGGGACGTCGCGAACCGGGCGGCCCGGCTCGCGGAGGGCGACTTCCGGCCGGACGTGCGACGACACGGCATCCCCGAACTCGACCGCGTCTCCGACGTTCTCGACTCGGCGACCGTCGAGATCGCGGGACGGTTGCAGCGCGAACACGCACTCGTCGCCGACGTCTCCCACCAACTCCGCAGCCGACTCACGGCCGTCCGCCTCCGGCTCGACGAGCTGTCCGTGCACCCGGATCCGGCCGTCGTCGTCGAGGCCGACGAGGCCATGGCGCAGGTGGACCGGCTGACCGTCGCGATCGACGAACTGGTCCGTTCCTCCCGCAGCAGCGGCACGGAGACCCAGGTGTCGGTCATCCGGGAGCTCAGTGTGGTCATCGCGGACTGGAAACGGCCGTTCGAGGACGCCGACCGCGAGTTGCTGCTGCGCGGAGACACGAACGTGATGGCGTCGACCACCGGCTCCCGGCTCCGTGAGGCCGTGGCGGTCCTCGTCGACAACGCGCTCATGCACGGTTCGGGGACGTGCACCGTCTCGGTGCGGCTGATCCAGGGACAGAATCAGAGGGCGCCGGGCAAGGAACTGTCGCCGCGCGAGGCGATGGTGTGCGTGGAGGTGTCGGACGAGGGTGTCGGCGTCAGCAACGACCTCGCGCCGCACATCTTCGACCGCGGTTTCTCGGGGGCCGGTTCGACCGGTGTGGGCCTGGCGCTGGCCCGCGCGCTCATCGAGGCGGACGGCGGCCGGCTGGAACTTCAGCGGCGCCGCCCGGCCCTGTTCGCGATCTTCGTTCCCATCGCCCGGGAACACGTGCCGACGCGGGTCACCGGGACCCGGGAACCGCGCTGATGCTCAGGGTTGGCCGATTTCTTCCTCGGCGGTCTCGTCGACGAGGTCCGGATCGATGAGATGCACGTTCTCGTCGGGGAAGGCGAACCGGCGGAGGGCCCAGAAGCGGAACACCATCTGCAGCAGGTTTCCGATGATGTAGTTGAGCACGAAGTCGACGATCACCAGCGTGGTCAGGTTGTCCTGCGTCTCGCGGATGTCGAACACATTGTTGGCGATCCACAGGGGCGCGGCGGCGAGGAGGACGCCGATTCCGCTGATCGTGAAGAACAGCAGGGCCTCGTGGTGGCGTTCCCGTCCGCCGCGGTTCTTGAACGACCATTCGCGGTTGAGAATGTAACTGAGGACCGTCGCGAGAATTCCGGACAGAACCTTGGCGACCACCGGCTTCTCTTCGAGGATCGTGAGGCTCAGCGAATAGAAGATCGCGAGGTCGAAGATCATGGTGGTGCCGCCCACAATCGCGAACTTGATCAGTTCGTGATGGCGCAACGCGAGAGCCCGGAAAGGCTGGGGAACGCGTGCAAGGACGCCGTCGACAAATGACACAACGGATGAGTTTACGAAAGTCGGACCGGTTACCACCAATTGGCGGCGAGATCATCAGGAGAATCACAGAAACCGCCGACCGGCCACCTCGGCGGCGGAACCCGGCACGGGACGTGACAAACTAGTGACCCGTGACCGGCAACTCTGACTCCACACCGCGTCCCACGACACCCCGCGATCTGACGGCCGGGCAACCCGTCGTGACGATGATCGGTGGCGGCCAACTCGCGCGGATGACCCACCAGGCTGCAATCGCGCTCGGCCAGACACTGCGGGTGCTCTCCGGCACCGCCGACGAACCCGCAGCGCAGGTGAGCCCCGACGTCGTCCTCGGGAGCCACACCGACCTCGACGCGCTCCGCAGGGCCGCGGTCGGGTCGCACGCGCTGACGTTCGACCACGAGCACGTGCCCACCGAGCACCTCGACGTCCTGGTCGCCGAGGGTGTCAACGTGCAGCCGCCGCCGACGGCGCTCATCTACGCGCAGGACAAACTCGCGATGCGCCGCAAGCTCGGCGAACTCGGCGCACCGGTCCCGGCGTTCGCCGAGGTGACCTGGGCCGAGGACGTCGTCAAGTTCGGCGCCGAACACGGCTGGCCCGTCGTCATCAAAGCCGTCCGCGGCGGATACGACGGTCGCGGCGTGTGGATCACCGGCGATTCCGACGAGGCCGAGCGCATCGTCACCCAGCAACTCGACAAGGGTGTCTCCCTCCTGGTCGAGGAGAAGGTCGAGATGCGGCGTGAGCTGTCCGCGATGGTGGCGCGGTCACCGTTCGGCCAGGGCGCCACGTGGCCGGTCGTGGAGACCGTGCAACGCCACGGACAGTGCGCCGTGGTCCTCGCCCCCGCCCCCGCGCTGCCCGACGCGGTCGCCGAGGCCGCCGAGGAACTGGCGCTCCGCATCGCATCCGAGCTCGGTGTCGTCGGCGCCATGGCCGTCGAACTGTTCGAGACCACCGACGGCACGCTCGTCGTCAACGAACTCGCGATGCGCCCGCACAACTCCGGCCACTGGACCATGGACGGTGCCCGCACCTCACAGTTCGAGCAGCACCTGCGCGCCGTCCTCGACTACCCGCTCGGCGACACCGCACCCCTCGCACCGATCACGGTGATGGCCAACGTGCTCGGCGCGCCGACCGCGCCCGAGATGAGCATGGACGAACGCGTCCACCACCTCTTCGCGCGGATGCCCGACGCGAAGATCCACCTGTACGGCAAGGGGGAACGTGAGGACCGGAAGATCGGTCACGTGAACATCGTCGGCGGACCCGGCTCGATCGACGACCCCGAGTACGTGGCACGGGTCCGTGAGCGGGCCGAACGCGCCGCGCACTGGCTCTCGCACGCTGAATGGACCGACGGATGGGATGAACACGGTGAGTGACACGGCAGCACGGCAGGGCGCACAGGTCGGGCTCATCATGGGCAGCGACTCCGACTGGCCCACCATGGAGGCCGCCGCAGAGGCGCTCGCCGAATTCGGGGTGCGCTTCGAGGTCGGTGTTGTCTCCGCACACCGCACACCGCAGCGCATGCTCGACTACGCGAAGGACGCCGCCGGCCGCGGCATCCAGGTGATCATCGCCGGCGCAGGTGGCGCCGCCCACCTGCCGGGCATGGTCGCGTCGGCCACCCCGCTGCCCGTCATCGGTGTGCCCGTCCCGCTGAAGTACCTCGACGGCATGGACTCGCTGCTCTCGATCGTGCAGATGCCGGCAGGCGTCCCCGTCGCGACCGTGTCCATCGGCGGCGCACGCAACGCCGGCCTGCTCGCCGTCCGCATCCTCGGCGCCGCCGACCCCGCCCTGCAGCAGCAGATGGTCGCATTCCAGGACGGGCTCGAGAAGATGGTCCTGGGCAAGGACCAGGCACTCCGCGACAAGCTGCTGGGCTGACGTCGCACTCAGCCGCCACTCTTCGCTCTGTCAGGGCCGAAACAGCCCTCGACGGGCAACGAGTGGCGGCTGTGTTCATTCCTGACGCCGACGGTCTCTTCTGAACACGTCGGGCTCACTGTGGAATTCGCGACCGTCGACCTCGACGACGATCCGTGCGCGTTAGTCGACGACATCACCCACGTACGGACCGATCGGCAGGTTGGGTGCGAGTGCGAATCCGCGAAGCGCCTATCCTGCGCACATGAAACGTAGCCGCGGGGTGCCGATGATCCGGGCTTCGCGGGGGAATCCCCAGTCGGCGGCGATCACTCGGCTGGCGTTGGCGTATGCCGGGCTGTTGGGTGCGCGCATCGCGTTCGACGACGAGTTCGGCCTCTTCGTGTGCAGCGGGATGCGCGGTGGGTACGCGCGAGGTGGGACGACGATCGGCGGTGCGTTTCTCACCGGCCGGGAACCGGCGAGACCGCTCCTGCGACACGAAGCGGTCCACGCCGACCAGTGGGCGACTTACGGGTGGACGTTCGCGCTGCGGTACCTGTTCGAGGAGTCGAGGCGCCGCGGCGTCCGGAACAGGTTCGAGATCGCTGCGGGCCTCGCGGACGGCGGTTACCGGGACAGCTGACGGGTGATCTTCTCGGTGTCCACGCGCCGCGCCTGAGCGGCGGTGTCGGCGTTGGCGACCTGCACCAGTGACGCGCCGGCCGCGAACACCGCCACCAGACCGTCGATCAGGGCGTCGGGGGAGTCCCATGCCTCGACGGACAGCACCCGGTCGGTGCCGGTGATGCCGTGCGACTCGGCGGACGCCACGGCCGCGGCGAGAACGTCGTCGACGCTCTTGCCTGCCAGCGCGGGTCCGGCGACCGTCGGCCGGAACTGGTCGCCGTGAACGCGTACCGAGGTGGCGTAGTCGGTGATGCCGACGGGAAGGTCGGGAACGGGGCGGCCGAACGCGTCCAGCGACAGCGCCGCGACCTCCGGGACGTCCTCGACGTCGCCCAGGCGCGCAGCGGAGGCGAGGGCGATCTCGGCGTCCGCGTCGGGTTCGAGGACGACCTCGGCGCCGGCCCACCAGACGCCGAGGAGGACCGCGGCGGTCTGCCAGTGCGCGGGCAGGAGCACTGTGACGCGGGCGCCGGGTTCGACGGCGAATTCGTCGCGCAGCAGGTTGGCGGTCTTCGCCGCCCAGTTGGCGAGGGTGAGGGCCGAGAGTTCGACCCGTTCGCCCGTCGCGTCGTCGTAGAACGTGACGCGCGGTCCGGCCGGGTCGTTCTTCAGGATGGGGTCGAGCAGGGCGTCGGTCAGCGTGCGGGACGCATGGTTCATGGGCACAGTCCGTCTCTCGTTTTCTAGTTCACACAACGCGGGCCCGACGAGCCGGCATCGATGGGCGGGCCGGGCGGTGCCGGGGTGGGGGTCGTTCCTGCCGTGGAGACGGGTTCGAGGCCCGTCTCCGAGGACTCGGACGACGAGGTGGTGCTGATGGTCTCCGCGGACGTCGGCCCCTGGTAGTCACCGGCCAGCACCACCCGGACCGAGCCTTCCGGCAGGGTCGAATCGGTGTCGGTGGGGAGCCCGCCGAGTGCGGCCGCGACCGCCTTGGCGCTGTCGTCGTCCGCGGAATGCGCGAAAACGGTGGTCTTGCTCACCGCTTTGCCCGTGTAGTTGCCGATCTCACCCTGTCCGTAGCCGAGGGACGTCAGGGCGTCGGCCACACCGTTCGCGAGGCCACCGACGTCGCTCGCGTTCGCGACGTCGACGGTGACGGTCGACGCGTCGATGTCGGGTGTCGCGGACTTGGTGGTGGTGTCCTCCGAGTCGGTGGGCTCCTCGCCGACGAGACCGGCCACGTACTTCTTCACGTCCTTCGGCTTGACCTCGACGATGGACTCGCCGTAGTCGGTCATGCCGTTGAGATCTGCGACCGGAATGGTCTCGAACTGCACCTTGCCGCCGGCGAGGTCCTGCAGCTGGGTGGCGAATTCGATGATGTCCCAGTCGTCGTCGAGCACGACCGAGCGCTGCACCGCGCCGCTGAGTTCGGTCAGCTTGCCCGGGTCGCTGAGAGTCTTCGCGGACAGCACCTTGCCGACGAGCGAGGCCATGAACACCTGCTGGCGCACGATGCGGTCGAGGTCGCCGCGGGGGAGGTCGTGGCGCTGGCGGACGAAGCTCAGTGCGTCCGCGCCCCTCAGCGTCTGCTCCCCGGCGGGGAAGTGGGCGCCCGACATGTCCTCGTCCACCGGTTCGTTGAGGCAGACGTCGACACCGCCGACCGCGTTGGTGAGGAGGACGAATCCGAGCAGCCCGACCTCGGCGTAGTGGTCGACGGTGATGCCGGTGAGGTCTGCGACCGATTGGATGAGCGCCTCGCGGCCTGCCTTCGTCGACTCCTCCTCGGCCTCCTTGTCGGTGGCTCCGTCCTCGACGAGTTTCAGCCGCTCGGTTTCCTTGGTGGCGCCGTAGGCGGCGTTGATCTTCGACATGCCGATCCCGGGCACGTCGACGTACGAGTCGCGGGGGATCGAGATGGCGGTGGCGGAACTGCCGTCGTTCGGCACGCGGATGAGGACGATGGTGTCGGTGTTGGACGCCACCTCCTCGCCGGCCCGCAGCGAGTCGAGTTCCTCCTGGGACAGCGGGTTGCCGTGTGCGTCGGTGCGGCTGTCGGTGCCGACCATGAGGATGTCGACGGCGCCGTCGGCGCTTCCGCCGAGTCCGAGACCGCCCGCGGTTGCCAGATTGTTGCGCAGCGAGTCGATGCTCCGCCACGCGAATCCCGTCACGACGAGTGCGAGCACCGACAGCACCGCGACAGCGATGTGAATCGGCCGCCGAGCGGTGCTCGGGGGTGCGTCTGGTGCGGGTTGCTCGTGTGACACGGAAACCAGGCTACTGGTCGACGCGGCTGGAGCAGGGAGGCGTGGATCGGCGTGCCAGACTGGGCGCCGTGACGAACATCCTTGTGACCGGCGCCCGGGGACAGCTGGGTGGGCACCTTCTCCGACGAGCCGAGGCCTCCGGGATTCCGGCCCGGGGAGTGGGTTCGGACGAGCTCGACATCACCGACCGCGACGCGGTGCTCGCCCAGGTCGAAGCCGGTTCGGTGGTGATCAACTGCGCCGCGTACACCGCGGTCGACGCTGCGGAGTCGGACGAGGACACCGCGCGGGCGGTGAACGAGGACGGTCCCGCGAACCTGGCGGCGGCGTGCGCCCGGGTGGGTGCCCGGCTGATCCACGTCTCCACCGACTACGTGTTCGCCGGGGACGGCGACACGCCGTACGAGGTGGACGCCCCGACCGGTCCCGCGACGGTGTACGGACGCACCAAACTCGCCGGCGAGCGTGCCGTCCACGCTGCCCTTCCGTCCGCGCACGTCGTGCGCACCGCCTGGGTGTACAGCGGGGTGGGTTCCGACTTCGTCTCCACCATGCGCCGCCTCGAGCGTGAACGTGACACGGTCGACGTCGTGGACGATCAGGTGGGATCGCCCACATTCGCCGGCGACCTGGCCGATGCGCTGCTCGAACTGGCCGGTCGCGGCGACATCGGAGCGCCGGTGCTGCACGCCACCAACTCGGGCCGGGCGAGTTGGTTCGACCTCGCGCGGGCGGTCTTCGAGGAGGCAGGTGCGGACCCGCAGCGCGTGCACCCGTGCACGAGTGCCCAGTTCGTGCGCCCCGCCCCGCGACCGGCGTTCTCGGTGCTGTCCGGCCGCGCGTGGGCCGACGCCGGGCTGACCCCGTTGCGGCCGTGGCGGGAGGCGTTGCGCGCTGCTCTGCATGCCGCGGTGTGAGGGGGACCCCCTTTCAACGGCTACGCTTGCCCGCGTGAGTTCGAAGCTGGCCGTGGTGACGGTGACCTATTCGCCTGGTGAGCATCTGGAGCAATTCCTGGGCACTCTCGCCGAGGCGACGAAAGAAGATCCGCAGGTCGTGATGGCCGACAACGGTTCGACGGACGGCGCCCCCGAGGCCGCGGACGCGGCGCACGAGCACGTGCGCCTGCTGCGCACCGGCGGGAACATCGGCTACGGCGGTGCCATCAACAGGGCTGTGGCGGAGATCGACGAGGACATCGAGTTCGTCGTCATCGCGAATCCGGATGTTCGCTGGGCGCCCGGATCGATCGACGTTCTCCTCGCGGCCGCCGAGCGCTGGCCGCGTGCGGGGGCGCTCGGACCTCTCGTTCTGGAACCCGACGGAAGCGTCTACCCGTCGGCGCGTCAGGTCCCCGACCTCGTGTCGGGAGCCGGGCATGCGGTGCTGGGCACGGTATGGCCGTCCAACCCGTGGACTGCCGGTTACCGCCAGGAGAACGAGTCCGTCAGCGAGCGGTCCGTCGGCTGGTTGTCCGGTTCGTGCCTGCTGATGCGTCGCGTCGCCTTCGACTCGATCAACGGCTTCGATTCGCGGTACTTCATGTACATGGAGGACGTCGACCTCGGCGACCGCCTGGGCAAGGCCGGGTGGCTCAACGTGTACGTGCCCTCCGCCGAGGTCACCCACGCGAAGGGGCACGCCGCGGGCAAGCATCCGGAACTGATGCTGCCCGCTCACCATCAGAGCGCGTACCGGTTCCAGGCCGATCGTCATCCCCACTGGTGGCAGGCGCCACTGCGGTGGGCACTTCGGGGAGGATTGGCAGTGCGGTCGAAGATCGCCGTGGCTGCCGCAGTCCGGGAACGACGCAGAAACCAGAACGAGGGGGGAACGACTCATGGCAATTGAGAAGACGACCGATGCAGTGGTGCTGGTCGGCGGTCAGGGGACGAGGCTTCGCCCGCTGACCCTGTCGGCGCCCAAGCCGATGCTGCCGACGGCGGGTCTGCCGTTCCTCCAGCATCTGCTGGCGCGGATCGAGGCGGCGGGGATCAAGCACGTCGTACTCGGCACGTCCTTCAAGGCGGAGGTCTTCGAGGAGTATTTCGGGGACGGTTCCAAGCTGGGGCTCGAGATCGATTACGTCACCGAGACGGAACCGCTCGGCACCGGTGGCGGCATCCGCAACGTTCTGCCGAAGCTGCGCGGCGACCATGCGATGGTCTTCAACGGTGACGTCCTCGGCGGCACCGATCTGGGGGCGATCCTCGACACTCACCGGACCCGCGAGGCCGACGTCACCCTGCACCTCGTGCGGGTGGGGGATCCGCGGGCGTTCGGCTGTGTGCCCACCGACGCGGACGGCCGGGTCACCGCGTTCCTCGAGAAGACGCAGGATCCGCCGACCGACCAGATCAACGCCGGCTGCTACGTGTTCAAGCGGGAGATCATCGAACGGATCCCCGAGGGTCGCCCGGTGTCGGTGGAGCGTGAGGTGTTCCCGTCGCTGCTGGCCGAGGATGCCCGCGTCTACGGGCACGTGGACTCGTCGTACTGGCGCGACATGGGCACTCCCGAGGACTTCGTGCGCGGGTCCGCGGACCTGGTGCGCGGCATCGCTCCGTCGCCTGCGCTCGACGGGCCGCGCGGCGAATCGCTCGTCCACCCCGGGGCGGGTGTCGCGCCGGGCGCGCTGCTGATCGGCGGAACCGTCGTCGGCCGCGGCGCCGAGGTGGGTGCGGGCGCACGACTCGACGGTGCGGTGCTGTTCGACGGCGCCGTCGTCGAGGCCGGTGCGACCGTCGAACGGTCCATCATCGGATTCGGTGCTCGCATCGGGCCGCGGGCGCTCGTGCGAGACGCGGTGATCGGTGACGGAGCCGACGTCGGCGCCCGGTGCGAACTGCTGCGCGGGGCCCGGGTGTGGCCGGGTGTGACGCTGCCCGACGGCGGGGTGCGGTTCAGCACGGACGTGTGAGATGTGAGAGGTGAAGCGCCCCTAGCGCAGTCCGGCGAGGTGCACGAGGTGGTCGATCGTGGACTTCTCCGCGTTCGGCGGCAGTGCGTCCACCGGCCACCATCGCAGATCCGTCGATTCGGAGCTTCGCACGATGTGGGCGCCTGCACGCGCGCGGACGAGGAACCGGAGATCCAGGTGCCGGGTGGGTTGTCCGAGTGAGCACGTGATCGGGTGGGTGTGCGCCGACAGCAGTTCGGGGTCGATCCTGAGGTCGGGAATCCCCGATTCCTCGCGCGCCTCCCGCAGTGCGGCATCGACGACGGTGTCGTCGGAAGGCTCACAGTGCCCACCCAATTGGATCCACCGGCCGACCCGGGGATGCAGGGTGAGCAGCACATGGCACCCTCCCTCGTCCAGGACGAGGGAGGAGGCCGTGATGTGTCCGGGCGCGTACTCACGCAGGCACCCGAGTGGTGCCGATGCGAGGAACGCAAGCATGGTGTGCCGCAACGATTCGTCGTTCTCGTCGAGCGTCTTCCAGCCCTCGAGCGCGGCGGTCGCGGTGCGGTGCAGTGATTCGGCGCTCATGGCGTGTGGGTCATTTCTCAATGAGGGCGTCGCCGGGGTCGGTGGGCCGGCGGGGTGTGAGTGGTTCGAGGGGGTAGCCGACGGCGATCGCGCCGAGCGGCTGC
>NZ_JARJBD010000158.1:0-13033 GCF_029269925.1 Rhodococcus sp. T2V
CGTCGAACCCGGCTCCGCCATCACCCAGGGCACCGTCCTCGCCGAACTGAAATAGCCGATGTAGGTCATCTACCAAAACACATGGCCCGCACCCCATCAATCATGATGGGGTGCGGGCCTAGGTGCTTGAAGCCGACACTCCGGTTCGTGACGGATCCCTGCGTCCACGCCGCTCACCGCGCGGGAACTGTGGCGCTCACACCGTGCTCGTCCGCATAAACGCGGACGACAGCACGGCTAGGCGATATCGTCGAGCGCGCGGAGCGCAATCTGCTCGTTGTCGTCGAGATGCTTGCGTGTCGCCGCCGCAACTTGGCGGATCCCACCGGTACGCGTGGCGACCAGGAGTTCATTGTGTGTGCGCCACCGTCGGCTCGGCTCATCCGGTTCGGCATCACGTCCGGAAAAGGCGAGCCGGACATACCGCTCCGCAGCATGCCACAGCCCTTCGAGGGTGCGCAGATCCCAAGCCGTCGCCGCCGGCCTCAGCAGTTCGTAATGGAACGCGTGATGGGCGTCGTAGACGTCGTCGATACCCGATTTCTCGTCGGCGAACATCGTCAGGTAGCCCTCGAGCCGGTCGAAATCCTGACTCGTGAGCATCTTGGACGCACGCCCGGCGAGCTCCGGTTCGATCTGCCGACGCAGGCGATAGATGCCATGGAGATCATCGTGTGCAAGCGGCGCCACCATCGCGCTCTTGCCGGGTCGGGTGATGACGAGTCCCTGGCCTTCGAGATCGCGGAGGGCCTCTCGTACCGGAATGAAGCTGACACCGAGCTGGCCGGAGATCTCGCGCAGCGAAAACGTCTGTCCCGGACGCAGTTCACCGCACAAGATGGCGCGACGGATCTCCTTCGCCACCTGATCCGGAACCGATGTCGGCGCAAGCGATCGCACGAACGACCGTTGCTCCTGTGTGGTTGCCGTCACCGCATCCTCCGCTCGGTCCTTATCTCCAACTTCGACGGCCGTTTCAGTCGTCAAGTTATGTTATAACGGTTTGCCGGTTGCCTGCACCCCGGGCCCCGCGTCAGCTTCAGAAGCGGTCGGGTGAGCTCACCCAGATCCTGGTGAACGATGAGCGCCGAGCCTGGGCCCGCGTTCGCAGTAGTTCGAATTGAGGACCACGCCCGATATTCGATCGATTCCTCGCGTATCGGACCGTATGCGTGGTGACCGTGTGAGCGGCACCAGGCCGGACGGCCCAGCCCTACATGGCAGTGTTGCCTCCAGGACAGCCTCGAAGTTCCTCGGACCGCCGGGTGTGGCGATCCGGGATGGCCGGTCGCGGCGATTTTATGACCTGGCCACTAGCGTCAGAGGTGGCCGCAACCCGCCGCCAGCTTCAGCGGCGGGTTGGGGGCGGGCAGAAACAGATGGCCCTATCCGAGTCACACGCAATTCCCCACGCGGAGCGTCATCGCTGATTTGCCACCTTCAGCAGGTCGCCGTGATGGTTAGGCGTCGTGCCGACCATCAAAATTTCGTCAGCACCGGCGTACTGGTACTCGCGGAGCCGCACGACGCATTCCTCAGTGGTGCCCACAGCTGCACCAGTTTCAAGCCAGTGGCGGGGAAGGAGCGCGCTGCCCGCCGCCAGTTGCGCCCGCACGTCGTCACGTTTGCCTGAGCTGTATTCGAATCGATTCAGGTCTGTCGCGGCTAGCCGTTCCATAGGCGCCGGATCCCAACCGTTCATCGTTACCAGAGGGCGTCCCACCTCGGCATGCATGAAATATGAAGCTGCGCGGGCATCGAGCACATCTTTCCGCTGCGTCTCGGAGAGGGTGTCGGGGGCGACGACTACAGAGGCATATACCCTGAGGTCAGACGGGTTCCGACCAGCTTCCTCGGCGGCCTGTCGGACGATCTTCGTCGACCTGGCTACCGCCTCTGCGGTCAGGAACGGATGCAGAATCACGCCGTCGAAATGTGCTCCGGCAAGCTGCAAGGTCTTTTCACCGACGCACGCAAGGATCATTGGCGGCGGATCAGGGCAGGGATTTCCCAACTTCATCTCTGGATAGATGCCGGCGGGCCCACGGTATTCAACGGTCTCACCCGCCCACAGCCGACGCAACAAGCTTGCGTAGTCGCGCATTCCGTCCAGGCCAAGCGCGGGAATGCCGAATGCCCGGAAGTGGGAAGCGACACCCCGTGCGAATCCAAGCTGGAAGCGGCCTTTGGTCAACGTCTGCAGAGTTGCGCCCATCCCCGCGAGCACCACTGGATGGCGGGTACCGAAGTGGGTGGCGCCGGCGAGGAGCCCAACATGGTCGGTGACCTGTGAAAGCGCCCCCATGACGGATGCGATCTCCTTGGTTTCCCACCGTTCTGAGACGAAGATGCCGGACAGGCCGATGCGCTCCCCTTCGACGGCGTGTTGAAGACCCTCATGCACGTCTGCCAAGCGGCCGGGGAGGATGTAGGAGTTCAGCAGGAGGCGATCAGCTGTCATGCCAGCACGTCCTCGATCTCGCTCACACGAGCTGGATCTGCTTCGAAACCTGATGGCTTGCACCAGGATCGCGCACGGTCGAGTTGTGATTTGGCCGCTTTTACCACCGCGAGCTCGATCTGGTCGTTAATCTCAGGCTGAGGGCTCGAGACGAACGCGCACGTGGAGGAGCGCAGCTTCTGCAATACCTCCTCAATTGCCTGCTCGTCGGGGCCGAGGGCGTCGACTACGGCGCGAGCTCGGTTTACCGCTGTACCCAGGTCCTCCGCATACTTGGATCCGTCCGCTGCCGTCGCGCACAGTTGTTCCGCGAGCGTCACCGCGTCAGCGAGCTCCGCGCGCTTGAGTGCCTGCAGTAGGTGCAGACGGCTGCGGACCAGTTCAATGGTCGCGATCGAAAGTTGTAACTGTTCTGTGGCGAGCCGGTTCTCGGGGTCGATCGCGGGGGCGACCACCTCGCTCAATGCCTTCGCCGCTACTTGAAGTTGCAGATTGGGATCAGGGATCATGACATGACCTCTTCGAGGTGGTCTCGGAGTTGCGATAGGACGATAGGGCCGATCATCGATATCCAGGCGACGACGATGTCCTGGTGAGTCTTCGAGTGCTTGGCGACGCGTCTGGCCGTTGCGAGCATGTGAACGGTGGAGCAGAACTCGTTGAAGATGCGAAAGTACGTGATCCGCTCCGGGTCCACCGGCAGCCCTGATGCCTGTTCGTAGCGATCGAAGAACTCTTCGATCGGCAGCATGCCTGACGCCAGGAATGTTTCGCCGTCCTCATGGTAATGGCCGAAGTATCTGCTGGTCGCCCATGCCAGGTCCTGGTGCCGGTCGCCGAGGACCGCCAGTTCCCAGTCGAGTAGTGCGGTGATTCGGGCGTCGGCCTCGTCGAAGAGGAAGTTTCCGCTTCGGTAATCGCCGTGAACCAGCGACACGTGGTCGAGTCGTGGAGCGTGCGAGATCAGCCAGTTGGCTGCCACGTCGATCAGGGGCAAGTCTTCGACGCGGTCTTCCTCCCATACCCGACGCCACCAGTTGATCTGTCGGATAATTCCTGACGAGTTCAGCTCCGGTCGGTCAAACGCGGTGAGCTGGTCCGGCGCGGGGACAGCTGTGTGAATTTTGGCGAGGTGGCCGACGAATTGCGCACCGAGTTCGGCACGCAACTCATCGGACCCGAAGTTGGTACCGACTCCGCTGACATTGGCCATGCGCTGCGAAGGCTTGGTGACGCCCGTGACGAAGCCACAGATAAGTGCGGGTTGCGGGAGATACTCTCCGGTCGAGTCCGCCCAGAATGCCGTCGGAGCCGGTACGTGTCGTTCGATCATCTGAAGTACCTGGAACTCACGCATGCGGCTGGTTTCAACGATGCCGGCAGGAGGATCCATCCGGAGGACCATGGAGGTCACTTGTGGAGTAGTCCCATCGGGGCCATCCCATTCGAGCTCGAACGCGGCTTGAATCTTCGACGCCCCACCTTGCAGCCATCGGGCATTCGCGATGGCGAACTTATCGCCGATCTCCGACCGAATGAGGCGCTCGATGCCTTTGACCAGATTCTGTAGAGGGACCGCCACATATCCAGGACCGGATCTGGTCAGCATTTTCCGAGTAAGAATCCGGTCGATTTCCTGCTCGACGTCGTACGTCGAGCGTATGGATTCGATAAAGGTCGGTGTGGGGCAGCTTCGTTCATCGGTGCTAATCATGTTGCTCCCGGGATCAGGTCTCACTGGGTGGAGTAAGCCACCATTGGCCAGCCAAGTGACAGGGACCACGATAGTCACCGTTATTCGACATAACAACCGTTTGAGGCAGGCCGGCCGCAGTCATTTGCAGTGGCGGTTCGCCCCACAATGGGATCGGAATACACAATTGGGTGGCCAGGTCCGCCCGCAGTCTCGCCGTGCGGCCGACGCAGTACATTCTCCGGTCCATATTTGCTGTGCACCAACAGAGTCCGCGAGATCCAGAGGGTGGAAAGCGCAGCCTGACTCAAGGTCTGCGCCTGCATCGAGGTGCCGACTATCGGTTGGCGGGGACGCCGTTGCGCCTAACCGACAATCGGGCACGGGCCCTCCGTCGCCCTACTCGTTGTCAGGTCGAGGATGTGCTGACCGCAAGGCGCGAGCAGTCGCCGCGGAATGCGGCGCATTGGTCGCGGGCATCGATGGCTAGAAGTCGGGGTTGTCGACATCGACGATCGAGCCGATCTGCCAGAAGTTCAAAGCCGAAACAGCATCTGGCGGACGGGTTCAAGCTCACTCCTGACGTTCGAGCGATTACTTCGCGCATCGTCTACGCTGGCACTCGTCACATGAACACCGTTGTCCGCGTTCGGGAACAAGTCGAATTTCGGAAGTTCCGCATTGCGATTGACAAGGCCGTACCCGCCGAACTGGATCGCACCTGGTATGCGGCAACCTCGCCACCCACAAACCGCCACGAACAGCCCGCTGTCTGGTCGCTCCCGATTCCACCTCTATCTCGCGGCACTGGATTCGCCTGGATGAACCAGGTCGAGCGCTGGTTCGCCTATCTCATCTATCAACTCGTCCGCCGCGGCGTCCGGCCGAGCACTGCCGCACTGGAGAAAGACGTCCGCGACTGATCCGGGCGTGGACGCAGGCCCCCAATACATTCGTCTGGCGGAAGACGGAGGAGATCCTCATCTCCCAGCACATCCAGAGAATTTCAGGTGCACGACCCTAGCGCTCCTTGTCCATCAGTTCGCCGAGCGCGGCTCTCTCGGAGAGCTCCTCGTTGTCGTCGAACAGGGGACGGATTCCGCGCGCGGCCATGATCTGGTCGTTGCTGGCGCCGGCGGCGATCATCGGCCACACCAGGGCGTCGTCCCCGACGATGAAGTCGATGACAACGGGGCGGTCGTTGATCGAGCGGGCCTGGGCGATGACCGCGTCGACGTCCTCCTCACGCTCACACCGCAGGGCGACGCAACCGAGCGCCTCGGAGAGGCCGACGAAGTCCGGAATGCGGCGGGAGTGCGTACCGAGTTCGACGTTCGAGTACCTGCCCTCGTAGTGGATTTCCTGGAGTTGCTTCACCATGCCGAGGTTTCCGTTGTTGATCAAGGCAACCTTGATCGGGACACCTTCGATCGCGGCGGTGGCAAGTTCCTGATTGGTCATCTGGAAACACCCGTCTCCGTCGATCGCCCACACCTCACGGTCCGGTGCTCCCAGTTTGGCTCCGAGTGCCGCTGGAACTGCATAGCCCATCGTGCCCAGGCCGCCAGAATTGAGCCAGGTGCGTGGCTTTTCGTAGTCGATGTAGTGAGCGGCCCACATCTGGTGCTGTCCGACGCCGGAAACATAGATTGCGTCGGGACCGGCAGCTTTTCCGAGGGACTCGATGACGAATTCGGGAGAGAGCAATCCGTCTGCGGGGCGGTCGTAGCTGAGTGGGTACGCACGACGGATGTCGTCGAGGTACGCGAGCCAATCCGCCAGGTCGGTCGCCGGAGTATGGTCGGGTCGAGCACTGATCTCATCTGTGAAGGCCGCGATTGTCTTCTTGCAGTCGCCGACTATGGCAACGTCGACGAATCGGTTCTTCCCTATCTCGGCGGGGTCGATATCGGCGTGGATGACCTTCGCGCCGAGCGCGAACGAGGCGACCTCACCAGTGAGGCGGTCGTCGAACCGCGCACCAAGCGTGATCAGCAGGTCGCTCTTCTGCAGTGCCGCTACTGCGGCGACGGTTCCGTGCATACCGGGCATCCCGTAGTGCAGTCGATGACTGTCCGGAAACGCTCCTCGCGCCATCAGCGTCGTCACGACGGGAATGCCGGTCAGTTCTGCGAACTCGATCAGCTCGGTCGAGGCCTCGGCTTTGATCACGCCACCGCCCACGTAGAGGACTGGTGCCTTCGCTTTGGTTATCAGTTCGGTGGCCGCACGGATCTGTTTGCGGTGCGGTTTGGTCACCGGTCGATAGCCGGGCAGACGCATGGCCGGGGGCCAGGCGAAGGTGGTCGTGGCCTGCAGGACGTCCTTGGGTATGTCGACGAGCACCGCTCCGGGGCGGCCGGTGGCGGCGAGGTGAAATGCCTCTGCAATGGTGCGGGGGATGTCCTTGGCGTCCGTAACAAGGAAATTATGTTTGGTGATCGGCATGGTGATGCCGGCGATGTCGGCTTCTTGGAAGGCGTCTGTACCGATTAGACCGCGCCCGACCTGCCCGGTAATAGCCACCACGGGCACCGAGTCCATCTGCGCATCGGCGAGGGGAGTAACCAGATTCGTCGCACCCGGCCCGGAAGTCGCCATGCACACTCCGACTTTGCCCGTGGCCTGGGCGTAACCGGTCGCGGCGTGCCCGGCGCCTTGCTCGTGACGCACCAACACGTGGCGGACTCGCGTGGAGTCGACCAACGGATCGTAGACCGGCAGGATAGCCCCGCCCGGGATGCCGAAGACGACGTCTACGTCCAGCGCCTCGAGCGAACGCACCACCGCTTGCGCCCCGGTGACCCGTGCCGGACTGCGACCGCCTTGAGCGCCTGAGCCGCCTGCTCCGAGATCGGGAACAGCAGAGTCACTCTCGGTGACCGCAGAGAGATGTCGCTGCGCGACAGGGGTGGTAGAGATAGATGAGCTCACGTGCAGTTCCTAGGTTCGGGTCCGCGGTGCACCTCGCGACGGCAGACTACGGTTGCGATTCGGACCCGCCGTATCGGTAGCATCGGCGGTGTCAAACGTCCGGGACCACAGCCTCGTGAGCTCTCCCGGCGGCCGCGTGAAAGGGATGATCCCACTTCCCCGGGCCCGGTGTGGACAACAGTCAATCAGTGACTTGCAGAGAGTGCAATCGGCGACGCCGCGGTTGATCAATCCGCACGGTTTCAACGTCGGTCGACCCGTACGGCTGGGCATCTTGCCAAGCATCGACGCCGACCTCTCGAACTTTCCCATACTCTCATTTCGTCCACGTAACAGCCGAATCTGTGTCGGTGGAGAGGGTTTGAAAGACCGTCGAACTCGTTTAGTATGGCTGTTATCACATATTGCAATGGTGGCGTAGGCCACCCTATTCGAGGAGCTCTCCGCTATGCCCGACATTCACTCCGTGCCATCCAATTCCTCGCCCGACTCGATTCCCGCGGGAACGTACGTCGTCGACACCGCACGGTCGGCTGTCACCTTTCGCGCCAAAGCCTTCGGGGTGATGTGGGTCCGAGGGCACTTCCCCATTCGTGACGGTTCGATAGAAATCGGTGGCGGTAAGCTCGCCGGCACTGGCTTCCTCGCAGCCGACGAGATCAGTACTGGTCTGGCACCGCGTGATTGGCATCTGAGGTCCTCGCACTACCTCCACACACACGAGCACCCCACGATCCGGGTGGCGATCGATAATTCCGACCTTTCGGACGAGAGCGTCCCGTGCGAGGTGACTGTACGGGGTACCGCCGCTCCCGTGCGGTTGCAGCTCCGGTCGGTCGAGGCTGGTGACGGTGCACTCGAACTCGTCGCCGATGTGGCGCTGGATCGGACAGTATTTCCGATGCTGGGCCCCTGGGCGGGAGTCTCCCGTCTCGTGCACTTGGGAATCACGATCGTGGCCCGACCTGGCGGCGAGTGACGCGGTCGACACACCGCAGACGGGAGAAGGCCCGGCGATTCGTCGAATCGCCGGGCCTTGAACATGTTTGAAGTGGTCAGCTCCTGCAGTGACCCCGCCCCCGACGGGGCCACTGCAGGGTGTTCGGCAGCCCCTACCGTGAGCCCTGTACAGCAGGAGTTGCCCTCGCCTGGACGATTTTGTGCGAACAGAACTCCCGCAGATGCGTGCGGGTTGCGAAATCGACTTCGTTGATCAGGGTGCTGGTCACCATCGCGAGAATGCGTTGGTAGAACACCATGGGGGTGATTCCGAACTCGGGAAGGATGTATTCGTCTCCTCCGCCGAAACGGGACCATTTGGTTGCGAACGCCAGCATGGCGTGAGCGTCTCGGGTCATCATTCCTCCCAGCCCCGATTTTCGTTGCGTTGAACTCAGGTCAAATCTAATGCGGTAAACCCTTTTTCAAGCCTGGTCTTGACGGCGGTGAGGAAGCGAGCGGCGTCGGCGCCGTCGACAATGCGATGGTCGTAGGAGATGGACAAGTAGGCCATCGACCGTACGTCGATACGGAGCTCACCATCTTGGCGCGTCGGAACCAGCCGCTCGACCACAGCACCGACACCCAAGATTCCGGTCTGGGGTTGGTTGATGATCGGCGTGTCGAACAGGGCGCCGCGGCTTCCGGTATTGGTGAGAGTGAAGGTGCCGCCGGACAACTCATCGGCAGTGATCTTGCCGGTGCGGACCTTGTCGGCCTTGTCCGCGATCGCCCGGGCGAGGCCCTCGATGCCGAGTTGCTGGGCATCGCGGATGACCGGCACCATCAGCCCCTTCTCGCTGTCGACCGCCATGCCCAGATGGCAGTGGTCGTAGTAGGTCACCTCGGTCACGTCCGCATTGAGGGAGGCGTTGAGAACGCGATGCTCGGCGAGCGCGTCGACGGCGGCTTTGGCGAAGAACGGCAGAAACGAGAGCTTGATTCCGGTCCGCTGCAGGAAGTCGTCCTTGTGCGCCGCTCGTAGCCGAGCGATTGCAGTGACGTCGACTTCGAGGACCGTGGTGAGCTGGGCGGCGGTTTGCAACGACTCGACCATCCGCTGGGCGATCGTGCGGCGAATCCGCGGCAGCTTTTCGGTGATCGAGCCGATGGAGGACTGCGTCACGGCGGTAACTGCACTGCGGGTGTCCGGCTCCGGGGACGGCGAGGGAACCGTCACCGGAGCCGGGGGCACCGCTGCTGCGGTCGGTGCCGGATCCGCAGCGGGTGCCGGTGTGGGAGGCACGGCGGGTGCCGGTGTAGGAGGCACGGCGGGTGCCGGTGTGGGAGGCACGGCGGGTGCCGGTGTGGGAGGTGCAGGAGAACTGTCGACCGGACCACTGGACGATTCGCTAATGATTGCTAGTTCGGCGTCGATCGCGACGACGTCGTTCTCCTCGGCGAGGATGCGCTGAAGAATCCCGGTGACCGGCGACGGAATCTCCGTATCGACCTTGTCCGTCGCGACCTCGAGGAGCGGTTCCTCGGCGGTGACGTGATCGCCGGGCTGCTTGAGCCACCGGGTGATGGTGCCCTCATCGACACTCTCCCCCAGCGCCGGCATGCGCACCGTCGTACCTTCGAGCTGTTCGGTTGTCATGATGTTGTGTGCTCCTGGCGTGTGAGATCAGGCGAGAATGTCGAGCGCGGCCCGCACGATGCTGTCGGTGTCGATGCCGTGATAGCGGTACACGTCGTCGAGAGATCCGACCTGCCCGAACTTGCTGACCCCGAGGGTTGTGCTGCGCACCTGGTTGATGCCGGCGAGAAAGGCCAGGGTGTGGGGGTGACCGTCGAGAACGGTGACCATCGGGGTGGCGCGATCGGCGGGGAAGAGTTGGTCGAGAATCCAGCTTTCCCCCTGGCCGCGGCCCTGCCGTGCCTGCACGGCTTCGAACAGCAATCCCGGACTGGTGATGCAGACGACGTCCGCGAGCACACCGGCCTGCTCGAGACGATCCGCAGCCGCGATCGCCTCGGTCATCATCGTCCCCATCGCTACGATCGTGACCTGGGCACCCTGCCGGCGAACAAGGGGGTAGCCGCCGGCGACGACCTGACGGCGGCGGCGTTCGCGGGCCGCCGGATCCGTGGGCACCGCGGCGAGGGTCTGATCGACCGGTCGGGTGGACAGCCGCAAGTAGGCGGAGGTGCCGTCCGGGCGACCCAGGCGGCCGATACTGGCCAGCAGCGCCCATTCGGTGTCGATCGCGAAGGCCGGTTCGTAGCTGATGCACCCCGGCTGTTCCAGGCCGATCGACGGGGTCTTGATCGACTGGTGCGCACCGCCTTCGGCGGCCAGGGTGACACCGGAGGGGGTTCCGACCAGGATGGACTGGCCGCCGGCGTAGATCCCGTACGACCACGGCTCGAGGGCGCGTTCGACGAACGGGTCATACATCACCCCGATCGGGAACAGGGGCTGGCCCCAGCGGCTCCAGGTGGCGCCGAGCTCACCCATCAGCCCGACCAGATTCGTTTCCGCGATGCCCAGTTCCATGTGCTGACCGGTGGGCTTTTCCCGCCAGTGCATGATCGTTTCGGCGTCGTCGGCGAACCAGTTGTGGCGTTCGGCCGCCGACCACACGCCGACCTTGTTGACCCACCCCGCCAGGTTGGTCGTGGAGCTGACGTCAGGGCTGACCGTGACCACTCGCTTCGCGGCCTCCGGCGCCTCGCGGGTCAGGTCCAGTAGAACCCGGCCGAGGGCGGCCTGGGTCGTGGCCGTGCCCTTCGGGGTGCGGCCGATGTCGGCGGGGATCGTGAGGTCGGGCAACGCCGGGATAGGCTCGCGGCGCAGCCGGTCCGCGTTACTCGCGCATCGCCGCCCTGCCTCGGAGTCCGCGGCGAACCGGCCCCACGGGTTCGCCGAGTCCATTCCCAGATCGGCGGCGAGCGAGGTGTATTCCTCGACCGACAGCAGTGACGAGTGGTTCTGGGGGTGTCCCTGGGTGGGCAGGCCGTAGCCCTTGATGGTGTAGGCGATGATCACCGTCGGGCGGGTGTCGTCGATCTGCTGGTACGCGGCGGTCAGCGCAGCGAGGTCGTGGCCACCGAGGTTGCGGATGGCCGCAGTCAGGGTGGCGTCGTCGAGACCGGCGATCAGGGTGGAAATCTCGGTGCTACCGGGGCCGTCGCCGGGCAGGCGGGTGCGGACCTCGTCGGCGCTGCAGCGCAGCAACCGCTGGTATTCGGGGTTCGGCATCTCGAGGATCCGGGTGCGCAGCGACTCTCCACCGGGCCGGGTGAACAGCTCTTCGAGCAGTTTGCCGAACTTGACGGTGATCACCTGCCAGCCGGCGGCCTCGAACATCTTCTCCAACCGGCGCGCGGCGATGTTCGGAATCACTCGGTCGAGGGACTGCCGGTTCAGGTCCACGATCCACACGATCTCACCGAGATCGGCGATGCCCGGGTCGAGGATCGCCTCCCACACCGCGCCCTCGTCCAGTTCCGCGTCACCGACCAGCGAGTACTGGCGGCCGGTGCCGGCGCCGCCGGTGGTGGTTTCGACGTAGCGGCGGGCCATCGCCCCCCAGATCGGGGCGGTGGCACCGATGCCGACAGAGCCCGTCGAGTAGTCGACGGTATCGGGATCCTTGGAACGGCTGGGATAGGACTGCAGGCCGCCGAACTCCCGCAGCGTGGTCAGGTACTTCTCGTCGAGTTCACCGAGCAGGTAGTTGATGCCGTGCAGTACCGGCGAGGCATGGGGCTTGACCGACACCCGGTCGCCGGGCTGGAGCTGCTCGAACCACAGCGAGGTCATGATAGAGACAATCGACGCGCACGACGCCTGGTGGCCACCCACCTTCAGACCCGTGGGGTTTGGGCGGATTCGGTTGGCGTGGTGGATCATCGACGTCGAAAGCCACAACACGCGCTGCTGAATCGCTTCGAGCGTCTCCAGATCGACCGAACCGCCGGTCTGTGCGGCCGGGGTCTCGGTCCCGTGAGCGACGGACAGGGCGTTGTGCATCGGAATCTCTTTCCTAACATGCGAAATGTTGCGCGGGGCGCAATCGGGTACGGCTGAACGGCGGGACGGCCGAGCCGATCGGGAGCGGGTGGGCACGATCGGCGCGGCCGGAGGACTGAGGGCGGCGGATCTGTCGCCGCATCGTCCTTGTTGTGCGCGAAGTTGTTATAACAGTGAATCAGGATCCCGTACTGCGCAAGAACTATCCAGAAAGTTGAGCATAATGCCCAGTTCATACCTTGCCTCAGACAGCGGGATGGGCAATGTGCCAAGCTCCGTCGTGAGTATGGACCCAAGTCCGGAGGGCTCACGAGCGGCGGAATGGGTTACTGCAGCACTTCGATGGCGGAGTGGGTTCCGAACACGCGTCCGTGGTAGGTGAGGGGCTCGCCGTGAACGTGTTCGGCCGCCACAACGTTGCCCAGGACGATCATGTGGTCACCGCCTTCGACGATCTGCTCCACGGTGCATGCCACCCAGCCGGCGACGCCGGTGATCCGGGGCACCTCGTGATCCAGGTCCCAACGGACGCCGTTGAACTTCCCCACACCGCCCTTCTTCGCGAACTTCAGTGCGGTCGACGTTTGGTCGCTGGCGAGGACGTTCAGGCCGAACCGCCGCGAAGTCGCCACGAGTTCGAGCGTCTCCGAACCCTTGTCCAGGGAGACCAGGACCATCGGTGGGGTCATCGACAGCGACATGAAGGCGCTGACCGTTGTTCCGACGGGCAGTCCTCCGTCCACGGAGGACACGACCGCGACCGGCGTCGCCACGTGAGCCATAGCCTCTTTGAAACTGTGCTGAAGTGAATCGCTCTCACTACTCATCGATCTGATTCCTTTCCTCCTGCAGCCCGTGGTCGTCACCGTGACTGCATGTCGTGCAAGGTGATTGCACACGTTGTCTTTTGCTAGATGAAGGGGACGTCGGGTTCGTTGCCGGCGAGGATCCGCCCGTAGAGTTCAGC
>NZ_JARJBD010000159.1:0-12094 GCF_029269925.1 Rhodococcus sp. T2V
GATCCGCAGACCGGTGCTGCGAGCGAACTGCTCGCACGGTCCAACGTCGTGTTCACGGGATATTGGGAACAGCCGGAGGAGACGGCGGCCGCCCTCGACGGCGGCTGGTTCCACACCGGTGATGGTGCCGAGATAGCCGCTATCGCGACGAGTTCGCCCGGACCCCCGACGGCTGGCGCTTCCAGTCGCGACGCCTCGAACATGTGCTGCCCACCCGCCTGCTCGATCTCGACGCCGCAACCGAGCAGCCGCGCAGCCGGTCGTGGTGACAGCCCGAAATGGGAACGGCCGAAATGATCTGGACCCCGCCGAGTCGGCAGACTTGGCGGGGTCCAGAACTTCGAACGGCAATCGCTACAGACTACTCGACTCGGTCAACCGAGCGTCGTCGGTCTCGGACTCGGTCGCCTCGCCCAGGTACGCGCGCACCACGTCGGGATGCTGTCTGATCTCCTGCGGCGTGCCAGTCGCGAGATGCTTCCCGAACTCGATGGCAGTAATGGTGTCGCAGACTTCCATCATCAGCTCCACGTTGTGCTCCACCAATAGAACACCAACGCCCCACTCCATCGCGATCTTTTTCAGCATCGTACCGAGCTCGCGTGCCTCCACGCTCCCCAATCCCGCTGCGGGTTCATCCAGACACAGGATGGTCTGCGCCCCGGCGATCGCCCGGGCGATCGCGACGAGGCGACGCCGACCGTATGGGAGCTCCGTCGGGTGACGGTGCAGATCGTCGGTCAACTCGAACGCCTCGACAACTGCCGCCGCGCGCTCGTACACCGGGTCGTCGCCCCCGCGCCCCAACAGCCCCTTGACGGCGGACCGGTATACCTCGGCGGCCGTCCGGATGTTGTCCTCGACGGTCATTTCGTCGAACAGCTCGAGGCTTTGGAAGGTACGACCCAGGCCCGACTTCACCCGACGGTGCACGCTCTCGCTGTTCAGCTTCCGGCCGTCGAGAGACACGGTCCCCGACTGCGGGCTCACGTATCCGGTCACCGCGTCGATCACCGTCGATTTACCCGCACCGTTCGGCCCGAGCAGTCCCGTGATCCGCCCCGACTCCACCGTCAGGTTCACCCCGTCCACCGCCGTGACGCCACCGAACTTGACGACCAGGCCTTCGACGTCTAACCGGTGGCCGGTCAGCGGCGACACCTCACGAGCCGGTGGAAACACGCCTGCCAGGTCGGGATCGGGATCCTGGCGAAATCTCCGAGTGAGCCGTTTGACCAGATCGGCGTTCAGTTTGAACGCACCGTCCGGCGCGACGATCAGCATATGAATCGTCATGATTCCGCCGATGAACGCCACCCACAGAGTCGCCTTGTCACCCGCGGACGAGAAGATCGTTCCGACGACACTGCCCGGTGCCGCGAGCGCACCGATGATCGGGCCGAAGATGTATCCGATGCCACCGAGCGTCGTGTAGACCAGGCCGTTGATCGACGAGAACACGTCGAATCCCGAGTCATAGGTCAGGACGAACTGCTGGAACACCAGAACCACACCACCGATGGCGGCCAGTGACGAGCCTGCTCCGAAGGCGAGCAGTTTTCGGCTCGCGACGTTGATTCCCACTGCCGATGCCGCGCGTTCGTTGGAGCGGAGCGCCAACAGTTGGCGACCGAACCTGCTCCGACGTAGAGCAGCGACGAACAGGGCGCAGGCGAAGAGCACCACCAGTGCGACGGTCGCATATCCGCGAGGGTTCTCGAACGCGTCGAACTTCCAGCCGAAGATGCTCGGCGGCGGTGGCGTGAACATCGCGTCGACCGAGCCCTTTGTCCACGAGTTGTTGAGGAACAGTACTTCTTGGACGGTCAAGGCAACGCTCATCGTCATGATGGCAAGGTTCACGCCGCGCGATCGAAGAGCCGGCAGACCGATCAAGATGCCGACGGGGAACATGATGACCGCGGCGATCACCATCGCCCAGATCATGTTCAGCCCCAGCGAACCACAGACGAGGCGGCCGGCGATTACCGCACCGATCCCCGCAAGAGTGAACTGCGCGACCGAGATCTGTCCCGCGTACCCAGTCACCACCACACAGCTGAGCAGGATGACAGCCACCGCGAACAGCACCGACATGGCGTTCACATACTTGACGCTCGCGACTGCCCAGATCAACACAAGAACGACGACGGCCACGGCGCCGACGGGCTTCCAGCGGATTCTGCCGCTGCCGACGTTTGCCTTGCGCTCGCGTAGTGCCGAACGCAGTTGCACCCCGTCGGACCGGAACGACATCACCACCACAAGAACGATCAAGGGGATCGCCGCCGCCCATCCCGGTGTTGAGACGTACCGGGTCACCTCGGCCTGGGCGATACCGATCACGACGCCGCCGAGCAAGGTGAGCGAGAAGGACGTCAGGCGACCGAGCAGGGCTGCGGCGAGTGCGGCGACCAACGACTGCGTCAGGACGGCGATCTGGACACCGATGATTGGCGCGAGCAGGATTCCCGACAGGCCCGACAGCGCCGACCCTAGAGCCCAGTTGATGGCGGCGACCCGCCCCACCCTGATCCCGAGGATCGCCGCGACTACGACGTTCTCGGCGACAGCGTTCGTCTCGCGCCCAAACGCCGAACGCCGATAGAAGACGGCGAGGGCGGCGAACAGGATCAATGCGATGGCGATCAGGATCAGGCGATCCTGCCCGATCCGAATATCGCCGATCGTCCACGTCCCGCGCGGGAGCTCGGAGGGGACCGTCCGCAGATTCGATCCGTACAGAAGCTGCATGCCTGCTTGCAGGACAACCACTACGGCGAGCGTGCCGACCACGCGGGACACGACGGATGCATTGCCCATCGGGCGGATCACCGCGCCATAGACCAACAGGCCGACGGCTGCCGACATCGCAATACCCGACAGCAGTCCAACGACGTAGGGAGCACCCCACCCGACGGAGACCTGCCAATACGTGAATGTGCCGACTGCACCGATGGAACCGTGGGCCAGGTTGAGCACGCGCGACCCGCGGTAGACCACGACGACACCGACGGCCGAGAGCGCCAACATCACGCCCGCCGAGATGCCAAGGATGCCGAATTGAATGATCTCAGTCATGTGAATCAGCCTCTTGCATTTCTTGAGTCATGCACGGTGACTACTGTGCGATCAGCCGGTCGTGCACATCGGACCAGTCCGGCGACACGAGAGTCGACTTCCCGTCCCTGACCTCTTCGACCGCGTACTTCGTATTGACGATCCGCGGGTACGTCTTCGAGTCGAGCGGCGACTTGAAAGACAGCTCTGGATTCGTCGTGCCCAGATCCACCGGCCCCATCGCGTTGAGCGCAGCGGTCACCGATTCTGCCGTCGGCGCACCATCGAGCCCCTCCAGAACCTTCACCAACAGGCTCGCACTCGACCAGCCCTGCAGGGTCAGGGTGTTGATCTCCGTTGACGGCTTGTACTGCTTCATCTCCTCGTTGAACGCGACCACACCGGGCGCGTCACTACTGACCGGGAAGAAGCTGTCGACCAGCACGGTGCCGTTGACGCTGTCGCCGAGGTCTTTGATCATGCTGGGCGAGATCCCGGAGGCGTTAGCACCGATGCGGATGGTCGAACTGGACTGCCTGAGCACCGGAATCGCCTTCACCGCCAGTTGCGGTCCCATGAGGAGGGTGACGCAGTCCGCGCCATCGGACACGACCGAGTCGACCACCGGCGCGAAGTCTGTCGTCACAGCCGGAGTGCTGAACGTCTTACCTGCTGAATTGCCTGCGCCGCTGGCGACGAGTGTGGCGTTCGACTGTCCCGTCGGTGTCATCGTCGCAATGGTGTCGATCTTCCGGCAGTGGAACTTCTCCGCCAACGCCTGACCGAGCGCCGGGTACGCAACCGGACTACCGCCGCCGATGTTGAACACGCTCTTACTGGTGTAGTCGGTCGGGGTGCTCGGATTGACGCCGATGTATGGGATGCCTGCACGGTCCAGGACGCCGATGATCGCTGCTGTCTGAAACGTAAGGCCGCCTGTAACGGCGACGGCGTGATCGGTTACCGCCTTCTGCGCGCACTGCGCCGCGATATTCACATCGCCTTGATCGTTACAGATCGTCAGGTCGATCTTCTGCCCCTTGACACCGCCTGCTGCGTTGACCGCGTCGACCCGCGCCTGCATGGCGTCAGCCATTTCCGGGAAACCGAACGACGACGACTGAGTCGTCAGAATTCCATAGACCTTGACGCCCGAGCCAGAAGTCCCGTCGTCTGCGGCGCAGGCCGAGACCCCCATCGCGACGGCGGCCACGACGATCATCACCCGGATCCAAAACTTACGCATTCCTGTGACCACTCCTTCGTCGATCCACCTATGTGACGGCCAACACACTGTTTCGCCGGGTTGACAGTACCAATCCGACGCGCCCCCTACAAGCTATTTCGTACACTCTTTTCTAGGCGTTTCTTGAGTAACGGTTCGGAGGAACTCGCCCAGAGCCTCCCGCCGAAGCCCACGAGCAGCATGCCACCCTCCTCACACCTATCGCTTGCACGCTGCAGATTCGACCAATTTTTCGCAAACACCCGAGGGCACCCCCGCAGGCGAGTAGTGCCCCCAAGCGGCCGATATTAGGTATCCTCTAACTCCTGGTCGACGATCGACGACCCTACTCAAGGAGCTCACATGCATGGTTTGTTCTCATCCGGGCCGCAGCACCGAAGCGACGCCATCCCGAACAGCACGGGTTCACATGCGCTCGAGGCACGCGGACTGGTCCTGGCCTACGGCAGTCTGCCCGTCGTTCGCGACGTCGACATCAGCGTCGACCCCGGCGAGATCGTGGTGCTTGTCGGCGCAAACGGCGCGGGGAAGTCGACGACGCTACTGGGACTGGCCGGCGGACTGCCTCCCGTGAGCGGCGAGGTCCTTCTCAATGGGCAACCGGCGCAGGGCGCCCTGTCGCAACGCTCGCGGGACGGGTTCGCGTACATCACCGAAGAGCGGTGCGTCCTCATGACAATGACCGTCGAAGAGAACTTGAAGCTCGGCGCAGGCGGCGTCGACCGTGCCGTTGACTTCATGCCCGAGCTGAAGCCGCTGCTCAACCGCAGAGTCGGTCTACTGTCCGGAGGCGAGCAGCAAATGGTCGCGCTGGCCCGCGCTCTTGCCACGAATCCGAGTGTGATCGCCGCCGACGAACTATCGCTCGGCCTCGCGCCGCTGATCGTCGACCGGCTGATGAAGGTGCTGCGTGACGCCGCCGACCACGGTGTCGCCGTGCTGATCGTGGAGCAGCAGGTCCGGCGCGCCCTGCACCTGTGCGACCGGGGCTACGTGATGCGGCAAGGGCAGGTCGTAATCGAGGGAACTCGCGACGAACTACTCGCCCGGATCGACGACGTCGAGCACGCCTACCTGTCGGCGGCGTCCTGACCGAGCGGGCCGATCACGCATAGGCAAGGCGTCAGTCGAACGTGTTCACCGTCCACACCGGAGGATACCTGCGCCCGGCAGGCGAATCTGGCGCCTTCGGCGAAACAGGTCGTGGTTGTTTCTGGCCAAGGTGATCGACATCTGCTCGCGGCGCGTGGTGGGGCTGGTCCATCGCCGACCACATGCGCACCGAATTCGTACCGGACGCGATCGAGATGGCGGTGCGCACCCGCGGCGGTGACGTTCGTGGCGAAGTCTTTCACGGCGATTATAGCGGGGTCTGGATTAAGCCGAGAAACGGCGAGTTGTGTTGTGCGGATTGAGGCGTGTTACTGATTCCTCGGCTTAACGTTGAGGGGTCAGCGAAGGCTGTAGAGGGCTCGGAGTTTCTCGTCGGTCAGGCTGTCGGGCGCGGCGGTGTCGATGGCGGGGGTGGCTGCGTCGATGGCGTGGCGCATCATGTCGTCAGTGGCGAATAACGGTGACGTCGGATATTCAAACTGTCCGAATGCCTCATCCTCTCGATGATCGTCGGCTGATCTCGGCGGCGTAGTTGGTCCAGTCACCGGCTGACAGTCGCTGCCATGCGACGGCGACATCGGTGTGAATGCCGAGGGTGCGGGCCAGGATCGCAGCGGCGATCTCGGTGACGAGCTGAAACAGGGCGGTGCTGCGGTCGGCGCCGGGCCGGATGCCGAGCTTGTGCAGTCGCTGGACGAGGGCACCGGTGCTGATGGGCCGGCCGGGCTGCCCGCCCGGGAACAGCCAGAGCGATGGTGTCAATGCACCGATTGTCGCGTGACCCTTGCGTTTTGCGGCGACCGCTTGTGCAAGCTCGTCGACAGGGTGGGGAAGACAGATGGGTGAGGAGCCCAGGTGCAGCCGGACGGCGTCATTGCTGACCTCGAGGTCGACGATGGTCATCCGCGAGATTGCTGCCGAGGTTTGGGCGTAGACAAGCACGAGCAGGCCCGCGAGCCGGTCTTCGGCCTTGATCGTGTCGTCATGCAGCAGCCGCCGCGCGATGTCCCACCGGTGTTGGTCATCGAGCGGCCGGGTGGGGCCCATCCAGCGGCGGGCGGGGATGCGGACGCTGATCAACTTGTTCTTGTGGGCCCAGCGTATGACGTGCCCGGCGGAGCCGCGGTTGACCGCGGTGTCGTCGGTGAGCCATTGGTCGAGGTCGGCTTGCTGACAGGTGTCGAGGGCGAGCTGGTGATCGGTCAGCCAGTCGAGGAAGGCGACGGCTCCGTAGATGCGTTGCCGGACCGAGTTGAACTGCTGGATCGTGGTGAGGGCGCCGTTGTTGCGCAGCCGCAATCGGCGGACGAGCTGCCAGGTTGTGTAGCGGTGCAGCACGCTGCGCTGTTCGGGATCCGACTGGGCGGCCACCACGCGGCCGACCAGCTGCTCAGCGCGGATCATGTGCTCGTCACGTTCGGACAGGGCGCCGACACCGACGGGAACCTGCCGCAGGTGAGCGAGAGCCTGGCTGTCGGGCAGTTCGTCCAGAGCTTCGTGAGTCAGCGCCCGCCGACCGGCGGCGAGGTCGGCCAGGACGGGCGCAACGGACTTCTTCCTCAGCCATCGCATCGCGGTGATCGGGTGCTCGGCGGTCGCGATGTTGTTCCGCAGCGCTTGCAGCCCGGGATGCAGAGACGCCGAAGGCGGGCCCAGGATTTCGTTGAGGCCCTGGTGGATCACGCATCGGCCGCACTGCCCGGGATGCGGGTGCGCGGGGTCGCTGCAGGTCGGGCAGTCATGCCAGACGGCGAGGGTGGTGCAGTCCTCGCAGCGTGGCTGGTCCAGGGTGCCTGAGACGATGGCCGCGGTCCGGCCGCAGGAACAACACAGTGCCGTGCGATTCTGGCAGGCAGGACACCACGGTCGTCCGGTGGTTCGGGAGGTGCCGCAGGGCTTTTCGTCGCCGCAGATCGAACACACAGCAGTCGGGAGGGGCGGGCAGGTTACGCAGATGGGGCCGTCCGGCGTGCGGGTGCTGACTGGCCGGCGGCGCCCGCAGTTGAGGCAGACTTCGAGGTTGTCAGGGTCGGCGACCAGGCAGTTCGGGCAGAGTGGCCGGCCCTGTTCGTCTCGTGTCGCGGGCTCGCGGTTCGCACCGCAGCGTGTGCATTCTTCGACACGGCTGTGGGCGATGCAGGTGCGGCAGACGCGTTGTCCGTCGAGGGGTTTGTCGATCCGGACGACCCGGTGGCAGCGGGGGCATGCCGGTCGGACGATCCCGGCGACGTCCGCGGCGTGAAGGGCCTCGATCAACGGAACGATCGCCCGAACGGGAGCGAGATAGCCAGCGCCGGTGAGCAGTTCAGGTTGAGCTTCCAGTGCCCAGCCGATCCTGCGCTAACCTCGATCTTGCATGCGTCTGACGTGTCGCTCTGATCAGTTTCGGGTTGGGTGTTTCGGGCATGGATTCGGTGCTCGGCAACGCGCGGTCGCCCGACGCGGTCGGGTGGTCGTCGGGGTCCAGGGCCCCGAAAGTTGATTTCCTTTCGTCTCGGCAGTCGGATTGGTACTGGTCAGAGAGGGTCGGGGATCGCGTTGAGACGGGCCAACGCGGTGATCAGCACCTCGATCCAGGGTGCGTGGGTGGACAGCCGCAGATGCACTTTTCGTGCGTGGCGGGCGATGCGGCCGGCGATCGAGAACAGCCGCAGTCGTAGTCGTTTCGGCTCCCATCTTTTCGCATCATGATCGGCGAAAGCGAGCATCTGCATCCATGCGGTGACCTCGACGGCGAGGGTGACCAGGGCGAGCCAGATCCGGTTCTGATCGAAATGGTCGGACCAAGATCACGCAGACACGCCGACGACCTCATGAGAAACACAGGTATCAGCAGTCACAGACGACCTCCGCGAACGGTCACCGAGTCCCCGAACTGCGAAAGTCGAGTTACGAACAAACCGATCTATAAAGACCTCCTGTTCAACTGGACGTACGAGAGCCCGAGGCTAACGCAGGCCTACATGATGATCACCGTGCGCCCTGCAACCGACCCGGCAAGCAATTCGGCGTACCCTGCGTTGATGTCCTCGAGCGAAATGTGTTTTTGGATAAGGTCATCGAGGTTGAATCGACCTTGCAGGTAGAGTTCCGCGTAGTATGGGATGTCAGTCGCAAAGTTACTCGAGCCCGCCATGACCGCCCGGACCGCGCGCTCGCTGCGCAGATCACTGGACGGCAGGTCGAACGAACTGCCCAACCGCTGCATGCCGACCAGGTATACGGTGCCTCCTCGACCGAGGACACCGTAAGCCTGTTCGAGCGGCTTCGGCAGCCCGGTCACCTCGAATGCATGGTCGACCCCGAACCCGTTGGTTATCGCGGAGACGACCTCTTCGACGTTCTGTTCGATTGCGTTGACGACGTGAGTGGCTCCGAATCGGCGTGCAAACTCCAGCTTTTCATCGGTTACGTCGACCACGATCACCTTTCGTGCGCCGACGAGAGCCGCCGCCTGGACTGCAGCCAGGCCGACACCGCCGGCACCGAACACGATAACTGTGTCTCGGGGTTGCACTTCGGCACTACGTATGACTGCCCCGGCACCTGTCGCAACCGCACAACCGAGAACTGCTGCCCGGTCGAAAGGCAGTGATGGATCGACCGTCACCACCTGACTCTGGTGCACGAGTGCACGTGTGGCAAAACCACCCAAACCCGAGAGCGTCCAGACTGGCGTATCGCCATGCGTGACCCGCGGACTCTGCTGGGGCCCGCGCACAGACTGCTCGGGATGGCGACACGCGATCCTGTCACCCTCGACGCACCTTTCGCAGCGCCCGCACGCCGAGATCGGGCAGGCTACGACGTGGTCCCCCACCGCCACACCGACAACATCCGACCCGACAGCTTCGACCACCCCCGAGAACTCATGGCCGAGGAGTTCTGGATACGGCCTTCCGTAATCCACCTCGACGAAATTCCAGTCGCTGTGGCACAGACTGGAAGCTCGAACACCTATCAGAACTTCGTCTTTGTTCGGACTGTCCAAAACGATCTCAGCTAGGGTCAGTTCGTTGCGTTCGGGACTAAGAAGCAGCGCGGCGCGAGCGGTTATTTCACTCCGGGTTGCTTCGCCCGTGTCGGTTTGGGTTTTTGTATCGACAGATGGCATTTGTCCGCTTTCGAGTTGTACCGGATCGGTGTTGCAGTTCAACTTTTTCAGGTGGATGTCAGGGGCACGAGGCATATAGGTCGTCGCACGTTCTCCGATCGTAATTGCCGTGACGTTGTGTCCACTCACGAGTGTCGGCACCGGCATTTGCATTGGATCGGTCGGCCGCCTGGTCGATTGCACACACTTCGACCAAAGCTCCCGCCTCCACACGTTCTCCAAATGTCCTCGATGTCGGATCGCCCCTCACAACGGTCTGCTAGATGCTTCCGCCAACGATGCTGAACGCGATCCACTTCACGACAGTTAGTATACTTATTTTTGAATGACGTGCGCCACAGCACAGCGATCGACGAGCTAAGTTCCGATGATCCAAGTACTCAGGTCCCGACGGTTCCGCACCGGTCAGGGTCGAACCACCGACAAAGGCGGTCAACGCTTCGGTCTGCGAAATGTCGAAGCGTCGGCATTCGCCAGTCCAATCCCGCACTGCAAGACCCGGCAGCATCCGAAGTCCGGCTGATGCGCGCAGGTGTGCCTGTCAGTCGCTGGACAGCCCCGACTTTGATCGCATCTGCCACCGAACGCGGTTAACACCGCGATGGTTTCCGGCCCTGATCGGCAGTGAGTCGGATCCAGGATGCACATACCGTTCAAGGACTTGCTCGTCACATCGCTCTCCACCTCCTCGGAGCTCGGGGCACACCGAGCGACTTCGGTCGCACTTTGAGCGACTCGAAGAAAAGTATCCTTTTTCAAGTCGTTTGACAACGCGCCGATTCGCAGGTCCTGGCGTTCGACACCGAAGAGAATTGAGGAATCGTCAAATCCTGTGGATCGGGGTGTGTCAGGCGACCTCGGATACCGGCGTGTCCGGTGACGGGTCCGGGGTGATCTCGACGGGGCGTTCGAGGTGCTTGCCCTTGTGGAACAGCGCACCGGCCCGCACCAACGCCACCAGGTTCTTCGCGGCAGAGTGAATGTCGCCCCGCCAATCGCGTGGTTGGGCACCGCAGCTCATGCTGGAATCACCGCAAAGCCCGAGAGCCGTACCCTGCCTGCTGTGCCGGCCGTTGCAGCCTTGGCCAGCACAGCGCTGTACGCCGTGGAACGAAAGCGCCGACAGGCGCTACTGCGGGAACAGCAGGCCAAAGGCAAAGCCGTGAACGGGTACTTGTCGACCGTAGCTCTGCCCCTACGAGGCGACGATTCACCTGAGATTCGGGTGGCCGAGGAACTCGACGCAGCCGAGTTGGCCATGACCCGGCGCATTGTCGATATCGGCCTGCAAGAGTCCAACGACTGGTCGAATTACGAACTCGTCGACCAATTCCGCGAGTCTGCGGTTCGCTACGCGATGACGGGATACATGCGTTCGTTGCAGTCGCTGCAATATACCCGCATGCCCGCATTCCGAGGGTACGTGAGCGAAGCACAGCGGGCCCTAATCAGGAAGCATCAACAACCTCTGGTATGGAAGTATTGGTTCTGGGAAAACCTCTGGGGGAATCTGAGTATAGATTCCGATCCAGTCATCAAACAGAACATCATGCTGTCAGAATGGCTGTCGACCAACCTGGGTGCCTACGAGCGCATCAATCGCGACTTACAATTCAGCGAGCCAGGCGCGCTGAAGTTCGTGCTGAACTCTCGTAAGAGTTACTCGTACTCATACACGTCGATGATGGAGGTAATGGCGTCACAGTTCGAACAAGCGCCGACCGGGCTAATTGCCTGTGAACCGAACTGGGTCTACACCACGTGCAAATATGTATGGGGTCACCGGTGCGTACCTGCATTCGAAGATTCACGCGTCCGATCTCTACAACCGCATCGGGCCTCGATACATCAACGGAATCAACGACGAATTTCTCGGGCCCGACGGCACGACACGCATATACCTGTCGACCCGCAGCGGCTTTTCCGGACCGTCGGCGACCGCGATTGGCGACTCGGTTTATCGGCTCTTCTCGTTTCAGAGTGCGTTGATTCGCTCCTGAAGCTGTCCGGAGTGGATCAACGACCGCAAGATGTAGTGGTCGAGATTTCCGGAACCCGAGCGCGATGCCACGAAGATGCTCGAGACGGCCGTTGATCGCCTCCACCGGACCGTTCGACACCCCGACATCGAAGTAGGCGAGGATCTCACTACGGCGTTTCCACAGACTGCGGCCGAGTTGTGCCAACTCCTCCAACCCTGCGGGTAGACCGGCTCGGATCCGTTTGAGGCACTTGAACATCGCCAGCTTCCCGGCGCGCTTGTTGGTGTCGGCGTAGGCGGCGATCAGGTCCTGGTAGCACCACGCGGTCACTTCCACCGGCAGGTGTGCATCGTCACCGTCGAGTGCGGTGGCGAGTTTGTCCTTCTGCTTGTCGGTGAGCAGGTCGGTGCGGGTGAGCAGGATCCGCCGGATCCCGTACAGCGGGTCCCCGACTCGACCGCGATGCCCACAGGTGGCCTGCTGGATCCGTTGCCGGCACACGGTGAGCTCCTCCGCCGCCAAGCGCAATACGTGGAACGGATCCATCACCGCCCGCGCTGCGGGTAGCGCTTCGGCGGT
>NZ_JARJBD010000016.1:0-143684 GCF_029269925.1 Rhodococcus sp. T2V
TCCCCGACATCACGGGCGGCATCCCCAGCACCAACGGCGGCACCTCGCAGTACGCCGGTGTCGTCGACAGCGCGATCGAGGCCGTCAAGGCCCAGGGCATCGCGATCGATCCCCAGATCCTGCAGCTCATCGACGCGAACAAGGGACTGCTCCCGCGGTAATCCCCGCAACTCACAGAAGAGGGGCCCTGCACCGATCCGGTGCAGGGCCCCTCTTCTGTCGCATGGTCAGCGGTTGATCACCGTGTGCGGGTGCGCGTACGGCAACGACTCCGCCGGCAACGGGAACTCGGTGTCCTCGCCGAACGGGGACAATCCGCCCGCACGGGTCGACGACAGTTCGGTCACGGCGTGATCTCCATCGGCGGTTTCGGGCCACCCTGGATCCACATACTGCTTCTTCGAATTGTTAGCCACGGTGCCATTTTGACAGGAGCATTCGGCGACGTACAGCCCAGGTCTCTAATCTGATAGTCGATGACCGACACCGACGACACCACCGCGAGCACCAACGGCACCGCAGTCTCCCCCCGCGGCGCCGCGACGCTCGCGGACTGGCTGGCCGCGCGCAGCGACGCAGAATTGACGGATCTGCTCCGCAGGCGCCCCGATCTCGCGGTCCCGCCGCCGGCCACGATCGTCGTCCTCGCCGGCCGCGCCGAGCAACGGGCCTCGGTCGCCCGTGCGGCCGACAACCTCACGTCCCTGGACTTCGGTGTCCTCGAACTCCTGGCGCTCGAGCGCGCCGACGAGGTGCCCGTGCCCCGGGCCACCCTGCAGGAGGCGGTGGGGTCGCGGGCGACGAAGAAGACCGTCGACGCCACCCTCGACGGCCTGCGGTCCGTCGGGATCGTCTGGGGCGACAAGACGTCGCTGCGGATCGTTCCCGCGGTCGTGGCCACCATCCCGTGGCGCGTCGGACGCAGCGCCGAACCCGTCGAGACGCTCGACGAGGCCGGAATCACGGCGGCGCTGGCGGGACTGCAGACCGCCGAACGGGACATCCTCGAGACGCTCGCGAAGTCGAGTTCGATCGGACGGACCCGGGACGCGGCTCCCGGGACACCCCCCGACCGTCCTGTTCAGCGGCTCCTCGCCGCCGGGCTGCTGCGGTGGATCGACGACGAGACCGTCGAATTGCCGTTCCAGGTGCGGCAGGTCCTGCGCGGGGAGGCCGTCTTCGACCCCACCTCGCTGGCCGCGCCCGGTGTGACGGGCCGCAAACACAAGCCGGCCGACATCAACGCCGCCGCCGCCGGTGAGGCTCTCGAACTGGTCCGCCACTGCGAGGACGTCGTCAAGGCGCTCGGCGAGATCCCGGCACCGGCGCTGCGGGCGGGTGGTCTCGGGGTCCGGGAACTGCGGCGGATCGCCAAGACGTCCGGCATCGACGAGAACCGGCTGAGCCTGCTCGTCGAACTGCTGTCGGCCGCGGGACTGATCGCGAGCGGCACCCCGGACCCGGCCCCGACGTCCGACACCGGGGAGAACTACTGGGCCCCGACCACCGCGGTCGACAACTGGCTGACCTCCCCGGTCGCCCGGCGGTGGCACGCACTGGCCGCGGCGTGGCTGGAACTGCCGCGCATGGCGTGGTTCATCGGCATGCGCGACGCCAACGACAAACCGGTCGCCGCGCTGTCCGAGGAAGTGCGCGCGCCGTCCGCGCCGCGGGACCGGCAGGCGATCCTCGGGCTGCTGGCCGAACTGGGCAGCGGGCACTCGGCCGACCCCGCCGAGGTCAGTCGCCTCCTCGCCTGGCGCCGACCCCGCTGGGGTGCCCGGCTGCGGGTCCACGCGGTGGAACGCACCCTCGAGGAGGCCGCGACACTCGGACTCGTCGCCCGCGGCGCACTCAGCTCCCCCGGACGTGCGCTGCTCCACGGCGGCGACGCCGAGGCCGAGATGCACGCGTCGCTGCCCGAACCCGTCGACCACGTCCTCGTTCAGGCCGACCTCACCGTCGTCGCCCCGGGACCGCTGACCCCGGACCTGCTGGAGCAGATCACGCTCGTCGCCGACATCGAGTCCGCCGGCGCGGCGTCGATGTACCGGATCAGCGAGGACAGCGTCCGGCGCGCTCTCGACGTCGGGATGACGGCGGCGGAACTGCACAGCCTCTTCGCGACGCGGTCGCGCACGCCCGTCCCGCAGTCGCTGTCGTATCTGATCGACGACGTCGCGCGGCGGCACGGCCGGCTCCGGGCCGGTGTCGCGGCGTCGTTCGTCCGCTGCGAGGATCCGACGCTGCTCGCGGAGGTCCTGGCGTCGCCGGTGGCCGCCGCCCTGGCCCTGCGCGCGCTGGCGCCGACGGTGGCGGTGTCGCAGGCGCCGCTGCGGGAAGTGCTGGGCGAACTGCGGGCGGCCGGGTTCGCGCCGGCGGGCGAGGACTCGTCCGGTGCCCTCGTCGATCTGCGCCCGCGCGGCGCCCGCGTCCTGACCCGGCGCAAGGCCCCCGCGAGCCGCACCCCGGCCGTCGCGACGGACGCCCAACTCGATGCGGTCGTCCGGACGCTGCGCGCCGGTGATCTGGCGGCGTCGGCCAAGGGTTCCGGCAGCATCCGGTCCGACGGGTCGCGAGCCAGCAGCGCCGCGACCATCGCCCTGCTCAACGCCGCGGCGCGCGAACACTCCAGCGTGACGATCGGTTACGTCGACGCGCAGGGTGTGGCTACGCACCGCATCGTCGATCCCGTCAGCGTCGGCGGCGGCCAACTCGACGCCTTCGACCCGGCGAGCGGCGCGGTCCGCCGGTTCACCCTCCACCGCATCACGTCGGTCGCCCGCGTCGACTGACCCGTGAGTACTTGTTAACCGCGGGACGTTAACAAGTACTCACAGGTCGCATAACGATTCTGCGCAAACGCCGAGGAATTCCGGGCCGCGCAATACCGTGTTGCTGGTATGTACCTGGCCGGGGACGACTTACCAGGAGGCAGAACCATGAGTGTCACAGCAACGAAGCCGTTACACGGTTGGTTACGAGGCGTCGTCCGGCTGATGATTGCGGTGGTGGTCCTGCCTCTCGCGTTCGTCCTCGTCGGCGGCGGGACGGCGTCCGCGGACCCGTACAGCCGGCTGCGCGAACACTGGGTCGACGCCCCCGGCGGGGTGGGACAGATCAAGATCCGCATGTGGCTCGCGAACAACGGCAGCAACAAAGCCCTCTATCTCCTCGACGGCCTCCGCGCGACCGACGACGTCAGCGGGTGGGAACACGAGACGAACGCCGCGTGGCTGTCCGATCACGGGATCACCGTGGTCGAGCCGGTCGGCGGGCAGTCCAGTTTCTACACCGACTGGTACGCGCCCAGCAACACCAACAACCAGCCGTACACGTACAAGTGGGAGTCGTTCCTCACGCAGAACCTGCCCGACTTCCTCGCGACCAATTACGGCATCAGCCGCACCAGCAACGCCATCGCCGGACTGTCGATGGGCGGCAACGCGTCGCTGATCCTCGCGGCCTACCACCGCGACCAGTTCACGTTCGCCGGGTCGATGTCCGGGTATCTGAACCTGTCGGCACCGGGCATGCGCGAGGCGATCCGTATCGCGATGCTCGACGCCGGCGGCTACAACGCCGACTGCATGTGGGGCCCGCCGTGGGATCCCGCCTGGTTGCGGAACGACCCGTTCGTCGCGGCGCCCCTCATGCGCGGGCTGCCGATGTGGATCTCGGCGGGCGCAGGCCTCCCCGGACCGCACGATCAGCCGCAATCCGCGATCGACGTCTTCAACGTCGGCACGGGCATGGGTCTGGAGGCCATCGCGCTGGCCCAGAACCGTGCGTTCCAGGTGCGGCTCGACACCCTCGGCATCGGCGCGCACTACGACTTCCCGGCGACAGGGACCCACAGCTGGGGCTACTGGCAGGACCAGCTGTGGGCCATGCTGCCGATGATGAAGGCGTCGATCGGCGCCTGACCATGGCCTTCGGCCCCGTGAGTACTTATTAACGTCCCGCGGTTAACAAGTACTCACGGGTGGCGAAGCCGCATAGGCCTCCCAGAGTTCCCGGTAGACGCCGCCTCGGTCCAGCAACTCGTCGTGCGTTCCGACTTCCGCGACCCGGCCGCCGTCGAGGACCACCACCCGGTCGGCTCGCGCGGCGGTGCTCAGCCGGTGCGCCACGACGACGGTGGTGCGCCGCCGGGACAGGTTCTCGGTCGCGCGGCGCACCCGGTCCTCCGTGGCCAGGTCCAGTGACGCGGTGGCCTCGTCGAGCAGCAGGATGTCGGGGTCCACCAGTTCCGCGCGGGCCAGTGCCAGCAACTGTCGCTGTCCGGCCGACAGGTTGCGCCCGTGTTCCCCGATCGGTTGCAGGTATCCGAGGGCCAGCCCGGACACCATGTCGTGGGCGCCGACGGCCCTGCTGGCGGCCTCGACCTCCGCGTCCGTCGCGTCGGGCCGCCCGTAGGCGACGGCGTCGCGGACGGTGGCGCCGAACAGGTGCGGCTCCTGCGGGACGACGCCGAGTCGCTGCCGGAACGACGCGAGGTCCAGCGTGCGGGTGTCGATGCCGTCGACGCGCACCGCCCCTGCGGTGGGGTCGTAGATGCGGGCGAGCAACTTGAGCACCGTCGACTTTCCCGCGCCGGTCTGGCCGACGAGGGCGATCGTCTCGCCCGGTTCGATGTGAAGCTCCACCCCTCGCAGCGCCTCACCCTTGCCGGATTCGTACGCGAAGTGGACGTCGTCGAACACGATGCCACCGCGGATGCGGTCGAGGACGACCGGTTCGCCGGCCTGCGGTGTCGTGGTCGGCGTCCGCATCAGCCCCCGCAGCCGTCCCAGCCCGATGACCGCCTGCTGGTAGCCGTCGAACACCTGCGAAAGCTGTTGCACGGGAGCGAAGAACAGTTCGACGTACAGCACGAACGCGATCAGTGTTCCGACGGTCAGGGTGCCGGTGTGGATCCGCGCGGTCCCCGCCGCGAGCACGAGCCCGGTCGCGACCACGGACAGGAATTCCACGAACGGGAAGTACAGCGCCATGTACCGCTGGGCCCGGAGCCGCGACTCCCGGAAGTCCCAGGCCCGCCGCGCGAACTGGGCCGCGTTGTAGTCCTCGCGCCGAAATGCCTGTGTGACTCGGATGTTCGTCACGTTCTCCTGCAGGTACGCGTTGACGATCCCGACGCGGTCGCGGGCCTCGGCATAGGCGGGCACCGACTTCCGGCGGAACACGACGGTGGCCGCGACGAGGACGGGCACCACGAGTACCAGCACGAGGGCGAGTTCCGCGTCGATCACCAGCAGTGCCACCAGCACACCGGAGATGGTCAGCCCGCTGACGACGGCGGTGGCCAGACCTGTCTGCAGGAAGTTGGACAGGCTGTCGACGTCGGTGGTCATGCGGGTCATGATCCGGCCGGCCAGTTCCCGCTCGTAGTACTGCAGACCGAGCCGCTGCAGTTGCGCGAACGTCTTGACCCGCAACGTGTACAGGAGCCGTTCGCCGGTACGTCCGGTCACCCGGGTCTGGGCGACGTTGACCGCCCAGTCGAGCAGCACCACGACCACGGTCGCGGCCGCCGCGAGCAGCAGCAGGTCTCGGGCACCCTGCAGCACTCCGCGATCCACGCCGGTGCGTACCAGGACCGGCACCGCGATCTGCGCGACGGCGTCCAATCCGACCAGCGCCAGCCCCGCGACCAGCGGCAGCAGGAGCGGCCGCAGCAGCGAGCCGAGCCCGAACGTGGGGTCGGCGGCCCGGGCCTCGTCGGCGGCGACGTCCGGGTCTCCGGTGAGCGGTGGCAGGTCGTCGAGCCGGGCCATCACGTCGGGTCCGGGTGGTGCCGACGACAGGATTCCCCCTGCTGCGCCTCCGCGCGAGGGTCCGCTGGCACCGGCCGCCGCGGTCGCGAAAGCCGCTGCGGCCCTGGCGTCGAACACCCCGGACGCCTCGTCACCGTCCTCCCGGCGCCACAGGTCGGCGGTGACGCCGTCGACGTCCGGCAGCGGCGGCGACGGGTCCGGGGCAGCGACGTCGTCCGCACTCGACAGCAGCGCGCGGAACAGCGGGCAGCGTTCGTCGAGTTCGGCGCTCGTCCCCACGTCGACGATGCGCCCGTCCGCCAGCACCGCGATGCGGTCGGCCAGGGCGAGCGTCGACCGGCGGTGCGCGATGATCAGCGTGGTCCGCTCGCGGGTCGCGACGCGCAGTTCGTGATGGACGGCGGCCTCGACCCGCGCGTCGACCGCCGAGGTCGCGTCGTCGAGCACCAGGATCCGCGGATCGGTGACCAGTGCCCGGGCGAGGGCGATGCGCTGCCGCTGACCACCCGACAACGTCACCCCCTGCTCCCCCACGACGGTGTCGAGGCCGTCCGGCAGCGCGTCGACGAATTCCTCCGCCTGCACCACGCGCAGCGCCTCACGCACCGTTGCCTCGTCGACGTCCGGCCTGCCGTACGAGACGTTCGCGCGAATGGTCTCGGACATCAGGTAGCTGTCCTCGAAGACGACGCCGAGCGCGGAGCGCAGCGATTCGAGCGACAGCCTGCGGGTGTCGATCCCCCCGACGGTGACCGCACCCGCATCGACGTCGTAGAGCCGCGGAACGAGCATGGCCAGAGTCGATTTGCCCGATCCGGCGGCACCGACCACCGCCACGGTCTCGCCGGGGGCGATTCGCAGCGACAGTCCGTCGAGCAGCCGGTTCGACGGGTCGTAGCCGAAGGCCACGTCGTCGAATTCCACCGCGAGGGGGCCGTCCGGCAGGTCCACCGCGCCAGGCGCGGTCGTGACGGCCGGCGCGTTGTCGATCACCTCGCGGACGCGTTCGACGCTCGCGCGCCCCTGCTGGCTCACGGTCAGCAGGGTGGCGAGTTGACGGACGGGCGAGGCGAACGCCGCCAGGTACGTGGTGAAGGCGACGAACGTGCCGAGCGATAGTGTGCCGTGCAGCGCCAGCCACCCGCCCAGGGCCAGCACCAGGGCCTGCCCGAGCATCGGGACCGCCTGCAGTGCCGGGTTGTACCGGCTGGTCAGCCGCGCGACGCGCAGCCTGGACCGGAACAGCTCGCCCGCCCGCTTCTCGAGGTCTTCGAGTTCGCGGTGCTCCTGGCCGAACCCCTTGACGACGCGCACCCCGGTGACGGCGGCTTCCACCCCGCCCGCCACGACGGCCGCCTGTTCCTGCGCATGCCAGTTGGCGGGGAACAGGTCGACGCGGCTGCGCAGGGAGATGAACCACAGCGCGGGCAGCACGGCGAGGGCGACGAGGGTGAGGATCGGCGACAGCACGGCCATCACGGCCAGCGAAATCACGAACATCAGCAGGTTCCCCGCCATGTGCGGCAGCAACTGCAGGAGCATCTGGATCAGCGTGATGTCCGAGATCGACCGGCTCACCACCTGTCCCGTCTGCAGACCGTCCTGTTTGACGCCGTCCAGCCGCAGCAGGGATCGGAAGGCGTCGCCCCGCAGGTCGTACTGCACGCCGAGGGACAGCTGCCCGGAGCGGTACCGCCGCGTGTAGGCGGCGGCGAAGCGGATGGCCGCGAGGGCGACGAGCACCGCGATCCACGGCGCCAGCGCATGATTCGTGTCGACCGCGGCGTTGTCGATCACGTGCCGGACGGCCAGCGGGATGGTGGCGGTGGCCGCGGCCGCCACCGCCGCCGCGCCGTACGCGAGAACGAGATTGCGGCGCTGGCGCAGACAGTAACCGAACAGATACCGCAGCCAGCCGGTGTTCTCCGGAGCTTCCGTCGTCACTGCGCAGACACCAGCGTGGAATCCTTTTCGACCGCAAACTGATTCGCGGGCCGCGGCAGACCGTAATGCCCCCGCAGCGTGGTCTCGGTGTAGTCGGTGCGGAACAGTCCGCGTTCCTGCAGGATCGGGACCACGGAGTCGACGAACTTCTCCAGCCCGGACGGCAGGACGGCGGGCATGATGTTGAACCCGTCGGCGGCGCCGTTGCGGAACCAGTGCTCGATCGTGTCGGCCACCTGGACCGGGGTGCCCGCGAACGTGCGGTGACCGCGACCGCCACCGAGTCGCCCGATCAGCTGCCGGACGGTGAGCTTCTCCCGGCGGGCGAGGTCCACGATCAGCGTGTACCGGCTCTTCGCGCCCTCGATCTCGTCCTCGGACGGCAGTTCGTCGGGCAGTTCCTCGTCGAGCGGGAGTTGCTCGGGTTCGAGATTGAACCGCTGCGCCAACTGCTTCCGGGCGTATTCCGGCGAGATCAGTCGCTCCAATTCGGCCTCGAGTTCGCGGGCCTCCTCCTCGGTGTCCGCGATGACCGGCACGATGCCGGGCAGGATCAGCACCTGTTCCGGGTCCCTTCCCACTGCCGCGACGCGGTCCTTGACGTCCGCGTAGAACGCCTTCCCCTCGTCCAGGGTGGGCTGGGCGGTGAAGATGGCCTCCGAGTAGCGGGCGGCGAAATCCTTTCCGTCCTCGGACGATCCCGCCTGCACGAGCAGCGGGTATCCCTGCGGCGACCGCGGCACGTTGAGCGGTCCCCGCACCTTGAAGAACCGGCCCTCGTGTTCGATGACGTGGACCTTGGCGGAGTCGGCGTGGATCGCGACGTCCTTGTCCGCGACGATGGCGTCGTCCTCCCAGCTGTCCCACAACTTGGTGGACACCTCGACGAATTCCGCGGCCCGCTCGTACCGGCTGCGGTGTGCGGGGGTGTCGTCGAGCCCGAAGTTCTGCGCCGCGTCGGCGCCGGCGGTGGTGACGATGTTCCAGCCGGCGCGGCCGCTGCTGACGAAGTCGAGGGACGCGAACCGCCGCGCCAGGTTGTACGGCTCGTTGTAGCTGGTCGACGCGGTCGCGATCAGGCCGATCTTCTCGGTGGCCGCGGAGATCGCGGTGAGGATGATGGTCGGCTCCAGCTTGCCGCTCGGCCTGCGTTCCGGGTTGCTGAACAGCACCGGGCTGTCGGCGAGGAACACCGAGTCGAACTTTCCGCGTTCGGCGGTCTGCGCCAGCGAGATGTAGTGCTTGATGTCGAGGTTGGCGTTCGGGTCGCTCTCGGGCAGGCGCCAGGCCGCCTCGTGGTGTCCGATCGCCATCAGGAATGCGTTGAGATGCAGCCGGCGCTGTGGTGACGAACTCATGGTGTAACTCCTCACTGTGCCGCTGCCTCGACGCCGAGGGCGCCGAGCAGCGTATTGCGAAACTCGTGGAACTTGCTGTCGCCGAGCGCTCTCGGCCTCGGAATGTCGACGATCTCGTCGACGACGATCTGCCCGCGGTCGAGGACGAGCACCCGGTCGGCGAGCGCGATCGCCTCGTCGACGTCGTGGGTGACGAGCAGGACGGTCGGGCGGTGACGGCGGATCAACTCCTGCAGCAGCGCGTGCATCTTGATCCGGGTCAGCGCGTCGAGGGCGCCGAACGGCTCGTCGGCGAGGAACAGCTGCGGCTCGCGGACCAGCGCCCGCGCCAGCGCCACCCGCTGTTGTTCACCGCCGGACAATTCACTGGGCCATGCCTTCTCGCGGCCGGCGAGCCCCACCTCCGCGAGGGCGGAGGCGCCCCTGCTCGTGCCGGTGCGGCCCAGCCCGAGCGTCACGTTGTCGAGCACCCGCAGCCACGGCAGCAGCCGTGAGTCCTGGAACGCCACCGACACTTCCGCGGGCACGGTGAGCGTTCCGCCGCGGCCCTCGACGTCGTAGTCGAGGCCCGCGAGCGCGCGCAGCAGTGTGCTCTTGCCGGACCCGCTCTTGCCGAGCAGGGCCACGAACTGGCCTTCGGGAATGTCGAGGTCCAGGTGATCGAGGACGGTCTTGTCCCCGAATCCGCGAACGAGGGACCGCACCTGCACGGCGGCGGGTTCTAGCCTGCGAGTGTCTTGCGCCATGACAGCGACCGCCTTTCGATGTAGCGGAGGACGGCGTCGGACAGCAGACCGAAGATGCCGTAGACGGCGAGCCCCACGAGAATCACGTCGGACTGTCCGTAGTTCTGCGCGTTGTACATCATTTTCCCCAGACCGGTCACCGCGTTGATGCCCTCGACGACGATGAGGGTGAGCCAGGCACCGGTCACCGAGAGTCGCAGTCCGAGAAAGAATCCCGGCATCGCACCCGGCAGCACCACCTTGCGGATGAACGTGGCGCGGGACAGCCCGAGGACCTCGGCGAGTTCGACGTACCGGTTGTCGATCGACGTCAGCGAGTTGTGGGTCTGGATGTACATGTGGACGACGACGCCGAGCGCGATGATCACGATCTTGAACGTCTCGCCGATGCCGAGCCACAGGATCAGCAGCGGGATCAGGCCGAGCGTCGGGATGGCCCGCTTGAGCTGGATCGGCCCGTCGATCAGGGCGTCACCGGAACGCGTCAGTCCGGCGACGACGGCCAGTGCCGTCCCGATCACCACGCCGAACGCGAACCCGACAGCGGCGCGGCTCAACGACGCGGCGATGTGCTCCTGCAGGATGCCGGTGGAGATCAGGTCGACGGCCGTGGTCACCACCGTCCACGGCGCGGACAGCTTCCGCGGGTCGATGAGGCCGGCCACGCTGCCCACCGCCCACACCGCGAGGAGGAGAAACACCCCGGCCAGCCGGGAGAACGGGAAACCCTTGCGCAGGCCGAGTCGCCGGATCGGCCGCTCGGCGGTGCCGGACGCGGACCTGTCGGCGCCGGCGGCGGTCGTGCGCGCCGGTACGGCTGCGGGCGCGGAGAGAATACTGGTCATCGCTGCACACCGCCTCGGTACTCGGCCGGCACGGCGTCGGCGGCGACGTTTTCGAATCGGCGGTCGAACAGCTCGTTGGCGTCGAACTCGCTGAAGTACCCGGCGTCGGAGAGCAATTGGACGGTGTCCTGCGTCCACTCGACGGCCGCGTCCCAATTGACCGGGTACGACGGCCGCTGCCCGACCGTGGCGACGATGCGCTTGCCGTCCTCGGCCGACACCTGTTCGCTCTCCACGTAGTACTTCTGGATCCACGCGTCCTGGTTCTCCCACGCCCAGATCTCCCCGCGCGCCCAGAACGGAATGAACGCCTTGATCGCCGCCGCCTTGGCCGGATCTTGCAGGACCTCCACCGGCGCCCAGAGCACGGTGAGCGCATCCACGGCGTCGGTCTGCAACGCCTTCGCTCCGTCCGGACCGTACTGGTTCAGGTACTTCGTCACCGTCGGCTCCGACAGCGGCGCGACGTCCACCTGCTTCGACTGCAGCGCGGTGAGGAACTGCGGGCTGGGCAGCTCGACGAGCTGGACGTCCTTCGTGGTCAGGCCCTGCGCCTTCAGTGTTCGCAGGATCACCACACCCTGCGCCTGCCCGGGCGAGAACGCGATCTTCTTGCCCCGCAGGTCCGGCAGTGCCGCGATGTCCGTGCCGGGGGCGGTGGCCAGCACGTACTGCGGCTGTTCCTTCTCCCGGACCGCGACGATCTTCGCGTCGAGCCCCGTGGCGTGCGCCTGGATCGGCGGGATCGCGGCGTTGGTGGCCAGATCGACCGCGTTGCCGCGGAAGGCCTGGATCACGTCGGGACCGGCACTGACGTCCGGCCAGTCCGACACGGTGAACGGGAGATCGGCGATCTGTTCGGTCGCCTCGAGCTGCAGCCGGGTGGTCTTGATCGACACACTGAGCGAGGTTCCCTCCGGAACCTGATCGGGCACAGCATCATCGAGCGCGAGCCCGCCGGAGGAACCGGAGGAGCAGGATGCGAGCCCGAGCGCCACGACGCCGGCGAAAGCGGCGCGCGTGAGGCGCCGGTACCCGGCGGACGACACGAGTGAACTGGACATGATTGATCCTTCGAAGGATATGGTCTCCGATGGGCACCCCGGACGCAGAAGGTCGGGTGCCGTGCAGGAGCGAGAAAGGAAGAACGGAACGGTGTTTCGGGGCGTCCGCCGGCGTCAGGCCGGAAACGTCAGACGCGACCCGGTCGCGTGCGGCGACAACAGGACCCGGAGCGACACGAGGTGGTACGCACGCTGTCCGCCGTAGAGGTGTTCACACCAATATCCTTGCGATCCAGCGCAATCCCCGTCAACATTGCTTCCCACCGAATTAACTCCGATGCTGTGATACACGTCACGAAATACCGGCCAGCGGCCGCACGAAGCTGGTGAGCGGCGCCCGGTAGAGCTCCGCGAGGATCACGGAACCGGCGGACACCGGCAGTGCCCGCCCCGGAAAGCTGGTGGACAGCACGGACCACGACGGATCGTCACACGTCGCCGACGACTCCGCGACCGCGCGCCGGACCGTGTCCAGACACCCGGGAATCCCGCTCACACTCTGGTCGCAGACGATGAGGACCTCCGGATTGAACAGATCCAGCAGGCGCGCCGCCACCACCCCGACGCCGTGCGCGCGTTCCGTGAACAGTGCCAGCGCCTCCGGGTGCCGGCTACGGCCCGCGTCGAGGAGGTCGCGGAAGATCGGCCGCTCGATGATGCCCAGCTCCATCGCCCTGCGCACCAGCACAAGATCCGACAGGGTGGCCTGCACACATCCGGTGCGCCCGCAGGCGCACTCCTCGACACTGTTTTCGACGGGCACGTGTGCCACCGCGCCCGCCGCCGCGCGAGGGCCGTGGTGGACCACGCCGCCGGTCGCGAACGCGGCGTCCACCACGTTCCCGACGAAGAGTTGCACCACGCTCTCCCGCGCCCTCGGCTCCCCGAACAGAACCTCGGCGTCGATGAGAGCGCGCGCGTGCGAATCCATCCGGACGTCGAGACCCGTGCGGTGCTCGAGGTCCGCGCGGACCGGGTACCCGTTCCATCCCGGGATCGGATGCTCGCGCACCACACCCGATTCGGAGTCGATCCAGCCGCCCGCCGCGAAACCGACACCGATCGGAACCGAAGGCTCACCGTGCTGGACGGCCAGCGCCTCCAGCGTCGTCACCGCGTTCCGCAGGATCTCGGCCGGTCCCAGCCCGTAGTGCGGATCGCGGGACCGTGCCAGCACCCGCCCGCGCAGGTCGAGCAACGCCGTGGTCACGTGCGTGATCGCCAGATGGATGCCGTACACGACGTACCGGCTGTCGTCGACGTCCACCGGCACGTGTGGCCGTCCCAGCCCGGTGGGACCGGCGATCTCCGGCAGTTCCCGCAGCAGGCCGTGGTCGACGAGCTGCGCGCCGGCCGTGGTCACCGTCGCGGGTGAGAGCCCGGTGACGCGGGCGATGGTGCTGCGTGCGATCGGCCCTCTGTCGAGGACCGTGCGCAGCACCGTGCCCGCGCTGGCGCCGGAACGTCCGGCGCCGCGCCGGGTGACGGGCTGCGTTCGCGCCATCGTTCCCCCTTCGCCGCGCGCAGTGATGTGGCCTGGCCTCGAACGCTAGCGAAGGGGAACGTGCAGTTCAACGGACTCGATTCCCGTGAATTTAACTCCCCGTGAGTACTTCTCAACGTCCGGCGGTTAACAAGTACTCACGGGGCGCTAGCCACCCAGATTGACCTCGATGCAGTACGTGCGCTGGGGTTCGGAGAAGGCGATGGGGAATGCGGTGTCGAACTCGTTGCACAGGGTTTCGTCGTCCTGGCCGTCCGCGCGTCTCACGACCTTGACGGTCTGCATGTCGGAGCAGTCGGACGGCACGATCCGGCCGTCGTCCTCGAGCAGGTAGCAGGAGTCCTCGACCATGTTCGGGACGAGGCACAGCGTGGTCTGCACATCCTTGTCCTCGCCGACGAGGGTGTAGGAGAAGTAGTCCTCCCCGCACTGGACGTCGCCGTCGTTCTTCTGCGCCACCTCGTACGTGGCCTCGCTGTCGGAACAGTCCCGCTTCTCGTGCGAGGTGTCGGCGGCGGTGGTCGACGCGGACTCGAAGAACAGGCAGTCGCCGACGTCGAGGGCGTTCTCGTCGGCGCTCTTCACCGCGTACACACCGAACGCGGCGACAGCGGCGAGGATCACGACGGCGAGGACGCCGAGAGTGATGAACAACCCTTTCCGCGACTTCTTCGGCTGCGGTGGGTACTGACCGGGTGGGTACTGGCCGGGCTGCTGCCCGTACCGGCCCGGCGGATACTGGCCGGGCTGCTGGGCGTACTGCCCCTGCTGGTAGGGCTGCTGCGGGTACTGACCCTGCTGGTACGGCTGCTGCGGCCCACCCTGCGGGTACGGTTGCTGCGGGTTGTTCGGCGGTTCGCCGGGGACGCTCGGATCGGGGCGGTTCGGGTCGTCGGGGGGCTGGGTCATCGCGAGCCTCGTCTCTGGGTCGATCCATCCGGCTGCCCCTCAATTTAGGCCCCGACCGCCCCGGATGTGCAGGTATCGGCCCTGCCGGGGGCCGCGACGTGGCGCGCCGCCGCCCGGATCAGGACAATGGACAGGCTGGCTACATCCGGCACCGCAATTCGAGGAGGCTTCCGTGACCGACGGACCGTTGATCGTCCAATCCGACAAGACCCTGCTGTTGGAGGTCGAGCACGAACGCGCCAACGACGCGCGTCAGGCGATCGCACCGTTTGCGGAACTCGAGCGCGCACCCGAACACGTCCACACCTATCGCGTCACCCCGTTGGCGCTGTGGAACGCGCGCGCCGCCGGGCACGACGCCGAGCAGGTGGTCGATGCGCTGGTCAACTTCTCCCGGTACGCGGTGCCGCAGCCGCTGCTGGTCGACATCGTCGACACGATGGCCCGGTACGGGCGCCTGCAGCTGGTGAAGAATCCCGCCCACGGTCTGACGCTGGTCAGCCTGGACCGCGCGGTCCTCACCGAGGTGACCCGGCACAAGAAGATCGCCCCGATGCTCGGCGCCCGCGTCGACGACGACACGGTCGTGGTCCACCCGAGCGAGCGTGGCCGCCTCAAGCAGATGCTGCTCAAGGTCGGCTGGCCGGCGGAGGACCTCGCCGGGTACGTCGACGGCGAGGCGCACGCCATCGATCTGGACTTCGAGGGCACGTCCCCCGGGTCCGCGGACGGGCAGTGGCACCTGCGCGACTATCAGGAGATGGCCGCCGACTCGTTCTGGGCCGGCGGGTCCGGCGTCGTCGTCCTGCCCTGCGGTGCGGGCAAGACGATGGTCGGTGCGGCTGCGATGGCCAAGGCGAAGGCCACCACGCTGATCCTGGTGACGAACACGGTCGCGGGACGGCAGTGGAAGCGTGAACTGATCGCGCGCACGTCGCTCACCGAGGACGAGATCGGCGAGTACTCCGGCGAGCGCAAGGAGATCCGCCCGGTCACGATCGCGACGTACCAGGTGATCACCAGGCGCACGAAGGGCGAGTACAAGCACCTCGAACTGTTCGATTCCCGCGACTGGGGTCTCGTGATCTACGACGAGGTGCACCTGCTGCCCGCCCCGGTGTTCCGCATGACCGCCGATCTGCAGTCCCGCCGGCGCCTCGGCCTCACCGCCACCCTGGTGCGCGAGGACGGCCGCGAGGGCGACGTGTTCTCGCTGATCGGGCCGAAGCGGTACGACGCACCGTGGAAGGACATCGAGGCGCAGGGGTGGATCGCTCCCGCCGACTGCGTCGAGGTGCGGGTGACGCTGACGGACGCCGAACGCATGGCGTACGCCGTCGCCGAACCCGACGAGCGCTACAAGCTGTGTTCCACCGCGCACACCAAGATCGCGGTGGTGAAGTCGATTCTGGAGCGGCACACCGACGCACCGACGTTGATCATCGGCGCGTACCTCGACCAGCTCGACGAACTGGGTGAGGCGTTGAACGCCCCGGTCATCAAGGGGTCGACCAAGAACAAGGAGCGGGAGGAACTGTTCGACCGTTTCCGGGCGGGCGAAATCCAGACGCTGGTCGTCAGCAAGGTCGCGAACTTCTCGATCGACCTTCCGGAAGCGTCTGTCGCCGTGCAGGTTTCGGGTACGTTCGGGTCCCGCCAGGAGGAGGCTCAGCGGCTGGGCCGCCTGCTGCGACCGAAGCACGACGGCGGCCAGGCCCACTTCTACTCGGTGGTGGCGCGGGACACGCTCGACGCCGAGTACGCCGCCCACCGGCAGCGGTTCCTCGCCGAGCAGGGGTACGCGTACCGGATCACCGACGCCGACGACCTGCTGGGCCCGGCCATCGGGTAACCGCCTGCCGCCGGAGCCGGGCCTCTAAGCTGGGGCCGTGCGACATTTCGAGTTCACCGTCGACCGGCCCTACGCGAAGTCCGTCAATCAGACGTTCGCCGACATGCGACGCCTGCAGGTGTCGGCGATCGTGGTGGCGCTGCTGTTCGCGGCCGCCGCTGTCGGCCTGATCCTGCTCGCCCACCCCTGGTCGATCATCCTGGGGGCCGTCGTGGCGATCGCCGCGCTGACGTCCGTGTGGGTGGCGTTCTGGGTACCGAAGAAGGTCGGCAGCATCGAGGACCTGTACGCGAAGAGCCCGCTGGTGCCCGCCGTCGTCTCGGAGGTCCATCCCCGCGCGCTGACCCTGCTGTCGCTGATCGACGTCGCGAAGCCGTCCGCAGGCCGCCCCTCGTACGCGCTCGTCACCCGCAACGTTCCGATCCGCACCGGCCAGAAGCAGCGGGTGGGTGACCGGGTGCCGTCCGTCGCACTGCTGAACGACCGCAGCACGCACAGCACGTCCGACACCTGGGAGATGGTCAGCCCGATGCCGATCGCGTGGGGCACCCGCGACGCGGCCGTGCGGTCCCGCGCGGAGGACGCGATCGATCAGGTCGAGTGGGATTTCCTGCAGAGCCGGATCGCCGAGTCGGAGCAGATCCGGACCAGCCACGACCAGCGGGCCGCGGTGTCCGAGCACGACCTTCCGGAGAGTTTGCGCTGACCGGCCGCTAGCCGGGCCAGCCCTCGGCCGGTCCCCGCGGGTCGCCGGCCAGCAGGGCGGCCGCCCACGAATCGCGCCGGATGCCGCGCTGCACCAGTCCGGCGCGCTGGAGTCCCTCGAACCGGAAGCCCACCCGGCGGGCGACGGCCGCCGAGTCCAGGTTGCCGACGAACGCGCGCCATTCGATGCGTTCGAGACCCATCCCGTCCGGCCGAAACGCGAAATCGCACACCAGGTTCACCGCCGTCGTCATCAGTCCCCGCGAGCGGGCGGACGGTGACAGCCAGTATCCGATCTCCGCTGCCGTCATGTCCCGCGCCATCAGGCCGATCATCCCCCGCACCGGGCCGTTCTCGCGTTCGCGCAGCGCCCAGGTGGGGCTGCGGTCGGCCCAGCCGGTCGGCACCGTCTGCCGGACGAACTGCTCGGCGTCCGAGCGTGCGTACGGGGCGGGCATCGTCGTCCACTCGGCGATCGACGCGTCGCCGCACGCCGAGCAGATCGCGTCGATGTCGGTGACGACCGGCGGGGTCAGCCACACGTTGTCGGCGGCGAGGGTGACGACGAGCATGCCCGCCACTCTATGCCTGGGGAACGAGCCATCATTGCAGCGCCGGCAGGACCTCCTTCTCGAACAGTTCGATGCCCGAGGTGTCGTAGGCGGCCTCGGGGAAGTAGAAGATGCCGTAGGACATGCCGAGTTCCTTCAGCGCCGACAGTTTCTCGACGATCTGTTCCGGCGTTCCCACGCCGGGCATGCCGCGGAATGCTCCGAGCGCACCCTCGGCGGCGTCGGCGCCGACGTGCGGGGTGAGCCGGTCCTTCAGGGTGAGCAACCGCTGCTCGACCTCCGCCTCGGTGGTGCCGATCGCGACGTTGTAGTTGGCCGAGCGGGTGATGGCGTCGAAGTCGGTGCCGACGGTGTCGCAGTGCTTGCGCAGGATCTCGGATTTCTGCGCGAATCCGTCGGGTGTGCCGTCGAAGTTGGTGTACTGCGCGTACTTTGCCGCGATCTTCAGCGTCACCTTCTCGCCGCCGCCGGCGATCCACAGCGGAATGCCGCCGTCCTGCAGCGGAAGTGGGCGGACGATGGCGCCGTCGACCTGGTAGTGCTTGCCTTCGAGGGTCGCGGTGCCGTTGGTCCAGGCCTGGCGCATGATCTGCACGCCCTCGTCGAGGCGGCCGAGACGCGTACCGGCGGAGGGGAATCCGTACCCGTATGCCTGCCATTCGTGCTCGTACCAGCCGCCGCCGATGCCCATCTCGATGCGTCCGCCGGAGATGAGGTCGGTGGTGGCGGCGACCTTCGCGAGGTAGGCGGGGTTGCGGTAGCTCATCGCCGTACACATCTGGCCGAGACGCACCCGCGACGTGACGGCCGCGAACGCGGACATGAGGGTCCACGCCTCGTGCGTGGCCTCCTCGGTCGGTGCCGGGACGGTGTGGAAGTGGTCGTAGACCCACAGTGAATCCCAGGACGAACCCTGGTCGGCACGCAACGCGAAGTCGCGCATCACCGACCATTGATCCGCGGGATCGATTCCGACGAGATCCAGACGCCAACCTTGAGGAACGAACAATCCGAAGCGCATGAAACGAATGTACCTATGCTTCCTGTTTTTCGAGCGGTGAGGAATCCGGCTCCGCCGCGGGCGGCGGTGGCCAGGGGGAATAGATCGGGATGAACCGGAACAGGAGTCCGGCGCCGACCAGCGCCGCTCCCCCGATCGCGGCGACTGCGGCGCCGAGCGGGACCACCGCGGCGAGCGCGCCGACCCCAAACGGTCCGGCGAACATGCCGGTGTCGTGAGTGAGCCGCCACGCTGCGAGGAATTCGGCGCGGGTGGCCGGTGGGGCGATGTCGGCGCCGAGCGTCATGATGACGCCGTTGCCGAGTCCGTTGCCGATTCCCATCACGACGGCGACGATCCCGATCGACCACAGGTCGTGCGAGAACGGCAACGCCAGGTAGGACGCGCCGATCACCAGCAGTGACGGCACCGCGATGAATCTGCGGCCGTAGCGGTCCATGAAATGTCCGGCCGGATACGAGCACAGCAGGTCGACGGCGGCACCGACACCGAAGACGAGGCTGACCTGGGCGGCGTCGAGTCCGAGGTGGGCGGCCCACAGTGGGAGCACCGCCTCTCGGGAGGCGCGGGCCGCGCCCATCAGGAGCGACCCGGCCCCGAGTGTGGCCAGCAGTTTCCGGTGGCGACGCAGGATCGACGGCAGCGTCGCGTGCCCGCCCACGGCGGCCGGGCCGCGGCGCGGCGGGTCGGGAACCCGCGACATCAGCCACCCGGACAGCACGACGCCGACGAACTGCACCATGAACCCGCCCCGCGCGCCGGCCACCAGGATCACGGCGGCACCGAGCAGCGGGCCCACGAAGAAGCCGAGCCGCCACATCGCCGCGAACGACGACATCGCCCGGGCCCGCAGCCCGATCGGCACGGCATCGGCCAGATAGCTCTGGCGGGCCAGCCCCCACACGGCGTTCGCGAGCCCGGTCAGCAGTGCGCCGACACCGAGCATCCAGGGTGACTGCGCGAGGAGACAGACCAGCACACCGGTGGCGCCGACGGCACTGCCGCCGATGATGGACCGCCGCTCCCCGAACCTCGCGACGATCCGGCCCGCGGGCAGGTCGCCGAGGACGGCGCCGAGCCCGACGACCGCGACGATCAGCCCGGACACGGCCACCGACGCACCCAGTTCGCGGGCCGTCAGCGCCATGACCGGGGCGGCGGCCCCCTGGCCGATGCCGAAGATCGCGGCGGGGACGAAGACGGTGGTGACGAGAGGTTTCAGACTGGTCTCGCCGCTCATGCGCTCGCTTCGTCGACCGCGCCCGCGAACCGGTTGTCGACGTCCGCGAGACCGTAGTGACCACGCAGGGTGGTCGCCGTGTACTCCGTGCGGAACAGTCCCCGCTGCTGCAGGATCGGGACGACACGATCGACGAAGTCGTCGAGTCCGCCGGGCAGGTACGGCGGCATGATGTTGAAACCGTCGGCCGCGCCCCCCTCGAACCACGTCTGCAGTTCGTCCGCCACCTGTTCCGGGGTGCCGGCGAACGTGCGGTGCCCACGTCCGCCGCCGAGCAGCCCGATCAGCTGCCGGACGGTCAGCGATCCGTCCGCCGCGAGATCCTTCACCAGCTGGTACCGGCTCTTGTTGCCCTGGATCTCGTCGAGCGGGGGAAGCGGCGGCAGCGGCGCGTCGAGGGAATGCTTCGTGAGATCGACACCGAGCATCGTCGACAGCTGCCGCAGCGAGTACTCGGGCGAGATCAGATCGGTGAACGACTGCTCGAGCGCCTTCGCCTCCTCCTCGGTGTCGGCGATGAACGGCACGATGCCGGGCAGCACCTTCAGGTCGCCGGCAGTGCGGCCGTGCTTCAAGACCCGCGCCTTGAGGTCGCGGTAGAACTCCTGCCCCTGCTCGAGGGTGCGCTGCGCGGTGAACACCGCCTCGGCGTACCGCGCCGCGAACTCCTTGCCGCTCTCGGACGATCCGGCCTGCACCAGCAGCGGCCGCCCCTGAGCGGATCGCGGCGAGTTGAGCGGGCCCTTGATCCGGAACCGCGGTCCGTCGTGGTCGACGGTGTGGACCTTGTCGGGGTCGGCGAACACGCCGGTTTCCGCGTCGAGCACCACCGCGCCGTCCTCCCAGCTGTCCCACAGGGCCAGCGTGACGTCGACGAATTCCTCTGCGCGCTCGTATCGTCCGCTGTGCGCGGGGATGCCGTCGACGCCGAAGTTGGCGGCCTCGTCGGCGCCTGCCGAGGTCACGATGTTCCACCCGGCCCGGCCGCTGCTGATGTGGTCGAGTGACGTGAACTTGCGGGCCAGGGTGTACGGGTCGGAGTAGCTCGTGGACGCCGTGGCGATCAGCCCCACGTGTTCGGTGGCGACGGCGATCGCCGAGAGCAGCGTGACGGGTTCGAAGATCGCCTGCGTGTTGTGCTTGATCCGCGGTCCGACGGCGAGACCGTCGGCGAAGAACACCGAATCGAGCTTGCCGCGCTCCGCGATCCGGCCGAGTTCCTGGAAGTGCGCGACGTCCAGGACGCGGTGCGCCTCGGTGCGGGGGTGGCGCCACGCCGCCTCGTGATGTCCCACGCCCATGAGAAACGCGTTGAGGTGAAACTGTGAATCCTGTGACATGTAGGTCTTCTTTTCCGGTAAGGACTAGACCCGCCAGCGGGACAGCCTGCGTTCGATCAGTACGAGAACGGCGTTGATCGTCAGGCCGAGAACCGAGATGGCGACGATGCCCGCGTACATGTTGGGGATCTGGAAGTTGAACTGGGAGGCCGTGATCAGGTAGCCGAGCCCGGCCTTGGCCCCGACCATCTCGGCGGCGATCAGCACGAGGATCGACGACGCGGCGGCCATGCGGATTCCGGTGAAGATGGTGGGAACGGCGGCGGGCAGGACGACCTTCTGGAACAGGCGCACGGGCGAGAGTCCCAGCGAGGACGCCGACTTGATCAGCAGCGGGTCGACGGTGCGGACGCCGGAGATCGTGTTCAGCAGGATCGGGAAGGTGCACGCGTAGATCACCAGGGCGATCTTGGACTCCTCGCCGATGCCGAGGATGAGGATGAACACGGGGAGCAGTGCCAGCGCCGCCGTGTTGCGGAACAGTTCCAGGATCGGGTTCAGGAAGTCCGACACGGGCCGGTACCAGGCGATGGCGATGCCCAGCGGGATCGCGATCACGACGGCCACGAAGAAGCCGATCAGTGCGCGGGAGAGGCTGGCGGACACGTGCTGCCACAGCTCACCGCTCTGAAGCAGGTCGAAGAACGCCTCGATCACCGTGCTGAACGGGGGCAGGAACACCTCGTCGACGAGACCGAGGCGGGGGGCGATCTCCCACAGCGCCAGGAACGCGACGATCGCGACGGACGGCTTCAGGATCCGCCACGCGAGCGGACGCAGCGCCGCGCCGGCACGCTGGACGGCACCCGGCTCGGGCGGGGTGGAAGCGGGCGTCGGAGCCGCGGTCCGGGTCGGATCGGCGGCGACAGGAACTTCCGGTGTCGCGAGTGCGCTAGACATGTGCTTCCTCCTTCTCGATTACCTGTGCACGCTCCACTTCGCCGTGCAGCAGCGTCCAGATGCGGTGTCGGTAGTGCCGGAACTGCTCGTTGGATCGGACGTCCTCGCCGCTGCGGTCGATGTCGATGTCCACGAACGTCTTCACCCGGCCGGGGCGTGACGTCAGGACGGCGACCCGCTGCCCGAGGTAGATGGCCTCGTCGATGCCGTGGGTGATGAACAGGATCGTCTTGCCGGTGGCCTTCCAGATGCGCAGCAGTTCGTCCTGCAGCGACTCGCGGGTCTGCGCGTCGAGCGCGGCGAACGGCTCGTCCATCAGCAGCACCTCGGGGTCGAACGCCAGGCTCCGGGCGATCGCGACGCGCTGCTTCATGCCTCCCGACAACTCGTGCGGGTAGCGGTCGCCGAACCCCTTCAGGCCGACGAGTTCGAGGTAGTGCTCGGCGAGTTCGCGCCGTTCCTTCTTCGGTAGTCCCTTGGCCTCGAGCCCGAACTCGATGTTGTGCCGGGCCGTCCGCCACGGCAGGAGCGCGTACTGCTGGAAGACGATGCCGCGGTCGAGCCCCGGCCCGGTCACCGGCTGCCCGTCGAGCAGGATCCGGCCCGACGTGGGGGTGCTGAGCCCGCCGAGCAGGTCGAGCAGCGTGGACTTCCCGCACCCGCTCGGCCCGACGAGGACGAGGAATTCGCCGTCCGCGAGATCGATGTCGATGTCTTCGATCGCGGTGAACTTGTCCTTCGACCCGCGCACGTCGAACTGCTTGGTGACGTGCTCGAGGCGGAGCTTGGGCGTCTGAACCCGGTCGGGATTCGAGGCGGTGGTGCTCATTTCTGTCCTTCCAGTACTTCTCCGTCGGGCCCGCTCTCGGCGGGGAACGTGCCGTTGGCGTACGGGTTGAATTCGTTGGTGTACAGGTCGGTCGCGGTCAGCTTGCCCTCGTCGAGCTCACCGTTCCGGACGAGCCAGTCGATCCAGGTCTGCAGCTCCTTCTCCTGGATCACGGCCCCGGCGATGGGAATTCCGGAGCTGCGCCAGTAGTCGATGGCCTCGTCGCTCTCGTTGCGGCCGCGCCTGTCGATGATGTTCTTCAGCCGTGCGACCACCTCCTCGCGCGGGGTCACCTGGGTCCAGCGGATGGCCCGGGCCGTGCCCTGCACGAAGTCCGCGACGGCGTCCTCGTTCTTCGCCAGGAAGTCGTCCCGCACCACGTACGTGCCGTAGCTGAACGCGCCGAAGAGATCCCGGTCCGTGAACAGCGGCCGGATTCCGCCACGCTCCTGGGCTGTTTCACGGTAGATGCCGTTGATCGCGGCCACGTCGATCTGGCCTTCGCGTAGCGCCTGTTCGTTGTTCACCGGCGGCACGACGATCAGTTCCACCTGCTGGATCTCGTCCGGGGTCAGGCCCTGCTGGGCCAGCCACTCCCGGACGAGGAACTCGTGGTGCGCGCCGAGCGTGTTCATCCCGACCTTCTTGCCGATCAGGTCACGCGCCGAGCGAATGGGGCTGCCGTCCAGCACGAAGTATCCGGTGAACTCGCCGGCATCCGCGCCGTAGGAACTCAGCACCGACGTGATCGGCGCCCCCGCGGCGTTGAGTTTGACGACGGCCCCGTTGAAGGCCGAACCGAATTCGACGTCACCGGTGGCCGCGGACTGGATGTCCTGCGGGCCGCTGGTGGTGTCGCCGACCCATTCGAGTTTTACCTTGTCGTAGTACCCCAGGTCCTCGGCGAGTTCGTGGAATCCCACGTCTCCGGCCCACCCCTGGTATCGCAGAACCGTCTTTCCGTCCTCGGTGGTGGCGGTGTCCGACGAGCCGGCACATCCCGCCACTCCCGAGGCCAACGTGAACAGTGCTGCGGTTGCCGCGAGTGCGCGCACGGCGCCTCGCCGGAACCGGGAGTGGGACATCGACTTCACTTTCTTCTCGTGAGGACCTGGGGTGGAATTCACTTGGCGGCCAGCGCCTGTCCGTCGGGGCCGCTGTCGGCGGGGTAGGTGCCGTTGGCATACGGGTTGTACTCGTTGGTGTAGACGTCGGCGGGCGTGAGCTTGCCGTCCTCGAGTTCCCCGTTGCGCACGAGCCAGTCGATCCAGGTCTGGATCTCCTGGTCGGTGAGCACGCCACCGGGGCCTGCGACACCCGGCGACTTCCAGTAGCCGACGAGATCGGTGGTCTCGTTGCGACCGCGCCCAGTGATGATCTCCTTGTACTTCGCGATCACCTCGTCGCGGGGCGTCACCTGCGTCCAGCGGATGGCGCGGGCCGTGCCCTGCACGAAGTCGGCGACGGCGTCCTTGTTCTTCGCGATGAAGTCGTCGCGGAAGATCAGCGAACCGTAGGTGAAGGAACCGAAGATGGATTCGTCGGTGAACAGCGGACGGATGCCGCCGCGCTCGACGGCCTTGTCGCGGAACACGCTTCCGAGCGTGCCGACGTCGATCTGCCCCTGCCGCAGCGCCTGCTCGGTGTTCACCGGCGGCACGACGGTCAGCTCGACCTGCTTGATCTCGTCCGGGGTCAGGCCTTCCCGCGCCAGCCACTCACGGACCAGGAACTCGTGGTGCGCGCCGAGCGTGTTCATGCCGACCTTCTTGCCGATCAGGTCACGTGCCGACGTGATCGGGCTTCCGTCGAGTACGTAGTACCCGTTGAACGTCTCCTTGTCGGAGCCGTAGTAGCCGATGACGGACGTGATCGGAGAATCGGCCGCGGCGAGCTTCAGGACCGCTCCGTTGAACGCCCCACCGAAGTCGGTCTGGCCCGTGGCGGCGTTCTGAATGCTCTGTGGCCCACTGGTGGTGTCGCCGATCCAGTTCAGTTCGACCTTCTGGTAGTAGCCCAGGTCGGCCGCGAGTTCCGGGAACGAGACCTGGCCCGTGGTGCCCTCGTAGCGCAGCACGGTCTTGCCGTCGGCGGTCGTGGTGGTTTCGGATTTGGAGCAGGCAACAGCGAGACTGGTAAGGGAGAGGAGGGCGGCAGCGGCCGCCAGAGTCCGCGCGAAACGGGGACGAATCATCGAAGGTCTTCCTAGTGTGTGATGCCCGCGAACGACGAAGCAGCGGGCCGTGCGAGCGCACTCCGGCCGGCCCGGCGGTCGCCGGAGGGGGTTGGCAGGACGTGCAGAAGAAAAGGGGTGCGGAAAAGCCAGGTCAGCTACGACAGCCGAAACACTGGAACATGGCAGACTCCCTGGACGTGGTGTGGTCGCCACACCATACGTCCGGACCCACCACCAGGGTCAACGGTTACGCACACGACGGATTTTATGTCTGGACCGCACGTAGGATATCGGCATGCCCACCGCGACGCTGGTAGACGAATTCGAGTCCCACCGGCGGCATCTGCTCTCGGTAGCGTACCGGCTGACCGGAAGTGTCAGCGACGCCGAGGACGCCGTGCAGGAGTCGTGGCTGCGACTCGACGACGCGAACGCCGCGACCATCCGCGACCTCGGGGCCTGGCTGACCACGGTGGTCGGGCGGATCTGCCTCGACCGGTTGCGTTCGGCCGCGGTGCGGCGGGAACAGTATGTCGGCCAATGGCTTCCGGAACCGGTCGTCACCGGGCTGTCACCGTCCGCGGAGCCGGACCCCTTGGAAGCGGTCGTCCGGGACGAGGACAACCGCCTCGCGGCGCTGATCGTGCTCGACACCCTCACCCCGGCGCAACGGGTCGCGTTCGTGCTGCACGACGGATTCGGGGTGCCGTTCGACGAGGTGGCGGCGATTCTCGGTATCGAGACACCCGCGGCGCGCCAGCTCGCGTCGAGAGCCCGCAAGGCGGCTGCCGCAACGACACCCGCGGTTCCCGACGAGGAACATGCTCTCGCCGTGCAGCGGCTGCTCGAGGCACTCGCCGGCGGCGACCTCGACGCGGTGGTCGCCGCCCTGCACCCGGACGCCCTCGTCATCGGCGACGCCAACGGCACCACGAGCACCGCCGTCAACGTCATCCGCGGCGCCGACAAGTTCGCCCGCTTCTTCCTCGGCCTCGTCCAGCGGTACGGGCCGGAGGTGTTCACCGCCATGGAGCTGGTTCTGGTCAACGGTCAGCTCGGCTACTTCACCGCCGGATTCACCGGAGACGATGCCCACCGCAGCTCGCCTGCGCGAGTGGGTGGGTTCACCGTCCGCGACGGTCTCGTCTACGCGGCGTACGACATCGCCAACCCGGAGAAGTTCGCCGGGATCATGCTCCCGGACCGTCCGTCGTGACGGCGGCGTCGTCGGCCCACGGCACCCGGCACGAATCGGTGCCGAACCCCTGTTCGGTGATGCCCAGCGCCGAGTACATCCGGGCGCGCATGTTCTCGATACCGATCTGATAGGACAGTTCGACGACGCCGGCCCGGCCGAACCGCCGCTCGAGGTCCGCCACCTGCTCGTCGGTGACGGTGGTGGGCGTCGCCGTCATCGCGTCGGCGTACGCGATGGCCGCGCGTTCGTCGTCGCTGTACGCGGGCGAGTCGGCGTAGTCGGCGATGTGCTTCAGCCGCTCCACGTCCAGGCCGTCGAGGCGTTGCAGCATCGTGCCGAAGTCGACGCACCACGAGCAGCCGATCGTCCAGGCCACGCGGAAGACGGCGATCTCCCGCACGTTCGCCGGGAGGACGGTCGACGCCTTCTGCACCGCCAACTCGTGCCGCGCCGAGGCGACGAACAGTTTGCGGTGATGGGCGAGCACGGCGAACGGCTCGGGCACCTCGTCGAACTTGTGGGCAGCATATTTGTAGGCGACCTTCACCAGCGGGCTCGCGTCCGCGGGGGCCACTGCGGGAATGCGGGGCATTGCGTCCTCCATCGTCACCGCGCGCCCTTCGCGCGCCGTCTACTGAGAAGACGAGACAGCCCCGCAGAACGTGACGCGGCCCTGTGCAACCGGCGCCGTCACACCGACTACGCTGCAGTAATGCCCGCAACGCCGCGCAACCGCACCGTCCAGCGCTTGCAGCCGTTCGCGTCCACCATCTTTGCCGAGATGACCGCGCTCGCCGTGCGTCACGACGCAATCAACCTCGGTCAGGGTTTCCCCGACACCGACGGTCCCGCGTCCATGCTCGACACCGCGCGGCAAGCGATCGCGGACGGGCTCAACCAGTACCCACCCGGCCCCGGCATGCCCGTGCTCCGGCAGGCGGTCGCCGCCGACCGTCTGGCGCGGTACGGGCTCGACCAGGACCCCGACTCGGAGGTGCTGATCACCGTCGGCGCCACCGAGGCCATCAGCGCCGCCATTCTGGGTCTGGTCGAACCGGGTGAGGAGGTGGTGCTGATCGAGCCGTACTACGACTCCTACGCCGCCTCGGTCGCGCTGGCGGGCGCGGTGCGGCGCAGCGTGCCGCTCGCCCGCTCCGGCCAGGACTTCGTCGTCGACCTCGACGCGCTGCGGGCCGCGATCACACCGAAGACCCGGATGCTGGTGATCAACACCCCGCACAATCCGACGGGCACCGTGTTCACCCCGGACGAGGTCGCCGCCGTCGCGGAGCTGGCCTGCGAGCACGATCTGCTGGTGCTGAGCGACGAGGTGTACGAGCACCTGGTCTTCGACGGCCGCACGCACACCGCCCTGGCCACCCTGCCGGGAATGTACGAACGGACCGTCTCGGTGTCGAGTGCCGCCAAGACGTTCAACGTCACCGGGTGGAAGATCGGCTGGGCGTGCGGTCCGGCGGAACTGATCGACGCGGTCCGCACCGCGAAGCAGTACATGTCGTTCGTCGGCGGCGGACCGTTCCAGCCCGCGGTGGCGCACGCGCTGAGCCACGAGCAGCAGTGGGTGAAGGAACTGCGGGACAGTCTCCAGGCCAAGCGGGACGTGCTGTACGACGCGCTCGTCGCGTCCGGTCTCGAGGTCCATTCGGGCGGCGGCACGTACTACCTGTGCGCCGACATCACCGCGATCGGCGAACGCGACGGCATCGACTTCTGCCGCACGCTGCCGGAGCGCATCGGTGTGGCCGCGGTGCCGGTCAGCGTGTTCACCGACCATCCGCGGCCGTGGAACCCGCTGGTGCGGTTCGCTTTCTGCAAACAGGATCACGTGCTCGAGGAGGCCGCGCGGCGGCTACGGACCCTCGGGGAGCCCGGATCGTGACTGCCCGCACCATCCCCGCCGACTTCGTGCGGCGGGCGCTCGACCTGTCGGCGCGTAGTGGGGTGGACCTCTCCCCCGCGCTGTCGGCGGCGGGAATCACGACGGCGTCGCTGGGGGATCCGCTGGCCCGGTTGACGCCGGCCCAGGTCACCGCGTTCACCCAGACGGTCTGGCAGATCACGGGCGACGAATTGTTCGGCCTCGGGCCGGCCCCGGTCCCCCGCGGCACGTTTCGGCTCGTGTGCCTCGCGCTGATCCACACCGCGGATCTGTCCGCCGCCCTCGAGCGGATGGCCGACATCCTGCGCGCCCTGCCGTCACTGCCCGCCCTGCACATCGGCCCCGGTGTCCACGGCGGAACCCGGATGACCATCGACATCCGCCCGGCCGCGGCCGAACGGTCCACCGAGGAAGTGCAGATTTCCGTCGAGGTGACGCGGGTCGTCACGGACTTCCTGCTGATCCTGCTTCATCGTTTCGCAGCGTGGCTCGTGGGCAAGAGAGTCCGGTTGCTCGCGGTGGAACTTCCGTATCCGGCGCCGCTGCCGCAGCTCGCCGAGAACTACGATCAGATCTTCGGTGTCCCCGTGACATTCGATTCCGACATTCCCGCAATCGAATTCGACAACTCCGTGATGCGGGCGCCCATCATCCAGACCGAGGAGACGCTCGCGGACTATCTCCGGGAGTCACCGACGCTGCTGATGTCGGAACGCGACTACGACAGCACGGCGTCCGCGCAGGTACGCCGGGTTCTCGAGCACGGCATGAAGGGCCGCACCTCGACGGCCGAGGACATCGCGGAGATGCTGTCGATCAGCGTCCCCCACCTGCGCCGGCTGCTCCGGCAGGAGGGGACGTCGCTGAACCAGCTGCGGGAGGAAGTGCTCCGCGACGCCGCCGTCGCCGGGCTCCGGCGCGGCGAGTCCGTGGAGGACCTGTCGGCGCGGCTCGGCTTCTCCGAGCCCAGCGCGTTCCGTCGCGCCTTCAAGCGCTGGACCGGCAGCACCCCGAGTTCCTACCGCTGAGTGGCCGGCGCGTCAGCTGACGCAGAACTCGTTGCCCTCCGGGTCGGTCATCGTGACCCACTCGCTCGGCCCCTGACGGCCCCGGTGGAGCACCGTGGCGCCGGCCTGCTCGAGCTTCTCGGCGACCTCGTAGCGGGCGTCCCCGACCCTGATGTCCAGGTGGAGCCGGTTCTTCACCGTCTTCCGTTCGGGAACCAGCTGGAACAGCACGCGCGGGCGCTCGGGGTGTTCCGGGTCGCGGATGGCCTGGCCCTCCCTCCAGACCAGGACACCCTCGAATTCGATGGTGTCGGACTCCTGCGCGTGGCCGGCCTGCACGAGCCCGCGGATGAACTCCTCATCGCTCGGCTCCACCTCCCAGCCGAGCGTCTGGGCCCACCATTTGGCCAGGGTATGCGGGTTCTCCGAGTCCACTGTGACTTGAAATTCATATCCCATGGCCCGACGGTACAGCGGGGCACCGACAGGTCCCGGTGAGCCGCGTCACCCGTCAGGGTTCGACCAGGATCCGGATGGGATCTCCCGGTCACTCCGGCACCGACTTTCGCGATGGTTCCCGGTGCCTCGTGCCCCTGGGTCACCTCGGGCAGCAGCGCGGGGAACGTGCCGGCGTGGAATCGCTGCGCCCGCACGGTCCCGGCCATCGCCCGCCCCTTCGTCGTCGTTGCCTCGACGTAACCGCGAAGGATGCCCGGGTGTGCATGATTCAGGCCACTCGGGCCGCGGCAGGCTCAGACGACCGCGGGCCGGGCCCGGTCCAGCGCGAGGTGGACGGCGAGACCGCCGAGGACGCTTCCCATCACGAACTTCTGCGCCCGCAGCCACACCGGGCGTCCCGACAGGAATGTCGCGACACTTCCTGCGACGCAGACGATCAGCGCGTTCACGGTGAGCGCGACCACGATCTGCACACTGCCCAGCAGCAGGCTCTGCAACCAGACCGGCCCGGCGCCGGGGTGCACGAACTGCGGGATCAGCGCCAGGTACATCACCGCGATCTTCGGATTGAGCAGATTCGTCGTGAGACCCATCAGGAACAGCCGGGCGGACGAATCCCGCGGCAGGACGCGTGACGGAGCGAACGGCGCACTGCCACCGGGCCGCAACGCCTGCCACGCCAGCCATCCCAGGTAGCACGCGCCCGCCAGCTTCAGTGCGGTGTACGCCTGCGGGACGGCGGAGAATACCGCCGAAATGCCCAGTGCCGCAGCGGCGAGATAGCACAGGAACCCGAGAGCGACACCGGCCAGCGAGACCAGGCCCGCCGCCCTGCCCTGAGTGATGCTGCGCGAGACCAGATACAGCATGTTGGGTCCCGGCGTGAGAACCATGCCGAGCGCGATCGCCGCCACCCCGAGTACCGCCACCGAATCGATCATGTTCGTGACGATCCCACCGCGGCGACGCGCCGTCGCGGTCCAGTCCAGCCTCGGTGGACCTGTGTCCGGGTTGCATTCGTCGACGACCAGTGAGAACGTCGGAAGAGTAAAGCGTTGTCCAATCCGAAAGGGTGAAACACGAGTTATGCGTACGGCCGTAGCCGACAACTACCCCACGAGGGACCGCAACGAGTGCACGATGACCGTCCGTCAGGATCCGGTCACCTGGTTCGATCCGAAACGGGGTGATGCCCGGTCCGGTCCGCTCACAGCGAGTCAGATTGCCGACTACGACGCCCGCGGATACCACTGCGCCGACGCGATCATCCCGCCGCGCGACGTGTTCGACCTGGTCGACGAGATGACCCGCCTCGCCGACACCGACACTCTCCGCGGCGACAGCCGCATCGTGCGGGAGAACGGCGACGGCGCCGTCCGTTCCGTGTTCGACGTGCACCGTCTCAGCGACGTCGTCGACGAGATCATCCGGCGCCCCGAGGTGGTGGGTATCGCCCGCCAGATCCTCGGTTCGGACGTCTACGTCCACCAGTCGCGCCTCAACTTCAAGCCCGGTTTCACCGGCGGCCCGTTCTACTGGCACTCCGACTTCGAGACCTGGCACGCCGAGGACGGCATGCCCACCCCGCGCGCCGCGAGCATCTCGATCGCGCTCACCGAGAACTACGGGCACAACGGCGGGTTGATGATCATGCCGGGGTCGCACCGCGCGTTCGTCTCGTGCGCGGGCGAGACGCCCGAGGACTACTACAAGGAATCGCTGGTCAGCTACGTTCCGCCCACCGGGTCGCCCGATCAGCCGACACTGACCCGGATGGCCAACGAATACGGCATCGACACGATGACCGGATCGGCAGGCTCCGCCACCGTGTTCGATTCCAACTGCATGCACGGCTCGAACGGCAACATCACGCCGTTCGCGCGGTCCAACCTCTTCATCGTGTTCAACAGTGTGGAGAACACCCTGACGGATCCGTTCTCGGCGCCCGCCCCGCGCCCCGACTACCTCGGTAGCCGGGATTTCACCCCCTTGCGGTAACGAGCACCACGACGTACTGCGGCCCCGCTCCCTGACGTCGGAGCGGGGCCGCGGTCTGTCGATACCGCGAAACCCGTAGCCTTCGCAACGCCGTGCATGCGACGATGGCTTGGCAACGGTTCGACCGCCCGGCCCCGGGCGCCGGCCGAACCTTCATCTCCCGGAACGGGGAATGATGTTTGCCTACATCGCGCGCACCGTCGTCGCACACCCGTGGCAGGTCATCGCGGCCTGGGTGGTCGCGGCCGTTGCCGTCATTCTGTTCGCACCCAGCCTCGACGACTACACCACCGGCAATCAGCAGACGTTCCTGCCCAGTTCATTCGAATCCTCCGAGGCGCAGGCCGCCGGCAACCAGTATTTCCCCAGCCTGTCGGGCGCCACCGGCAGCCTGGTGGTCGTCCGCGCCGACGCCGCCCCGCTGTCACCCGCCGACCAGCAGACGGCGCTGAATCTCGCGACGTCGCTGCAGAATTCGGCGATCCCGGGTGTGGTGAGCGTGCAGGGGTCGCCTGCGTCGCTGTCCGCCGACGGGAAAGCCGCCGCGCTGCAGGTGATCTTCGACGGACAACCCGGCGACGACCAGGTCAACGCCGCCGTACCGGTCATCCGCGGCGACGCCGAGCAGCAACTGAACGGCACCGGACTGGTGAGCGGGCTGACCGGTAACGCCGCCATTCAGGTCGACACGACCGCCGCATACGACAACGCCGACAAGATCATCACGATCGCCACCGTCATCGTCATCCTCGCCCTGCTCGGCCTGATCTTCCGCAGTCCCGTCATCGCCGTCCTGCCGGTCGCCGTGATCGGCGTGGTGCTCGCCGTCGTCACCGGCCTCACCGCCGTGCTCGCCGACCTGTTCGACTTCCAGGTCAGCACGTCGCTGCAATCGATACTCGTGGTCGTCCTGTTCGGCGTCGGCACCGACTACATCGTCTTCCTGCTGTTCCGCTATCGCGAACGGCTGCGGCAACAGGCCGCCGCGGGGTCCACCACCGACACGCATCGCGAAGCGCTCGTCTTCTCCACCGATGTCGTCGGGCGCGTCGTCGCGTCGTCCGCGCTCACCGTCATCGTCGCGTTCGCCGCACTGCTGCTGGCGAAACTCGGGTCGCTCACCACGCTCGCGCCCGGTCTCATCGTCGCGGTGGCCGTCATGCTGGTGACGGCGTTGACGCTCATTCCCGCCGTGTTCACCATCCTGGGCCGCCACCTGTTCTGGCCGCTCGGCCCGGGGCACGACAGCCCGCACACACCGTTCGCGTCGATCGGCGCCGCGATCGGCCGTCGCCCCGCTGTGTTCGCGGTCGTGATCGGTGTCGTCCTCGTCGCACTCGCGTCCTTCGCGTCCGGCTACAAGTCGACGTACAACACACTGGGCGAACTGCCCTCCGACACGCCGTCGCAGCAGGCATTCGACACCCTCGACCAATCCTTCCCCGCGGGCGCGCTCAGCCCCACCCAGGTATACGTCGTGGCGCCGGGACCACTCGATCCCGCGTCGCTGACCCCGCTCGTCACGGCCCTCACGCAAGTGCAGGGCGTGTCCTCCGTCGCGCCGCCGCGACCGAGCCAGGACGGTCGCGCCGCGCTCGTCAACGTCGTGCTCGCCGACGACCCCTACTCGAACGCGTCCCTGGATCTCGTCGAGGGCCCGATCCACGATGCGGCCCACGGTGCCGTCCCCGGATCGGAAGTCGTTGTGGGAGGGCAGACGTCCACGTTCGTCGATGTTCGCGCGCAACTCGCGGCGGACACCCGCCGGGTGTTCCCCGTCGCCGCGGTCGCGATCGCACTGATTCTCGCCGTGCTCCTGCTCGCCGTCCTCGCCCCGCTCAACCTGCTGGTGTGCGTGGCACTCACGTTCGTCGCCACCCTCGGCGCCGTCGTGCTCCTGTTCCTGCACGGCCTCGGCTACGACGGCATCGACTTCTCGATTCCGATCGTGCTCTACCTGTTCGTCGTCGCGATCGGCACCGACTACAACATCCTGCTCGCCTCGCGACTGCGCGAGGAATTCCGCAACGGCTATGCGCCTCGCGACGCGGCACGGATCGCCGTCGCCAACGACGCCCCCACCGTCGCCGCCGCCGGGCTGATCCTGGCGCTGACGTTCGCGTCCCTGACCCTCACCGGACTGGCCAACCTCGCCGAACTCGGTTTCGGCGTCGCGATCGGTGTCGCGATCGCCGCCTTCGCCATGGCCCCGATGCTCGTGCCGAGCCTGTCGGCACTCGAAGGTCGCGCCTTCTGGTGGCCGAGCAGGCAGAAGGCGGTCGTCGATACCGGCGACGACCGCGAGCCTGCGGTGCCGCGGTAATCGACGCCGTCGGAAAACATGGGAACATACGTTCGAATATCGAGGTAGTATGGCCGCATGACATCCGCGGATGCGCGGTGTGCGCTCCAGGCTTCGCTGTTCGACGACGCGTCGTTCGGTGTGGAGCTGGGCGAGCTCGGGCCGGCGGTGCAGCGCCGCACGCTGACGGCCGGGGCGTGGGTCGACGTGCGACCGGGCTGGATGACCGGTACCGACGAGCTGTTCACGGCGCTCGCGGAGACGGTGCCGTGGAAGGCGGAGCGGCGCCAGATGTACGACCGGGTGGTGGACGTGCCTCGGCTCGTCCGGTTCTACCGCGAGGACGAGCCGCTCCCCGACCCACTGTTGGTCACCGCGCGAGACGCCCTGAGCCGGCATTACCGGCCCGAACTCGGCGAGGAATTCGCGACGTCCGGACTGTGCTTCTACCGCGACGGGTCCGACAGCGTCGCCTGGCACGGCGACGACACCGGTCGCAGCCGCACCGAAGACACGATGGTCGCCATCCTCTCGCTCGGCGCCGCGCGTCCGCTGCTGCTGCGTCCGCGCGGCGGCGGGCACTCGATCCGGTACTCCCTCGGCCACGGTGACCTGCTGGTGATGGGTGGTTCCTGCCAGCGCACCTGGGAGCATTGCGTACCGAAGAGTGCCCGCCCGCTCGGACCGCGGATCAGCGTCCAGTTCCGGACGCGGGGCGTGCGGTGATTATCCGCGCCGGGCCGCGACAGCCTGCGCCAACCGGTCGAGTTGCGCGGCCGTCGTGTTCCAGTCGATGCAGGCGTCGGTGATCGACTGGCCGTACGTGAGCTCCTCCGACTTTCCGAGGGTGAGGTCTTGGCGTCCGGCCTCGATGAAGCTCTCCACCATCACACCGACGATCCCCTTCTCGCCTGCCTCGAGACGGGCGGCGATGTCATCCAGCACGTCGACCTGCTTCTCGTGGTTCTTGCTGCTGTTGCCGTGGCTGGCGTCGATGACGACCCGCTCCGGCAGACCTGACTTGTTCAGCCGGGCGAGGGTGTCCGCGACCGTCTCGGCGTCGTAGTTCGGTCCGTCGCTGCCGCCGCGGAGGATGACGTGGCAGTCGGGGTTGCCGACCGTGCGGATCAGCGCGGCCTGCCCGTCGAGGTCGGTGCCGGGGAACACGTGGCTCGCCGCGGCGGCGCGGGTGCCGTCCACGGCCACCTGCACGTCGCCTTCCGTCGAGTTCTTGATTCCGACGGGCATCGACAGTGCGCTGCACAGCTGCCGGTGCACCTGGCTGGCGGCGGTGCGGGCACCGATCGCGCCGTAGGTGACGAGGTCGGCGATGTACTGCGGCATGATCGGGTCGAGGAACTCGCAGCCGACCGGCAGGCCGAGCGAGGACACGTCGAGCAGCAGCTTGCGGCCCATGCGGATTCCGGTGTCGATGTCGAACGTGCCGTCCAGGTGGGGGTCGTTGAGCAGACCCTTCCAGCCCAGCGTGGTGCGCGGCTTCTCGAAGTAGACCCGCATCACGATGTGCAGGTCGTCGCGCAGTTCCTCGGCCTTGGCGGCGAGCCGGCGGGCGTAGTCCATGGCGGCGACGGGATCGTGCACGGAGCACGGGCCGACCACGACGAGCAGGCGGTCGTCGTCGCCGTTCAGCACGTTCACCGTGTCGGCGCGGCCCGAGCGGACGGTCGCGGACGCGACGTCGTCGGGGGCGTGTTCGCGGCGCACGACGGACGGCGCCACCAGCGGGCTGATGCTGACGGTGCGCTGGGCGTCCAGGCGATCACTGCTGGTCGTGGTGTCGAGAGTGACAGTCATGGTTCGGGTTCCTGTTCTCAGGCCGGCCCTCGAAGACTGTGGAGATTCCCGCGAGCCGGTCTGTAATCCGGCTCTGGGGTGGAGGAGGTCAGCGCGTGGTTACGCCGACCGGCCCACCCGGGGCCGGCCTGCTAAACCAGAAATATGCGCGCTGCATGACGGCCACAGTAGCGGCTGGCCCGGATCGGCGCCACACCGACCCCCTCCTTGACATTTGTCACGGTGAGGTAGGCGCTCCGCGCCCGTGAGTGGTTAGGGAGTCTCTGGACTCGTCAGCCACTCACGGGGCCGGAGGCCCTGGTCTGCGACGGATTCTCACCGAACCGCCGCCGGTAGGACGCCGCGAACAGGCCGAGGTTGACGTATCCCCACGCGCCGGCGATCGAGGCGACGGTCTCCCCGGGAGGTGCGGTGAGCAGTTCCTCCCTAATGCCCCGAAGCCGCTGCTCACGCACGTACTCGGCCGGGGTGGTGTCCAGGTATTTCCGGAACGATCCGGACAAGGTCCGGACGCTGACCCCCACCACGTCGGCGATGCCGGAGGCCGTCGGCAGGTCGCGGGCGCACTCCCGGATGTACTGGACCGCGTGCCGCACGTAACCCGGCGCCGCCGGTCCGGTGGTCCTGTCGGGGTCGACCCCGGCGCGTGCCGCCCATTCGGTGAGCAGATGGCCGACAAGCAACTCCTGCAGGTTGAGCCCGATGCGCCCGTCCGCGGCGTGCCCCGGTAACTCCCCCGTCGTCCGCATCGCGTATCCGAGCAGCGCCTGCCAGCCGGACCCACCGCCCCCGATGGCGCATTTACGTTGCCAGAGAACGTCTCCCGGATCGAATCCCCACCAGCGCACCGCCGTGTCGGCGAGCACCCGGTGCGGAATCGTGAGATTGAGTTGCACGTGGTCCGGGGAGAACTCGACGAGGTAGTCGACTCGGCTGCAGTCGGCGACGAACGTGTCCCCGGTCGGTGTGTCCGCCGTGGCGTCGTGCTCGACGTGGTGCCGGGCGTTCCCGCGGATGGTCGTGAGGACGAGCGCGTTTCCGGCGTCGGGTGAGAAGTCGCCGACCGAGACGGGGATGCCGTAGGAGAACCGGGTGACCGTGATGTCGCCGATCTTCGTGGAGTACATGCTCGACCTCGGCGCCAGCCCGACCCCGAGCGAACGCACGACATACGGCATGTACACGCGGTCGGACCAGTGCCGGATCTCGTCCCAGTCGTCCGACGTCCTGCGCTCGGCGGCCGGTGGTCGTCCCACCGCAAACGGATCCAGCGCGACCATGCGTCGAGTATGCCCTGTGCGCCTTTTCGGTAGCGGGAACAACCAGAAAGGCGCACAGGGTGGCATTGCTTATATCGTGAGTGTGTGCTCATAATATGGGTGTACCTGTGACAGCAGTCACTGCCCGCCTCCTCGAAGGACGCGCACATGTCAGACGTAGGAATCCTGATCAACACCACGGTCGCCGTCGCGGCGGTCGTGCTGATGATCGTGCGTTTCAAGTTCAACCCCGTGGTGTCGCTGGTCGTCGGATCCGCATACCTCGGACTCACGACGGGACTCGGCACGGCCGAGACGGTGAAGGTCATCAGCACCGGTTTCGGCGACATCATGGCCGAAGTGGGACTGCTGATCGCCTTCGGCGTCCTGATGGGCGCCATGCTGAAAGAAATGGGCGCCATCCAGCGCCTGGTCGGAACGCTTCTCCGGGTGTTCGGACCGAAGCGAATGCCCTATGCGATGTCGCTGACGATCGCGACGTTGCTGCAGTCCATCTTCCTGGACGTCCTGCTCGTCATCTCGGCTCCGCTCGCCCGCAACCTCGCACCGAAGGTCGGCCGGGTCGGGACGGCCCGCATGGCCACCGCCCTCGCGATCGGCCTGGAGTGCGGCATCGTCCTCATGGTTCCCGGCGTCGGCGCCCTCGCCCTGGCCGGACTGCTCGGTGTGCCGCTCGGCAAGATGCTGATCTTCGGGCTGATCCTGGTGATCCCGACCGTCGCGATCTCGGTCGCGATCATGTCGTTCCTGTTCACCCGCGGTTGGTGGAACCCGGAGAAGGACGAGGAGCACTTCCATCAGACGGTCGTCGACGACGAAGAAGAGGACTGGACCGACGGCGGCAGCGGTGGCAGCGCCCCTCGGCCGGACGCAGGCGGAGGTGTCGCCCAGGCGCAACGCGCCGCGACCGTCACCACCGAGCGCACCGAGCACGACCGGCCGCTGATCCTGCTCCTCGCTCCGCTGCTCCTCTCCCTCCTGCTCATCGCGACTGGCGCGATCCTGGACATCGCCGAGATCAGCAATCCGGTCGTCTCGTTCGTGTCGGAACCGCTCATCGCGTTGCTGATCGGACTGATCGGCACCAGCTTCGTCGGACGGATCACCGTCGGGCAGCATCGCGTGCAGAAGGCGATCGCCAGCGGTTTCAGCGAGAGCGGCCAGATCCTCATCCTCACCGGTGTCGGCGGGTCCCTCGCCGCGACCATCGCCGCGGCCGGCCTCGGCGACATCCTCGGCAAGTACTTCACCGCCAATCACGCGGCTCCGCTGCTGATGGTGTGGGTGATCGCCGCCGTCCTGCACATCGCCGTCGGTTCGGTGACGATCTCCGCCATCACCGCGGCGGGCGTCCTCGCACCCATCGCCCCCACACTCGGTCTCGACCCGGTCCTCATCGCTCTCGCGGCCGGCGCCGGCTCCCTGTTCGCGGTCCACGTGACGAGCAACACCTTCTGGTTGCTGCAGTCCTTGATGGGTCAGACCACACGAGGCACGCTGAAGACGTGTTCGGTGGGAGTATCGGTGGCATCGGTCGTCGCAATACTGCTCGTCCTGCCCATGAGCCTCGTTCTCTGAGCGTCACTATCAGTTAAGGATCACCATGTTCTCCGACAACACCATTCGGCCACTCGACGGCGTTCGGGTACTCGAGCTGGGTAACTACATCGCCGCACCGACGGCGGGCCGGATGCTCGCCGACTTCGGTGCCGAGGTCATCAAGGTGGAGCGCCCGAAGACCGGCGACGAACTGCGCAACTGGCGCCTGTACTCCGGCGACACCTCGATGCTGTACCGCACGATCAACCGGAACAAGAAGTCGATCGTGCTGGACCTGCGCACCGAGGAGGGCCGCCAACTCGTCCTCGACCTCGCCGCCCACTGCGACATCCTGCTGGAGAACTTCCGGCCCGGCACCCTGGAGAAGTGGGGTATCGGACCGGACGCGTTGAACGAGGCCAATCCGGACCTGGTGATCACGAGGATCTCGGCGTTCGGCCAGACCGGGCCGATGTCGCAGCGGCCGGGGTTCGCCGCGGTCGCGGAGGCAGCAGGCGGGTTCCGTGAACTCGTCGGCGACCCGGACCGGCCGCCGGTGCGGGTGGGGGTGTCGATCGGCGATTCGATCGCCGGCCTCTACGCGGCGTTCGGGGCGGTGATGGCGCTGTTCCAACGCGAGGCGGCGAAGGTCGCCGGGACGCAGGCTCCGGCCCTGCCGCATCGGATCATCGACGTTGCGCTCAACGAATCGATCCTGTCGATGATGGAGTCGCTGATCCCCGACTACCTGGCGTACGGCATCAAACGCGAACGCGTCGGCGGCCGGATGGAGGGCATCGCCCCGTCGAACGCCTACACCTGCAACGACGGCAACAGCATCATCATCGCCGGCAACGGGGACGCCATCTTCCAGCGCTACATGGACACCATCGGCCGCCCCGACCTCGGCGCCGACCCGGACCTGTCCACGAACGCCGGACGGTGGGCGCGCCGCGACGAACTCGACGCCGCGATCGGCGCCTGGACGATCCAGTACTCCCGTGACGACGCGCTGAAGATCCTCGACACCGCCGGGGTGCCGTCGGGTCCGATCAACACCGCCGCCGACATCTGCAGCGACGAACAATACGCGGCCCGCAACATGATCCAGCAGTTCACCGTCGACACCGGTGAGGCCGAACCGAAGGAGGTCGGGTTCCCTGGCATCGTCCCGGTGATCGGCGGACAGTCGCTGCCCATCCGCAACGTCGGACCGGACCTCGGCGAGCACACCCGGGAGGTCCTCGAGACGCTGCTCGGCAAGACCCCGGAACAGATCGACTCCCTCGTCAACGACACGGTAGGTGACCTCTCATGACGCAATCCTTCGAATCACGCGCCCTGCTCCGCGACGTCACCCTGCGCGACGGATTGCAGCTGACCGGCAAGATGCTGCCCACCGCCCGGAAACTCGAGATCGCCCGGCGGCTTCTCGAACTCGGTGTGCCCGCGCTCGAGATCGGGTCGATGGCCCGCCCCGACCTCGTCCCGCCGATGGCGAACACCGTCGAGGTGATCTCGGAGCTGACCCCGGAGGAACTGGAGCACTGCTGGGTGTGGGTCGCGACGCCCCGGCACGTGGAGAAGGCCGCCGCCGCCGGCGCGCGCCATTTCCAGTACTGCTTCTCCGCGTCCGATTCCCACAACCAGGCGAACATCGGCAGGTCCACCGAGGACAGCCTCGCCGCGATGCCCGCCGCGATCGAACTCGCGCAGGACGTCGGGGGCAGCATCCAACTGTGCATCGCGACGTCGTTCACCTGCCCGTTCGAGGGCCGGGTCCCGGAGCAGCGGGTGATCGACATCGCCAACGACCCGCGCGCGCACGGCGCCGTCGACGTCGTCGTCTGCGACACCCTCGGCCAGGCCGTCCCCGCCGAGGTGTACTCGCTCGTCTCCCGGGTGCGGCTCGAGACCCCGCAACGCGGCATCGTCTTCCACGGCCACGACACGTGGGGCCTGGGGGTCGCGAACAGCCTCGCCGCGGTCGCGGCAGGCGCGATGACCGTCGACGGCGCCCTCGGCGGGCTCGGCGGCTGCCCGTTCGCGCCCGGCGCCAGCGGCAACACCGCCAGCGAGGACCTGCTGTTCGCCACCCGCCCGGACTGGCTGAACCCCGCCACGTTCGGCTCGCTGGTGGAACTGTCCGAGAAAACCCTCGCCGAGCTCGGCGAAGCCAATCGGTCCAAGGCCGCGCAGGGCGCACGCTCCAACGCGTCCGCGTTCGAGTGGGTCATCGGCGGCGGCCGATGAGCGGCGCCCGGTTCTACGTCACCACCCCGATCCCCGAACCCGCCCTCACGCTGCTGCGCGCCGCGGGCAGCGTCGACGTGCCCGAAGAGCTTCCGGACGCCGCCCGGCTGCGGGAGGTCTGCGTGTCCGGCGACTACGACGTGGTGGTGTCGCAGCTCCGCGACACGTTCGACGCCGACCTCCTCGCCGCCGCGAAGATCCGCGGGATCTCCAACTACGCGGTCGGGTTCAACAACGTCGACATCGGTGCGGCCACCGCCAACAAGATCCTCGTCGGCAACACCCCGGGAGTGCTCACCGACGCCACCGCCGACGTCGCGATGCTGCTGATCATGGCCACCGCGCGCCGGGCGGTGGAGGCCGACAGTTTCGTCCGCTCCGGGAAGTTCACTGGTTGGGAACCGAACCTGCTTCTCGGCCAAGACGTCTCGGGGAGCACCCTCGGGCTCGCCGGGTTCGGGCGGATCGCCCGCGCCACCGCCCGCCGGGCACTGGCCTTCGGCATGCAGGTGCTGTTCTGCCCGCGGCCTCCCGGCGACCGGCCGGTGCCGGACGCCGAACTCGGCGAGTTCGCCGGACTCGTCACCCACACCGACTGGGACACCCTCGTCACCAGCAGCGACTTCCTGTCGCTCCACGTTCCGCTGAACGAGCAGACCCGGCACCTGGTGGACGCGGACGTGCTGCACGCGATGAAGCCGACGGCGATCCTCGTCAACACCGCGCGCGGACCCGTCGTCGACGAGACTGCCCTCGTCGCCGCCCTGAAATCCGGGGAGATCGCCGGGGCCGGACTGGACGTCTACGAGGACGAGCCCGCGCTCGCACCGGGGCTGGCGGAACTGCCGAACACCATGCTGCTCCCCCACGTCGGCAGCGCTACCGTCGCCGTACGGTCCGAGATGGCGCGGCTGTGTGCCGAAAACGCGGTGGCCATGGCGGAGAATCGGATCCCGCCGCACCCGGTCAACCCGGAGGCGTGGACGTCGTGACGGACGCCGCGCGACCCGTCCTGAAGCGAGCAGGCCTCAGGACGGGTAGCGGCCGCCCAGCGTCCTGGTGACCTGCTCGGCGCTGCCGACGAGCAGATCCACCCACTTCTCGCACTGCTCGCGGGGCATGCGGAGGGTCGGCCCGCTGATCGCCAGTGCGCCGAGCACATCACCGGACGAATCGAACACGGGCGCAGCCAATCCCGACGCGCTGTCCTCCCGCTCCCCCGCCGTGATGGCGTACCCGTCGGCGCGCGCCTGGTGGATCAGTTCGCGCAGCACGTCGGTGTCGGTGACGGTGCCCTCCGTCATCGGTTCGATGGGGCCGGCGAGGACCTGCTCGGTGAGGTCCGGGTTCCAGGCGAGCAGCACCCGGCCCGCCGACCCGGCGGGCAAGGGGACGATCTTTCCGACGTACATGTTCCGGCGTAGCGCGTGCTCGGTCTCCGCGATGGCCACGCACACCCGGTAGCCCTGCTCGACCCGGAAGAAGCTGGCGGTCTCACCGGTGGCGTCGCGGATCTCCTTCAGCACCGGCGTGACGACGGCCAGCACGTCGAGCCCCTTGGTGGCCGTCGCCGCCCAGAACGCCATCTTCACGCCGATCCGGATCTGGTCGCCGGACCGGTCGAGGAATTCCTGCGCCACCAGGTTGCTGACCAGCCGTTGGACCGTCGACGTCGGCAGGCCCGTGGCCTGGTGGATCTCGCCCAGCGTCATCGACGGACGCGACAGGCTGAAGGCATCGAGGATCTCCGTGATCTTGCTCAGCACCAGCAACGGCTGGTGTTTGGAGGTCAATTCGCCGTCTTCCGCTCGCATACCCACGACGATAGTCGCCCCCACCAGCACGTGAGCGCCGAAGGAGGGCGGAACACACTTCGGCACTCACGTGGGGGTGAACCGACGGTCGCCACACGTGCGGGGATCTCGCGCGGCGGATCCGGGACATCGATCTGCAAGTGCAGAAGGAGAATTGGTTACAGGTGCACGGCGCACACCTCGTCACCGGGTGCCGATCGGGAACGGCGAGGGCGGGTAAGGGGCTACCCACACACGTGAGCGGCAAAGCGTGCCGGAGCACACTTTGCCACTCACGTCGGGGATCAGCCGACTACGAGGTCCAGCTCGTCGCCGGTCACGCCGACTGCGATGCTGCCACCCTCGACGAGGACGTCGTCGAGCAGCAGATCGGCGATCCGATCATCGACGGCCCGCTGGATCGACCGGCGCAACGGGCGCGCCCCGAACTCGGGCTGGTGTCCGTGCTCGGCGATCCAGTCGACTGCGGCGTCGCTGAACGAGATCTCGATGCCCTTGGACTGCAGTCGCTTCCGGCTGTCGTCCAGCAGCAGGTCGGTGATCCGGTGCAGCTGATCGGTGTCGAGCTTGCGGAAGATCACGATCTCGTCGATCCGGTTCAGGAACTCGGGACGCATCGACTCGCGCAGTCGGCCCATCACCCGATCCCGCAGCGGCTTCTCCGACGCCTCCGCGTCACCGGTGCTGAAGCCCAGCGCACCCGACTTGCTGGAGATGATGTCGGACCCCAGGTTACTGGTCATGATCAGCACGGTGTTCTTGAAGTCCACCGTCCGGCCCTGACCGTCGGTGAGCCGACCGTCGTCGAGCACCTGCAGCAGCGTGTTGAACACGTCGGGGTGCGCCTTCTCGATCTCGTCGAGCAGGATCACCGAGTACGGGTTCCGGCGAACCTGCTCGGTGAGCTGCCCCGCCTCCCCGTACCCGACGTAGCCGGGAGGAGCACCGACGAGCCGGCTGACCGTGTGACGTTCACCGAACTCGCTCATATCGAGCCGCAGCATCTTGTTCTCGTCACCGAACAGCGTGGCGGCCAGCGCCTTCGCCAGTTCGGTCTTGCCGACACCCGTCGGTCCGAGGAACAGGAAGCTGCCCACGGGACGGTCCGGATCGTTCATGCCGGTGCGGCTGCGGCGCACGGCCCGGGCGATGGCCTTCACGGCGTCGTCCTGGCCGACGACCCGGCGGTGCAGTTCGTCCTCGAGCCGGCGGAGACGTTCCTTCTCCTCCTCCGTCATCTGGCTGGCCGGGATCCCGGTGGCCCGCGACACGACCTCCGCGATCTGCTCGGCCGTCACCTCGGGCGCGGCGTGCAGTTGAGCCGCGGCCGAGCCGCGGACGTCGGAGACTCCGACGGCCTTCCCGTCGATCCGCGCCTGGACCTCCGTCGCCTCGTCGCGCAGGCTCGAGGCCTTCTCGTACTGCTCATCGGCGACGGCCTGCTCCTTGGCCTGTTCGAGTTCGGCGAGCTTCGCCCGCAGGGCCTCGACGTCGACGCTCGGCATCCGCAGCCGCAACCGGGCACCGGCCTGATCGATCAGGTCGATAGCCTTGTCCGGCAGGAAGCGGTCGCCGATGTAGCGGGCCGACAGTTCGACGGCGGCCGTGATCGCCTCGTCGGTGTAGCGGACACCGTGATGCTCCTCGTACCGGTCACGCAGACCGGACAGGATCGCCACCGCATCTTCTATGCTCGGCTCCGCGACCGTCACCGGCTGGAAGCGACGTTCGAGCGCCGGGTCCTTCTCGATGTGCTTGCGGTACTCGTCGAGCGTCGTCGCACCGACGATGTGCAGCTCACCGCGGGCCAGCTTCGGCTTGAGGATGTTGCCCGCGTCCATCGCACCATCGGCGCCGCCACCGGCACCGGCGATGGAGTGGACCTCGTCGATGAAGACGATCAGCTCGTCCGAGTGCGCCGAGATCTCGTCGATCACCTTGCCCAGGCGTTCCTCGAAGTCACCGCGGTACCGGGTGCCCGACACCATGCTCGACAGGTCGAGTTGCACGATGCGCTTACCCGTCAGGCGGTCGGGTACGTCGCCGTCGACGATCCGCTGAGCCAGGCCCTCGACGACCGCCGTCTTACCGACGCCGGCCTCACCGACCAGTACCGGGTTGTTCTTGGTGCGGCGCGACAGGATCTCGATGGTCTGCTCGATCTCATCGGCGCGCCCGATCACCGGGTCGACTCCGCCGCCGCGTGCGCGTTCGGTGAGGTCGAAGCCGTACTTGTCGAGCGTGGGGGTCTCGGAGTCCGGGGACTCCTCCACCGACCCGCCCTGCACCGCAGTCTGCAGGCGTTCCGGGGTGATGCCCTCGGACGCGAGCAGGCGGCCGGCGGCGTGGTCCTGATCGGCGGCGAGCGCCAGGAAGAGGTGCTCGGGATCGATGTAGGTGGAACCGAGAGCGCGCGCGAGCTGGTGCGCCTCGAGCAGCGCCGTCTTCAGCGCGCCGCTCAGTGCGGGTGTTGCAAAGCCTGACGTGTCGCGGCCCTGAGGCAGTCGCAGTTCGACGGCATCGGCGACGGCCGACGTGTCGGCGCCTGCGCGGCGCATCAGAGAGCTGACGGGGTCGTGTTCTGTCATGACGCGCAGAACGTGGAGTGCATCGAGTTCCGCGTCGCCACGACCTGCGGCGAAACGGGCAGCAGCAGCCATGAGCTCCTGGGTGGAGCGGCTCATGAGCCGACTGATGTCGATGCGACCTGGGCCCTCCGGCCCGAAGAATGCTGGCATTCCTCAGCCTCCTATAAGTTGAGCGTTACTCACTCAACTAACGTGCCAACCCTGCGATCAATTCCCAACGACAACGGATGTGAGCTCGATCATGTAGACGTTCCCGGCCACGGCACGATCTGCATGGGCAACTCGTCCTCGTCGAACACCCGGCCCATGCGTTTGCGGACGCCGAGAACGAGGCAGCGGTCGAGGATGCTGACCGCGGGCAGTTTCTGCTCGACAACGGCTTCGAGCCCTTCCACGTCGGAGAGTGCGCGCAACCACACCGACACCAGAAGATTGGCAGGCCCGGCCACCGACAACACCGTCCGCACCGCGGGCAGCCCGCTCAGGTTGGCGCCGACCCTGACCATCTGGGCGGCGGGAACCCGGAGGAAGTACCACGCGCAGACGGGATACCCCGAGGCCCAGCGCGGCATGTCCGTGCGGAATTCGAACGCGCCCGACGCGAGTGTCGCGCTCAGCCGTTCGCGCGCCCGCCGTGTGGAGGTCCCGAGGGCCTCCGCGACGGTCCGTGTGTTCGCACGACCGTCGCGGGACAGGATGGAGATGATGTCGCGTTCGGCGACCGGCGGACGGGCGAACATCGCCGAGAGCCGGGCGGCGTCCCGGCGCCGGGCAGCGTCGATCGCGCTCGACTCGTCGGCGTCGAGGGCGCGCAGACGCCACTGCGATGCCCCCGAGATCGCGGTGATCACCGGGTGCGTGCGAACGGTGCGGACGTCGGGGATGCCCGAAACGCGGGACACGACGTACCGGTTGAACGCTGTCGGGTCGGGGCAGCCGACGGTGAGGATCAGGTCGCGACCACCCGAGGCGACGTCGACGGACATGCACTCGGTGTCCTGGGACAACTCGGTGATCACCGCGTCGATCGACCCGGCGACGCACTCGACCTCGACGATCGCGCCGCGCGCGGCATCGGACATCGGCGGCTGGGCCGTCACCCAGGCCATGCCCCGTTCGCTCAGCCCGGACCACCGTCGCGCGAGAGTCACCGGGTCGGCCCCGAGGATCGGCCCGAGTTGCGACCACGGCACCCGCGGCCACACCTGCAACGCGTGGATTAGTCGAAGTTCGTCCTCCGTGGGCGTCTTCTCCTGCATATCAGCACCTCCTCAGCGTCAATTTCTGCGCATTTACACCGCAGAAACTCACTCACCCAACACTCGGACGCATCGACTCGGTCGTTTCGCTCATATTGTCATGTCGCCTCGCGGGGCGACCTGCAACATTGGAGGTCACACATGGGAGCACTCCGATCCCCCATCCCCACCGGCGCCGGTTCCGACCGGCGTCTCGGCGCCGCGGCCGGCTTCGTCGGGTTCCTCTTCGCCATGGAACTGTCGAGCGGATTCCTCCAGGCCTGGTTCAGTCCGGTCCTCTCGGCGATCGGCGAGAAGTACTCGGTCGGTCCCGCCGACCTGAACTGGGTGCAGACGAGCTATCTGCTCGCGACCGCGGTCCTCGTGCCGTTGCTCGCCAAGATGGGCGACCAGTACGGACACAAGCGAATGCTCGTCGTCGCGACGGCGATGGTCACGGTCGGCAGCGTCGTGTCGGCGCTCGCCCCGACGTACGGCATCTTCATCCTGGGCCGGGCGATCACCGGCGCACTCGCGGCGTTCCTGCCGCTCGAGTTCGCGATCGTGCGTGAGCGCGCCGGGGAGCAGTCCGGGAAAGCGATCGGGTTGCTGGTCGGCGGGCTCACGCTCGGTGCCAGCGTCGGCGTCGTCCTGTCCGGGGTCCTCGCATCGTTCCTGAATCTCACTGTGCTGCTTCTCGTTCCGGCGGCACTCATGGCGATCGCGCTCGTCGTCGTGGTGTTCTTCGTCCCCGAAACGACGGCGCGCACGTCGGGCCGCCTCGACTGGGCCGGGGCGATTCTCCTGGGGGCGGGACTGGCGTTCGCGTTGTTCGCGATCAGCACGGGCAACAGGTTCGGGTGGACGTCGGGGCCGGTGCTGGGCGGGCTCCTGCTCGGCGGCACGCTTCTCGCCCTGTGGGTGGTGCTCGAGCGGCGGGTGTCCTCGCCGCTGGTGGATTTCGCGATGCTCTCCGGCCGTGCCGGTGTCGGGCTGCCGATCCTGCTCGCGGCCCTGTTCGGTGCCCAGTTGTTCGGCAGCCAGACCCCGATCGCGCTCTTCGTCGGCACCGACCCGGCAGCGGCCGGATTCGGGCTCGGCTTGTCGTCGTCGCTGATCGGGCTGGTTCTCGTGTTCGCGTCGATCGCGGCGTTCGCCGGCACGTTCGTCGGACCGCGGCTCGGTGCGCGGGTCGGCGATGTCACGGCCGTCATCGTCGGCGCTGTCACCGCCGCACTGGGGTACGCCCTGCTCACGGTGCTGCACTCGGACACCGTCAGCGTCCTCGCGTGGCTCGTCGTGTCCGGTCTCGGCAACGGCATCATCATCTCCGCGCTCCCCAACGTGGTGGTGGCACGGGCGCCGCGGGACTCGGTCGGCATCGCATCGGGCCTCTACAACAGTGCCCGCACCGTCGCCGGTGCCATCGCCGGCGCCAGCTTCACGGCGGTGATGTCCGGGTTCACGGCGACGCTCGACAGCGGTTCCGTGATCACGAGTGAGGCGGGGTACCAAGCGGTGTGGGTGATCTGCGGGCTGCTCTCGCTCGCCGTCGCCGGCCTCGCGGTGGTGACCCGCGGACCCGCCGCCGACCACCCTGCGCCCACCGTCACCGCCGTCGCGCCCGCCGAGGCGTGACGACCGTTCCCTCCAGAAAGGAAAGTTCATGACCGACACCGCAATTGCCGGCGACACCGACGTCTCCGGCGGCCCGAACGCAGTAGCCGAGGAATTGAAGCGACGTGTCGAGGACACCGTCCTCGAATGGCGCGACCGCCTCGTCGCCACGAGCCACGACCTGCACGCCCATCCGGAACTCGCGTTCGAGGAACATCGTTCGGCGGCGCTCGTCGCCGACCTGCTCCGCGATGCCGGTTTCGCGGTGGAAGTAGGCGTGTGGGGGCAGGACACCGCACTCGAGGCCGTGTACGGCAGCGGTGAGCTGACGGTCGTGGTGTGCGCCGAGTACGACGCCCTCCCCGGCATCGGGCACGCGTGCGGTCACAACATCATCGCGACTGCCGGAGCGGGGGCGGCGATCGCGTTGTCCCGGGTGGCGGACGAACTCGGCATCCGGGTCAAGCTTCTCGGGACGCCGGCCGAGGAGAAGGGCGCGGGCAAGGCCCACATGCTCGAGGCCGGCGCCTGGGAGGACGCGACGGTGTCGCTGATGGTCCACCCCGGTCCCGGCGTCGTGGTCCCCACGGCGGGGAGCACGTCGCAGTCCCGCGACCGGTTCCGGGTCGAGTTCACCGGGCGGGCGTCGCACGCGGCAGCCGCACCGAGCATGGGGATCAACGCGGGCGACGCGGCCACGGTCATGCAGGTGGCCGTGGGACTGCTGCGGCAGCACCTGCCCGACACCGTGCGCGTCAGCGCCGTCACGCTGTCCGGTGGCGACGTCTCCAACATCATTCCGGCGACCGCGGTCGTCGAGGCCGAGGTGCGATCCTTCGACCTCGCGGAGACCGCCGAACTGAAGAAGAAGGTGCTTGCCTGCGTGGACGGCGCCGCGACGGCCACCGGATGCAGCTACGCCGTCACCCCCGTCGACCCGATCTACGAGCCCCTCGTCCAGCACCCGTTCCTCGCCGACCGTTTCGACGCCGCCCTCGGGCATCGGGGCCGGGTGATGACACCACGCAACGGCGGCGTACTCGGCGGCGGATCGACCGACATGGGCAACGTCTCCCAGGCCCTCCCGTCGATCCACCCGTTGATCGGGGTGATGGGCTCGACGGCCGCGCCGCACACAGCGGCTTTCGCGGCCGACGCGATCTCGCCGGGCGCCGACGACGCCATCGTCGACGGGGCCTACGCCCTGGCCGCGGCGATCGTCGACCTCGCCACCGACGACGAGGCGCGGGCCGAGGTTCTGGAGCGGCAGCGCACCCGGGCACCCGGCGCCACACGCCGGCCTGCGTACGTGTAGCCCTCCGGCGGGGTGCGGCGCGGCCTGAGAGCGAAAACCCGCGCTGCACCCCGCCGCGGTTCTACGCTGAACTGGTGGTGGCTCTCGTTCGAGCGGTCCGGCGGCTGGCTCTGGGACGCCCGCTGCGCAGTGACGATCTCGGCGAGCAGTTGCTGACCAAGCGTCTGGCGCTGCCGATCTTCGCGTCCGACCCGCTGTCGTCCGTCGCGTATGCGACGCAGGAGATCCTGCTGATCCTGTCCCTGGGCGGTCTCGCGTATTTCTATCTCACACCGTATCTGGCGGTCGGGGTGGTGGTGCTTCTCGCGGTCGTCGCCCTGTCGTACCGCCAGGTGGTGTATGCCTATCCCAGCGGCGGCGGCTCGTACGAGGTGGCCACCAAGAACCTCGGCCCGTCCGCGGGCCTGACGGTGGCGTCCGCGCTGCTCATCGATTACGTGATGACGGTGGCGGTGTCGGTCTCGGCGGGCGTCGACAATCTGATCTCGGCGGTGCCCGCGCTGAACACGCACCGGGTGGCGCTGGCCGTGGCGTTCGTGGTGCTGCTGACGGTGATGAACCTGCGCGGGATCCGCGAATCGGGGACCACGTTCGCCTTCCCGACGTACGGGTTCATCGCCGGTGTGATGATCCTGATCGTGACGGGGTTCATCCGCGTCGCGGCCGGTTCGACGCCCGTCGCCGAAAGCGCCGGCTACACCATCGAACCGGAACTGTCCGGGCTGACCGGTCTGGCCCTCGTGTTCTTCGCGCTGCGCGCGTTCTCGTCCGGATGTACCGCGCTGACGGGGGTCGAGGCCATCTCCAACGGGGTGCCCGCGTTCCGTAAACCGAAGAGCGCCAACGCCGCGAAGACCCTCATGGCGATGGCGGCGACGGCCATCGTGATGTTCGCGGGAATCACCGCGCTGGCCATCGTCACCAAGGTGCACGTCGCGGTGAACCCGTGCGATCTGATCGGGTTCGCCGGAAACTGCGAGACCGACCCGCAGCGCACCGTCATCGCCCAGATCGCGGCCGCGGTGTTCGGCGGCACCACCAACTTCGGCTTCTTCTACGTGCAGGCCGCGACCGTGCTGATCCTCGTGCTCGCCGCGAACACCGCGTACAACGGCTTCCCGCTGCTCGCGTCGGTGCTCGGCCGCGACCGTTACCTTCCCGTCCAGCTCAACACCCGCGGCGACCGGTTGGCGTTCAGCAACGGCATCGTGCTCCTCGCGGTGACGGCGGGCGGACTGATCGTCCTGTTCCACGCGTCCGTCACCCACCTCATCCAGCTGTACATCCTCGGCGTGTTCACGTCCTTCACCCTCAGCCAGGCGGGCATGGTCCGGCACTGGAACGGTGTGCTGGCAACCGAATCCGACTCCCGCGAACGGCGACGCATCCACGGCAGGCGGGCGCTCAACGGCACCGGCGCCCTCCTCACCGGCACCGTCCTGGTCATCGTCACGATCACGAAATTCACCCAGGGCGCCTACCTGGTGGTCATCGCGATGCCGATCCTGTTCTTCCTGATGCGCGGGGTGCGCCGGCACTACGACCGGACCGCGGCGCTCCTCGTCGTCGACGAGGACAGCTTCACCCTCCCCTCCGCGGTGCACACCATCGTGCTGGTGTCCGTGCTCAACAAACCCACCGCACGCGCCCTGGCGTACGCCCGCGCCACCCATCCGACGACGCTCGAGGCCGTCACCGTGCTGGGCGCCGACACCACGACACTGCAGCGGGAGTGGGAGAAATACGAGATTCCGGTGCCGCTGAAGGTCCTCGAATCGCCCTACCGGGAAGTCACCGGCCCCATCGTGGGATACGTGAAATCCGTCCGGAAACGGATTCCCGGCGGAGTCGTCACCATCTTCATCCCCGAGTACGTGGTCGGTCGCTGGTGGGAACACCTGCTGCACAACCAGAATGCGCTACGCCTCAAGGGCCGGTTGCTGTTCACGTCCGGGGTGATGGTCACGAGCGTGCCGTGGCTGCTCGATTCGGCGACCCGGGCCGGGGCACCGCTCGGCAAGCCCGCGCCGGGTGACATCCGGCGCGGCCTGCCCACGACCGTCGAACTCAGCGGAAAGTCGGCTTCAGATACTCGGTGAGGCCGTCGACGGCGACCGGACTCTGCCGGAATCCCAGATAGCCGTCCGGACGGACGACGAACGCGGCGGAACCCTCGGCGCCGTAGGCGCGGGCGAACTCGCCGTCGCGATCCCGGATCAACGGCAGCACCGTTTCTCCGACCTCGGCGGCGGGCGACGCGACGAGATACGTGTCGACGAGTCCGCCGGTCGCCGCGTCCACCGACGTCGCGGCGGCCTCGAGCAGTTCGAGCCCGCGCGCGTCGACCGAGTCGTCGGCGTACAGGAGCAGCGTGTGGTTCGGTCCCGCGAGGAGCGTGAACAGCCGGAGGGGAAACGCGACGGTGGTGCGGGTCAGCCCGCGGGCGTCCGGCGCCCGGCTGCCGGGCGCAAGGCCCGCATTCGACGCCGGTCGGCCGACGATCGGACTGTCCGCGTAGCTGATGAGCAGTTGCGCCTCGCGGCGGATCACGTAGTCGGGATCCGAAGACCCCGCCCCGATCCCCTCCCGGGCGCTGCGCACGGTGCGTCCCACCACCTCCTCCCCGACCGGACGCCGTTCGGCGTCGTAGCTGTCCAGCAGATCGGGGGCCGCGGCACCGGACACCGCCAGCGCGACCTTCCACGCCAGGTTGTGGGCGTCCTGGATGCCGGTGTTCATGCCCTGCGCACCGGTCGGCGGATGGATGTGCGCCGCGTCGCCCGCGACGAACACCCGTCCGCGACCGTACGAGTCGACGATGCGGTGGCTGATTCGGAAGACGGACGACCAGCGAAGGTTCGACGCCCGCGTCGGCTGGGGCGACAGCCGGTCGAGCACGGCCTGGATGTGGCTCAGCTCGGGTGCCGGTCCGGCCTCGAATCCGTGCGCGATCTTGTCGGCCGCGGGAGTTCCGGTGCCGGCGAGGTCGCTGGGCACCAGCATCGACATCCGGTAGCGGCGGCGCCCGGGCAGCGGGATGCACACGAGCAGGTCGTCGGTCTCGCCGTCGGTCTGATGCATCGACCGGATTCCGTAGCCGCGCGGCATCGCCCAGTCGACCTCGACGTCGCCGAGCATGTACTGCTCGACGAACGCACCGCCCTCGAAGGTGAGGCCGAGGCCCTTGCGGACCACGCTGTGGGCGCCGTCGCAGCCGAAAAGGTACTGGGTTCGGACGGTTTCGTCGCCGTCCGCCCCGGTGACCGTGGCGACGACGCCGTCATCGTCCTGCTCGAACGCCGTCAGTCTCCTTCCGCGTTCGATCGTGGTGCCGAACGTGGCCAGGTGCCCGGTGAGGATGCGTTCGGTCTCGTACTGGGGCAGCCCGATGAATTCGAACGGGATGTCCGCCGGGAGCGACAGGTCCATTCGGGCGACCTCGTCGCCGTTGACGTACACGATCTGCCCGAGCATCTCGATCGACGCGTCCAGGATGTTCCGGAGCACACCCATGCTCTCGAACACCTCGAGGGTGCGCGGCTGGATTCCCACCGCCTTCGCGTACTGCGGCGGCTCGAGCAGCGGATCGATGATGCGGCAGGCGACGCCGCGCCTGCGCAGTTCGATCGCCGCCGTCAGACCGACAGGACCCGCTCCGACCACCAATACCTCGGGAAGCACCACGCGACACCGCCTCGTCAGCAGGGACCGACCACCGCCCAGTATGCGGGACCGGCCACGGGATCGACCGGGGTTCGGGCCAGACCGAGGCAGTAGCCGGAGATTTCAGGTGGGCACGGCGTGCGCTCGCGGCCGGCGGACGGCCTCCCTGGCCACCAGTTCGATCGTCACGGCCACCGCGCAGGTCTGCGCGAGCAGCAGCCCCACCAGTACGAGGATCTGGACGGCGCCGGCCTGAACGGCGGACCCGCTCGCGAGCAGCACCCCGACGAACGCCCCCGGCAGGGTGACCAGCCCGACGGTCCGGGTCTGGTCCAGCCCCGGAAGCAACGCGTCCGAGGCGGCGGACCGGACCACTTCCAGGCGGGCGTCGCGGACGCTGAGTCCGAGACTGAGCCCCGCCTCCACCTCACCCCACCGCTGTTCGACCGCATCGAGCCCGCGCCGCGCCGCGAGGGAGGTGGCCGTCATCGCGCCGCCGAGCACGATCCCGCCGACCGGAACGAGAGCGACACCCTCGAGCGGAACCACCCCGCTCACCAGCATCAACGGCAGAACGGTGCCCACTCCCGCCGCGAGCGACAGCGCCAGCCACCAGGCGGACCGCCCGGCCTTCGCGCGACGAGCGGACGTCGCCACCGCCGCCGCGAACATGACGACCAGCACGAGGACCGAGGACCACAGCTGAGCGAGAGCGGCGGCCAGGATCAGGGACACCGCGGCGAGCTGGGCGGCGCCCCGGATCGCCGCGGCGGGCACGGTCAGGGGACTACCGAGTCGGGTGAAGCGGTAGACCACGGCCGCGCACACGACCATCACCGTGCACAGCACGGCCAGTCCGACACCGGGATTCGCCAGGGACGTACTCACCCGGCCCAGTGTTCCTCACTCACGGCCCCGGTTCGGGAGTACCCGTTCTGCCCACGCGGCCCGGGGAGTGCGTGCGACCATGGAGGAGTCGACGCTCTACGCCCGATGACGCTGACCGGAGGCCGTGGCGATGGACGACCGGGCGAACACAGCTCACCCGCGGGTCGTGGTCGAGACCCAACACGGCCGCACGAGCCACAGCGCGGGCAAAACCGTACGCATCGGCCGGGATCCGCAGCTGGAGGTCACGATCGTCGACCCCGTGGTGTCGCGCGAACATGCGCAGCTCACCTGGGACGACGGCTGGCAGCTCGTCGACTCCGGCAGCAAGAACGGGATCTATGTCGACGGTGAGCGCCGCGAGAACGTCCCCGTCACGAGTCCCGTCCGCGTCCGCCTGGGTGACGCGACCGAGGGCCCGGTAGTCCGGATCTCGGTCGAGGATCCGGACGCGACGCGACAGGACGTGGGCGCCCGATGGGACGAGTCGACGATCAGCGTCGGGACACCCCGCCCCCCGGCCGAGCCACCGCACGAGGAGACTCCGGCGGGATCACTCACGGTGGGGCGGTCACCCGACAACGACATCGTCGTCCGGGACGTGCTGGCCTCACGCCATCACGCCATCGTCCACCACGTGCCGTCCGGCCTCGAGATCGACGACCTGGGGAGCGTCAACGGAACGTTCGTCGGCGGCGCCCGGGTGTCGCGCGCGTACTTGACCGACGGCGACGTCGTCACGATCGGCAACACCGATTTCGGCGTCCGGGACGGGCAACTCGTTCCCCGCCGGGTGGTCGCCCCGACCGCGGGCGGTCTGCGCGTGGACGGCGTCGGACTCACCATCGAAGGCGGGCGACGCCTGCTCGAGGACGTCACGTTCACCGCCCAGCCGGGCAGTCTCACCGCCGTGATCGGCCCCTCCGGCGCGGGCAAGACCACGGTGGCCACCATCATCTCCGGGTCGGAGCGTCCGACGGAGGGTGTGGTCGAATTCGAGGGACGCAGCGTGCACGCCGAATACCAGGTGCTGCGCTCCCGCATCGGGATGGTTCCCCAGGACGACGTCGTGCACCGCCAGCTGACCATCCGTCAGGCACTCGGCTACGCGGCGGAGCTGAGACTGCCGCCGGACACCAGCCGAGAGGACCGCGAGGAGGTGATCGCGACGGTCCTCGACGAACTGCAACTGACCGAACACGCCGACACGAGAGTCGACCGGCTGTCCGGCGGACAACGCAAACGCGCGTCCGTCGCGATGGAGTTGCTCACCGGCCCGTCCCTGCTGATCCTCGACGAGCCGACGTCGGGCCTCGACCCCGCGCTCGACCGGCAGATCATGGCGACGTTGCGCCGGCTGGCCGACTCGGGCCGCGTCGTCGTCATCGTCACCCATTCGCTGTCGTACCTCGAGATGTGCGATCAGGTGCTGCTCCTCGCACCGGGCGGCAAGACCGCGTACGTGGGCCCGCCGGACCGGGTCGGGGCGGCGCTCGGCAGCACCGACTGGGCCGACATCTTCGCCCGGGTCGCGGCCGACCCCGACGGGGTGTTCGCCGACTACCGCGCCACCCGCCCGTCGGTGGAGGCGCCGGCCCCGAGCCCGCCGGGACCGCTCGGCAGTCCGGCGCACACCTCGCGGCGCAAGCAATTGAGCACCGTCGCCCGCCGCCAGGCGCGGCTGATCCGCGCCGACCGCGGGTACCTGATCTTCCTGTCCCTGCTGCCGTTCGTGCTCGGCGGGCTGGCCGTGCTCGTGCCCGGCGACACCGGGTTCGGCCCGTCCGGCCTCGACGAATCCGGCGAACTCACCCAGATCCTGGTCGTGCTGATCCTCGGCGCCGCCTTCATGGGATGCTCACTGACCATCCGTGACCTGGTCGGCGAGCGCATGATCTATCACCGCGAACGTGCCGCCGGGCTGCTCCCGTCCGCCTACCTGACGGCGAAGATCGTCGTGTTCTGCGCCGCCGCGATCGTGCAGTCGGTGATCATGGTGGTGATCGTGTTCGTGGGCAAGGGTTTTCCGGGCCGGGGCAGCCTGATTCCCTCCGGCTCCGTCGAACTGATCGTGGACATCGCCGTCACCACCTGCTCCTGCGTCCTCGTCGGTTTGGCGTTGTCTTCGGTGGCGCGCTCCAACGAGCAGGTGATGCCGATGCTGGTGGTCACGATCATGGTGCAGCTGGTGATGTGCGGAGGATTGATCACCATCACCGGACGCAAAGTCCTCGAACAGCTGTCGTGGCTCTTCCCGTCCCGCTGGGGGTTCGCGGCCGCCGCCTCGACGGTGGACCTGCGCACCAACGCCACCGGCACCGAGCCCGACACACTGTGGCAGCACGCCGCGTCGTGGTGGCTGCTCAGCATCGCCATGCTGGTGCTCATCAGCTGCGTGCTCGGGGTCGTCACCTACGCCCGGCTGCGGCTGCGCCGTTCCCGCCGTGCCGGCTAGCTCAGTTCGACGACTGTCCCCAGGTCGTGCACGTGCTCCCGGTCCGAATGTTCGGGGTCCGGCGTGATGTCGCCGCGCGCTGTGTGAGCCATCGTTCTCGCCTCGCCCGCGACGAAGGCGACCGGTACGGCCACGGCAACGGACAGGAGGGCGGCTCCAGCGTCGAACGCCAGCCGCGCGACGCCGAGGGCACAGTTCGCGGTTTGTCGGATCGTCATCGTCCGCCTTCCTCCATCCCAGCCCACAGGACGCAGCGGACCACTCCTCTTTGCTTAATTATTACCTGTCGACGTTAATTGGGGCATGCACTACTCGCGAGTACCAAACCGACCAGATCGCATAATTTTGTCGCCGGACCGCGAACCCGGCGACACATGACAGGAAGACAGGCACATATCCAGGTAATTCGGCCGGTGCGTCCGGCCCGTGTCGGGGCCACCCTGTAATCAGAGCGCGCCCCGCAGACGCGACACCACACCGAGCGCACGGGAGTACCGACGGCATGAACCCCCACACCGGAAACCACGGACTTCACCTGGTTCAGACGTTTCGCGCCGATCCGGTACGGCCGGGACGCCACGCCCTGCGCGCCGCCACCACCAGAATCGGCATCGCCTGCACCCGCGGCGCCGGCGACCACAGCGCCTTCGACAGCTCCGGCCTCGTCCAGTGGGCGTACAAACAGGCGGGCATATCGGTTCCGCGCACCACCCACGAGCAACTCCTGCACGGAACCGCCGTCGACCGGGACGACCTGCAGCCCGGTGACGTCGTCCTCTTCTACGGGGGCGGCCACGCCGGGATCTACGCGGGTAACGACACCGTCGTCCACGCTCCCGCCCCGGGGCGACCGGTCACGCGAGTAGCCTTGAACTCCATGACGTTTCACGCAGCGCGACGGTACTGACGGCTGCGTCCGAAGACCGCCCCCAGCCGGCCCGGTCGGGGGCGGCTGGGGGCGTTCGACCACCAAGCGACGACGCGGTCTCAGTGCGCCGCGTTGTACGCTTCCTCGATCTGGGCGGGAATACGTCCGCGCGCGGACAACTCATAGCCCTGCGCCGTCGCCCATTCCCGGATTTCCTTCGCCTGCCCCCGCCCCTGCGACGGATCCACCGCAGTGGTCGACCGGCGCTTCCTTCCCCCGACCCGGGTCGCATGCTCGATGTAGAACTCGAGAGTCTTGTGGAATTCCCTGGCGTTCTTGAGCTTCAGATCGATCTCGTAGTCGACGCCGTCGACTGAGAACGGAATGGTCTCCCCCTTACCGCTCTTGATCGGAGTTCCGTCGATGTCGTCGATGCGTTCGACAACAACTTTGCGCGCCACAGTTCCACTCCTTCATCGTCGATAACCCGGGGAACACTACGTCGAAGTATTGTTCACCTGCCAATCCCCGACAGAGTTTTCGAACTGCGGGTTCCGGCGCCGACCGGAGCGGCGAAGGTGGCGCAACCCCCGAGGGGCCCGCCACCGACGCCGACTCCGGCGATCAGGTCACCGGGGGAGGACTAGGTCACCAGGGGATCTGCCCGAGGACCACACCGACCACCAGCATCGACAGCGACACCAGCGCCGCGCGCCACAGCACCTTCTTGTGGTGGTCCGCCAGCGGGACACCCGCCAGGGTGACGAGCAGGAGGATGGCCGGGACGAGGGGGCTCTGCATGTGGAACGTCTGGCCGGTGATGGAGGCGCGGGCCATCTCGACCGGCTCGATGCCGTACGTGGACGCCGTCTCGGCGAGCACGGGCATGACGCCGAAGTAGAAGGCGTCGTTGCTCATGAAGAACGTGAACGGCAGGCTCAGGATGCCGGTGATGACGGCCAGGTGCGGTCCGAGCGCGGCGGGGATGATCTCGAGCAGCCACTGCGCCATCGCCTCGACCATTCCGGTGCCCTGGAACACGCCGGTGAGTACGGCCGCGGCGAACACCATCGCGACGACGGAGACGATGCTCGACGAGTGCCGGGTGATCGCTTCCTGCTGTTCCTTGACCCGCGGGAAGTTCACGGTCAGCGCGATCGCCGCGGCCACCATGAACAGCACCGGAATCGGCAGCACGTCCATCACGAGCACGACGAGCAGCGCCACGGTCACGAGCATGTTGAACCACAACAGCTTCGGTCGCAGCGTGGGCCGCTGGGGGTCGAGGCCGTCGACGAAGCCCTGGCCGTCGTCCGAACCGGCGTCGCCGGAACCGCCACCCGTCCGAGGTGCGTCACCGCTGCCACCGGAGCCCGAGCCGGAGCGGCGGAGGCCGGAGCCGGCGGAGACGAGGAGGCGCTCGTCGGTGAGCTCGAGTGAGCCGATGCGGCGGCGTTCGCTGTAGCCGAGCTGCACGGCGAACAGCAGCACGACGACGAGTCCGACCACGAGCGACGGGATCATCGGGACGAACACGTCGGACGGCGAGATGCCCAGCGCCGAGGCGGCCCGAACCGTCGGTCCACCCCACGGGACGATGTTCATCGCACCGTTGGCCAGGCCGGCGACCACCGTGAGCACGACGGGGCTGACCTTCAGCTTCATGTACAGCGGCAACAGCGCGGACGTCACGATGATGAACGTCGTGGATCCGTCACCGTCCAGAGACACCACCATCGCGAGGACCGCGGTGCCGACGACGAGCCGCATGGGGTCGTTGCGGACGAGCCGGAGGATGAGTTTCACCAGCGGGTCGAACAGGCCGACGTCGATCATGATCCCGAAGAAGATGATCGCGAAGAACAGCAACGCGGCCGTGGGGGCCAGCGATTTGATCCCGTCGGTGATCATGTCGCCGATGCCGAGACCCGCCCCGGCCGCGATGCCGAATGCGACCGGGACGGCGATCAGCCCGACCACGGGAGTGGCCCGTTTGGACATGATCAAGAACATGAACACGGCCACCATCAGAAAGCCGAGTGCTACCAGCATTGCCACTCCTCGTCCGAGCTTGCACCGCGATGTGATCGCGATAACAGCCAGTGTCGGGGGGAGGGACGCTCACAGTCACTGTTGCGTACTTAGAGAAGGTTGTGTTCTTTGTGGTGGCAACTATCGGCGACCCCGGAGATGGTCGCGCAGGGTCGCTGTCTCATACTCCGCGCGGAACAGCCCCCGCCGCTGCAGGACGGGGACGACCTCGTCGACGAAGTCCGCGAGCCCGTTCGGGTAGAGCGGCGGCATCAGGTTGAAGCCGTCGGCGCCGCCGCCGCGGAACCACACCTCGATCTCGTCGGAGATCGATTCCGGGGTGCCGATCATGGTGCAGTGCCCGCCGCCTGCCGCCAACGTGCCCAGCAGCGACCGCACAGTGGGACGGTCCTTCTCGATGATCCGCAGGATCGTGTCGTACCGACCCTGCGGTCCGGTGAACTCCGACAGCGGCGGCAGCGCGGGAACGGGTGCGTCCAATTCCCATGCGCTGCAATCCTGCTGGACGAACATCGACAACTGCGCCAGCGACTGTTCGACGGGCAGGAGCGCGTCGAGTTCCGCCTTCTTCCTGCGCGCCTCCTCGGTGGTCGAGCCCACGTAGGTGACGAGACCGGGCATCACGGTCACCGCGTCGGCGTCGCGGCCCGCGGCACGGATGCGCCGCTTCACGTCGCCGTAGTAACTCTGCGCGGCCGTGAGGTCGTAGGCGACGGCGTAGATGCCCTCGGCGCACCGGGCGGCCAGGTCGCGGCCCTGATCGGACGCGCCCGCCTGGAACAGCACCGGACGGCCCTGCGGCGAGTGCGGCACGGTCAGCGGGCCGTCGACGAGGAAATGCTTGCCCCGATGCCCGACCGGGTTCACCTTGGCCGGATCGGCGAAGAGCCCCTCCCGGTCGAGGACGAGCGCGTCGGGCTCCCACGAATCCCACAGTGCGAGTGCCACGTCGACGAATTCCGCGGCCCGCGAGTAGCGGTCGTCGTGCGGCGGCATCTCCTCGAGACCGTGATTGCGGGCCTCGGCGTCGAACATCGACGTCACCACGTTCCAGCCGGCGCGGCCGCCGCTGATGTGGTCGAGCGACGCCAGCATCCGCGCGGCGTGGAACGGGGTGTAGAACGTGGTGGACACGGTCGTCACGAGACCGACCCGCTCGGTCGCCCGCGCCATCGCGGACAGCGCGGTGAGCGGTTCGAGGAACCACATGCCCCCGGACGCGGGGTCGCGCACCGAATGCCCGTCGGCGAAGAACACCGCGTCGAGGCAACCCCGCTCCGCGGTCTGCGCCAGTTCCTCGTAGTAGGCGATGTCACTGAGCCGCTCCACCTGCGAGGCGGGGTGCCGCCACGCGGCGCCGTGGTGCCCGCAGCCGAAGAGGAACGCGTTGAAGTGCAGTTGCCGGGCGTCGCTCATGTCAGTCCTTGACCAGTCCGCCGTCGACGACGAGATTCTGGCCGGTCACCGAACGCGACCACGGAGACGCGAAGAACAGGACCGCGTCGGCGAACTCGTCCGGGGTGGTGACCCGCTGCAGCGGAGTGCTCGCCGCGATGAGGTCGAACACCTCGTCGGGGGTGGCGGCGCTCGCGTCGGTGGTGCGCAGCAGTCCGCCCGAGACCATGTTGACGGTGATGCCGTCGGGCCCGAGGTCGGCGGCGAGCGTGCGGGTCAGCGACAGCGCCGCGGCCTTGGCGGCGGTGTAGTCGTGGTACGGGACGACGGGGTTCTGGAACAGGTTGGTCCCGACGTTCACGATGCGGCCGAACCCGAGCGCGCGCATGCCCGGCAGCGCGGCCTGCGTGGTGTTCAGGGTCGCCTGCACGCTGCCGCGCAACTGCGAGTCGAAGGCCTCCCACGTGATGACGTCCGCCTTGTCGCGTGCGTCGCCGTTGAAGGAGAAGTCGGCGAGGGCGTTGTTGATCACCGTGGTCACCGGCGATCCGAAGTGCTCTTCCGCGGCGGCGAACAGCGCAGCCACCTGCGCGGCATCGGTGACGTCGGCCCGGAGCGCGACCGCGCGGTCCGCGCCCAGGGAAGCCGCGAGCTCCTCCGCCGCTTCCCGGCTGTTGCGGTAGTTCACGACCACCCGCGCGTGCTGCGCCGCGAACGAGCGCACGATGGCGGAACCGAGGCCCCGGCCACCGCCGGTCACCAGGACGATCTGCTTGTCGAGCTGCATTGCTGTCACCTTCCGATCGGTCGGCGACGAGACATCGGATGAGCGCATACGGCCGTCTCCGCGACATCCCTTCGCCGGCATTACCCAGTTCAGGTTCGACGGGTGTCTTCTCAGCCGCCCGGATCTTCGCCGGGCAGCACCCCGTGTCACTGGCCAACAGTGTAAGGGCAACCACCACAATTCCCATTTTGGTTGTACACAACCTAGTTGTGTGCAATTATTCAGGGGTGACCGACAACCTCGCCCTCGACCGCCAGGTGTGCTTCGCGCTGTACTCGGCCTCCCGGGCCATGACGGCGCGATACCGGTCGATGCTCGACGCGCTGGGCGTGACCTACCCGCAGTACCTCGTGCTGCTCGTGCTCTGGGAACGGGACGGCCGCGGGGTGCGTGAGATCTGCGACGCCCTCGATCTCGACACCGGCACCCTGTCGCCATTGCTCAAGCGGCTCGACGCGCTGGGGCTGGTCGAACGCAGGCGTTCGTCGGCCGACGAACGCCGGGTCGGGATCCACCTCACCGAGAAGGGGGCGAGCCTCCGCGCCGCCGCGGAGGGCATCCCCACCGAACTCGCCCGCTCGACGGGCATGAGTGTCGACGAGCTCGTCGCCCTGCGCGACACCCTGGCGCGCCTCACCGAATCGCTCCACAGTTTCGCAACCCCTACAGAAACCCCTACAGGAGAGAAGTAACCATGAAGATCGTCTACACCGCCGAAGCCCTCGCAACCGGGGAAGGCCGCAACGGCCACGCCCGCACGTCCGACGGCCGGCTCGACCTGAACCTCGCCATCCCCACCGAGATGGGCGGGTCCGGCGACGGCACCAACCCCGAGCAGCTGTTCGCCGCCGGATACGCGGCCTGCTTCCACTCCGCACTCCAGTTGGTCGGCCGTCAGGCCGGGGCGAACATCGCCGACTCCGCCGTCGGCGCCCGCGTCGGGATCGGCTCCACGGACGGCGGCGGATTCGGCCTCGCCGTCACGCTCGAGGTGTCGCTCCCCCACCTGCCGCGCGCGGAGGCACTCGAACTGACGGAGAAGGCACATCAGGTGTGCCCGTACTCCAACGCCACCCGCGGCAACGTCGACGTCACCCTCGAGGTCACCGAAGACTGAGACACCCGCGCGGGCGTCGGGTCACCCGAACTTGTACTCGACGCCCGTCAGGTCCTCCGACAGCGACCACAGCCCCTTCGCGGTCTGCTCGTCCCGCGACTTCTTGTTGGAGCCCACCACCTTCGGGTGGCCACGCTGCTCGAACAGGCCGTCCGGCCCGATGTAACTTCCGCCGATCACGCCGGGGGCGGTGGCCGCGAACAACATCGGCAGCGCCCCCATCTCCGCCGACTGCGCGAAGATCCGGTTCCCGACCGCCATCAGCTTGTCCTGCACCGACTCGGTGTGCGCCTGCAGATTGGTCGACGCGTAGCCGGGGTGCGCGGCCACCGCCGTGACGGGGGATCCCGCCGCCGCGAGCCTGCGCTGCAATTCGTACGTGAACAGCAGATTCGCGAGTTTCGACTGCCCGTACGCGCTCCAGCGGTTGTACTTGCGGTGTTCCCAGTTGAGATCGTCGAGATGGATCGTTCCCGCCTGATGTGCCGCACTCGACATCGTGGCGACCCGATCGGTGATCTTGCCGAGCAGCAGTCCGGTCAATGCGAAATGCCCGAGATGATTTGTGCCGATCTGCATTTCGAATCCATCGGCCGTCTTGCGCTGCGGAACTGCCATCACCCCGGCATTGTTCACGAGCACGTCGACGGAATCGACGCCGGCGGCGAACTCGCGCACCGATGCGAGGTCGGACAGGTCGAGACGGCGCACCTCGGCGTTGTCGCCGATCGACCGCGCGACCACCTCACCCTTGTGGGTGTTGCGGCAGGCCAGCACGACGTGGGCTCCCGCCTTGCCCAGGGCCCGCGCGGCCACCTCCCCCAGACCACTGTTGGCGCCCGTGACGACGAACGTACGGCCGCTCTGATCGACGATGTCCAAAGCTGTCCACTTGGTCATGCCGTCAACCCTACGGATCTCGGGACGCGGCGTGAACCCGTCACCACGTCTGCGCCCCGACCAGCGGCAGATTGAGGAAACTCGGCCGGTCCGGCGACAACGCCACGTGCTGCGGCTTCAGCTGACTGTCCGCCAGAATCGGTCCGAGGGGCAGATACCGGGGAACGCTGCCCGCGTACACGTCGACGCGCAACCGGTGACCCGGCGCGAGGACCGCGTCGGTGGGCACGAAGTTGATGTCGACCGGTGTCACTTCACCCGGAACCAGCGGCTGCCGCGCGGCCACCGTCAGAGAGTGGTGCGGTTCGGTGTAGTCGCCGTTGGCCGACCTGGTGCTCTTCGAATCGTCCACCGCCCGCATCGAAGCGGTGAGCGCACCGTTGGTGAGCGCGGTCGACGTGCCGTCCGGTGCGACGTCGTTCAGCGTCACCGCCCAGAATCCGTCCGGCGCGTCGAGCACGGTTTCGAGGTGCAGGTTGACCGGACCCGACAGTTCCGTCGGCTGCGTGACGGGGGCGCTGGTGAACGTCAGGCCCTCGGCCTCGTTGAAGCGGGAGTCCTTGCTGCACACCGATCCGAAGACGACGGCCGCGCCGGCGGTGCCCTGCGTTCCGTCGCGGGAGCAGAGCCCGCGGAGTCCGGGTGCGACGGTGAGTTGCGCCGTGTCGCCGGGTTTCGCCGGCACCAGGCTGCCGTCGTGGGCGGCGTGCCCGGCGGTGCCGCTGGGGGCACCCGACAGGTACATCCGCTGGTAGTCGACACCGGCCCGCGGGAACTGATCGGTGGTGGTCCAGCCGTTGCCCTGCTGGTACAGCGTGACCGGACCGTACTCGTCGATGCCGTTGTCGATGCCCTTCAGCCACTTGTCGAACCATGCGCGTTCGAGGACGTCGAGTCGCGGCGGCGCACCCGGCTCGCCGAAGCCGCCCCCGAACGAGACGTGGTAGGCGTCGCTCATGATCAGCTGCTTCTCCCCGGCGGGCAGCGGAATGTCGTTGTAGACCCGCGGTTCGCTGTTCGCGAAGATGTCGTGCCAGGCGCCGTAGAGCATGGTCGGCACGTCGATGTTCTCCGCCCGTGCCTTCCGCTCCTCGTAGAACTGGCCGTCCTGCGCCACCCGCAGCGTGCCGGAGTCGAGATCGCCGATCTGCGACGCGGTCATCGCCTGGATGAGTGCGGGGAACAGGGTCAGCGGATCGCGCAACCGGTCCTGCAGCCACCGCTCGTCGAAGTTCCCCTGAGCCAGCGACCGGACGTCGGGAACGAACTTGAGACCGTTGACCAGTGACAGCCACAGCGGCATGAATCCCACGCCGAGACCACCGCCCGTCCCGACGATGTCGCGGAGCAGGTCGTTGCCCGGTTCGGTGGGGAAGATCGCCTTCAACGCCGGTGGCCGATGCCCCGCGGCCTGCAGCGAATTGATTCCCGAGTAGGACACGCCCGCCATTCCGACCTTGCCGTCGGACCACCCCTGCCTGCTCATCCAGTCGATGATCTCGACGGAGTCCTGCTGCTCGAGCGGACCGAGCGCCTGCCATTCGCCCTGCGAGAAGCCGGTGCCGCGCGCATCGACCACCACCTGGGTGTATCCGTTCCGGACGAGGTCGCGGTTGACGCCGAAGACGCGCATCCCACCGCCGGTGAGCACCTTCGACAACTCGCCGACGCCGTCGAACGGCGTTCCCGCGAGATCGAAGGAGTTCACGAGGTCGACGACCGTGTGCTCCAGTCCCGGCACCGCGAACACGGAATCGACGACGTTGCCGACCAGCTTCGTGTACGGCGTGACATTGAGGACCGATGGCATCTTCGTGTCGATCGGCGTGCCCGAGGCGTCCGCGGGGCGATAGACGTTGGCTTTCAACACCGTTCCGTCGCTCATGGTGATGGGAACGTCCCAGTCGATCGCGATCACCGGATATTTGGGCGGGGCGTCGACCGCGGCGTTCCACGCGGCGCCCGCCACTCCCCCCGTCGGATCCGCCGACGCCGTCACCGCCGGAACGACAGCGAGACCCATCGCCACCGCAAGAGCAACTGCCACCGCACCCGGACGAAACGCCCGTCGACGCACGATCACCACGACCCCCGTGAAAATCCTCCGATGACGCGCCTCAGCGACCATCAGGGTGGCCCGCGTCACAAACTTACCGGATAGTAACCATGAGTTCCCTTGCGGTCAACGACGGGTTTTCCCCGCCACTCGACTACCGTGACGAACGTGCCCGACGCCCCACTTCCCGTCCGCGACGGCCTCAACCCGACGCGGCTGAGGATGCCGGACACCGGCACGTGGCCCACCGTGCTCGAATACCTCGTCGCACGTTTTCCGCACGACGAGACCCGTCTGCGCGAGAAGGTCGACACGGCCGAAGTCGTCGACGAGCGCGGGCAGCCGATCACCGAATCCACGCCGTTCGCGCCCCGCCGATTCGTGTACCTGTACCGGGATCCGCCGGTCGAGAAGCGGGTGCCGTTCGAGATCGAGATCCTCCACCGCGACGAGAATCTCCTCGTCGTCGACAAACCCCACTTCCTGGCCAGCACCCCGCGCGGCGCGTACGTCGCCGAGTCGGCGCTGGTCCGGTTGCGCCGAGACCTCGACCTCCCGGAACTGACACCCGCGCACCGGCTCGACCGGTTGACCGCCGGGGTGCTCATCTTCACGGTGCGGCGAGAGGTCCGGCGCGACTACCAGTCGCTGTTCGATCAGCGCCGGGTGACCAAGGAGTACGAGGCCGTCGCCCGCTACGACCCCGATCTCCCGCTGCCCGCCACGGTCCGCAGTCGAATCGTCAAGGAACGCGGGGTCCTGAAGGCGTACGAGGTGGACGGTCCCGCCAACAGCGAGAGCCGAATCGAACTGCTCGAGGTCCACGGCGACGCGGCCCGGTACCGGCTGCTTCCGCACACCGGCAAGACGCACCAGTTGCGGGTGCACATGAGTTCGCTCGGCATCCCGATCCACGGCGACAACTTCTATCCCGATTTCTACGACGTTGCCGCCGACGACTATTCGACGCCGCTGCGACTGCTGGCCCGTTCCGTCGAGTTCGCCGACCCCTGCTCCGGCGTCACACGACGCTTCGCGAGCGTCCGGAGCCTCGACTGGCCGCTGTGACCTCGGGTCCTTTCGCCCGGCCCGCTCAGCCGGAAAGATGGTGACATGAGTACCGCGACGTCCGTCTCCGAAGTGGAACGCAAGTACGAAGCGACATCCGAGCAGCAGCTGCCAGCGCTGTCGGGGCTTCCGGGCGTCGACGGCGAACCCCGGCGCGACACCGTCCAGCTGTCCGCCCTGTACTACGACACGGGTGAACTGCTGTTGCTCCGCTCCGGGATCACGCTCCGCCGCCGGGAAGGCGGCGACGACGCAGGCTGGCATCTGAAGATCCCGGCAGGCGCCGACGAGCGGACCGAGCTGCAGCTGGCACCCGACCCCGAGCACCCCGAGACGGAGGTGCCCCGCGAGTTCGCGGAACTGCTCACGGCCTTCACCCGTGGCGCCGCCCTGAACCCGGTCGCACTCATCAGCACCGACCGCGAGCGGCAACGGCTCGTGAACGCGGCGGGCACGACGCTCGCCGAGGTCGTGTCGGATGTCGTGATCGCCGCCGTCCCCGAGACGGGCACCGGAACCGACGAGCGGGTGTGGCGGGAGATCGAAGTAGAACTCGCGGCCGGCGACCGAAAGCTGTTCGACGCCATAGACTCCCGGCTTACCGATGCCGGAATCACCCGCTCGGACGCGCCGTCCAAGTTGCGGCGGGCACTCGGCGACGCGGTGGGCGGCACCCCGGCCCCAATGCGCGGGAAGAAGCGGTCCGCGCCGCGGACGCTGCTGCTGGAGTATCTGGCCGAGCAGAAGGATTCTCTCGTGACGGCCGACCTCGGCGTGCGGCGCGACGTCGAGGAGTCCGTCCACGACCTCCGCGTCTCGGCCCGGCGGATCCGGAGTGTCCTCCAGGTGTACGGGTCCAGCCTGCGCGACCAGGAGACGGTCGACGAGTTGATCGACGAACTCCGCTGGGTCGGCCAGGCCCTCGGCCCGGCGCGGGACACCGAGGTGCAGTGGAGCCGGCTCGTGGATCGGCTGGGTGACGCCGAGGAGATACCCGACCGCGAGGTCGTGCGGGCGCGTCTCGACGAATACTTCTCGGGACTCGCCGCGGCGGCCCGGCCCGGGGCGCTGGCCGCCCTGAACTCCCAGCGTTACCTCGACCTGCTCGCCGGGCTCGACACGTTCCTCGCCGCCGTCGAGTCGTCGGAGGGTTCGGGTCCGTCGAAGAAGACCGTCGCGAAAACCCTGCGCACGTTGTCGAAGTCCGTCCACGGGCGCGTGGGGAAGGCGGCGGCCGCGACCACCCGGGCCGAGCGCGACGAACTGACGCACCGAGCGCGTAAGCGCGCCAAACGATTGCGCTATGCGATCGAGTCGACGCGGTCACTGACACCGAAGGCGTCCGCCCGCGCGCAGAAGAAGTTCAAGGGCTTTCAGAACGTACTCGGCGACTATCAGGACGCCGTCGTCGCACGGGAGCACATCCTCGCGGCCGTCGCGGAGGATCAGCACTCCGCCGAGTCGAGCCTGGGCCTCGGAATGCTGCTGCAGCGTGAACTCGACCGCGGCGACGCACTGGCAGCCGATCTGAAACCGGAGTGGAAGACCGCGAAGAAGGTGGCCCGAAAAGTCTGGAAGTAGGGCACAGTCGGGGAGTACCCCACCAGCGTGAGCGAAGGGATCCGGACGTGAGCACACCCGCCAGTCATTCCGTCGTCGTCGGCCTGGACGGATCCGACGCCTCCACCGCCGCCGCCCTGTGGGGTGCCGCAGTCGCGTCGAAGTGGGGTGCCACGCTGTCGCTCGTGCACGCGCTGCCGCAGGACGGTCCGCTGTACAGCCCGGCGGCGATCATGCTGGAATCGCAGTTCCTCAGTCAGCTGCGCGAGGACGGCGAGGCCATCATCGGGACGGCGAAGAGGCTGCTGGGGCCGAAGTTCCCCGGTCTCGAGATCGAGACGACCATCAGTCCCGGCCCGGCAGGCACCGCGCTGCTCGAGGCCGCCGACTGGGCGCGGTTGATCGTGCTCGGGTCCACGGGAGCGGGCGCGTTCCGTTCGGTGCTGGTCGGTTCGACGGCGCTGCACGTGGCCAACCGCGCGCCCTGCCCGGTGACCGTCCTCCGGGGCGAGGTCACCGCGCCGGACCAGCGTCCGGTGGTGGTCGGGGTCGACGGAAGCGACCTCAGCGGTGACGCGGTGGCCCACGCTTTCGAGTTCGCGTCGTTCTTCGAGGCGCCCCTGAGCGCCGTCCACACCTGGCAGGGCTCCCCCGGCGCGGGCGGCACCGGCCTGCTCGTCGACTGGGATGCCGTGCAACAGGAGGAGGAGGCCGTGCTCTCCGAGGGCCTCGCGGGCGAGGCGGAACGATACCCGGACGTGTCCGTGACCAGGGTGGCCGAGCAGGGCGCCGCCGCGGACGTCATCCTGCGGCACTCGGCCGACGCCCAGCTGATCGTCGTCGGCAGCCACGGCCGGGGACCGCTGCTCGGCGCGCTGATGGGGTCCACGAGTCAGAATCTGCTCCACCACGCCACCTGCCCGGTCATGATCTGCCGGAACGAGTGACGGTCGCCGGGGCTAGGCGATGCTCGTCCCCACCAGCTGACCGATCCCGTAGGTGACGATCATCGCGAGCGCCCCACCCAGCACGACGCGGAGTACCGCCCGGGTGCGCCGGGCACCGCCGAGGGCCGCGCTGACGGTGCCCGTGAGGACGAGCGCGACCAGCACCGCGACGAACGCCACCGGAATCCGCAGGTGCACAGGCGGTAAGAGGATCGCCAGCAGCGGGACGAGTGCGCCGAGCGTGAACGAGAGCGCCGAGGATCCCGCGGCCTGCCAGGGGTTGGTCAGATCGTTCGGATCGATGCCCAGTTCGATGTCCACGTGGGCGGCAAAAGCATCGTGATCGGTGAGTTCGCGGGCGACCGTCCGGGCGGTCTCGTCCCGTAGCCCCTTGTCCTCGTACATCTCGACGAGTTCCTCGAACTCGGCGTCGGGGGTCTCGGCGAGTTCGCGACGCTCCTTCGACAGCAGCGCACGTTCGGTGTCACGCTGGGTGCTCACCGAGACGTACTCGCCGAGCGCCATCGACACCGCCCCGGCCGCGAGACCGGCGAATCCGGCGGTGAAGATCGCCGAGCGCTCGGTGGTGGCCGCCGCCACCCCGACCACCAGACCGGCCGTCGACACGATGCCGTCGTTGGCGCCGAGGACACCGGCCCGCAACCAGTTGAGGCGGCTCGCCAGACTGGGTGCGTGCGGCTCGTCGGGGTGCCGCGACGGTTCGGCCCGCTCGGCGTTCTGCGCTGACATGCGTTCAGGCTAAGACGAAAAGGCCTGGTCGGATAGCCAGGCAAGGCTGCGCTCGGCTTCGGTGCACGGTTCCCCGCACACCGAAACCAAGCGGTTGCTAGGTTAGGGACGCGATTCCCTCACACGCTCGGAGTTCCTCATGGCGACACCCGCCACCAGCACCCCTCGACATCGCTGCGCCGCACTGGTCACGGGCGGCACCGGCGGCATCGGCTCCGCCATCGCACGGCAACTCGCGACCCTCGGCCACGACGTGGCCATCACCTACCGGTCCAATGCCGACGTCGCCGCGGACCTCGTCGGCGAACTGGAAGGCAGCGGCGTCGCCGCGCAGGCGTTCTCCGCCGACCTCACGGACCAGCCGCGCGTCACGAGCGTCGTGAAGCAGACCGTCGAACACTTCGGTGGCCTCGGCATCCTGATCCACGCCGCCGGACCGCACGTCCCGATGATCCACCTGTCCGAGGTCGCTCCCCGGGACTACGCCGAACACCTCGAGCAGGAGGCGGTCGCGTTCTTCACCGTCGTCAAGGCCGCCCTGCCCGCGCTGCGGGACGCGTCCGGTTCCGTCGTCGCCGTCACGACCGCGGCCACCAGCCGCTTCCCGGTGCGCGACGGCCTCTCCCCGGGAACCAAGGGCGCGATCGAACAACTGGTCAAGGGATTCGCCGCCGAGGAGGGCCGCTACGGCGTCCGCTTCAACTCGGTGGGCCCGGGGATGCTCACCGACGGCATGGCCGAGCGGCTGATCACCTCCGAAGAACTCGATCAACACGCACTCGACGCCGCGATGAGCCGGATACCGCTACGCCGGTTCGGCACCGCCGCCGACGTCGCCGAGGCCGTCTGCTTCCTCGCGGGCGACCGGGCCGGTTTCGTCACCGGACAGAAGCTCGACGTCGACGGCGGATACACGGTCTGATCACCCGCCATGTGTAATGGACGCGTATGACTGACGCCGAAGACACCCGCCCGACGCCCCGCAGGCGTCGTGTCGAATGGGTGATCGGTGGCCTGCTCGTCGTGGTGCTCGCGGTGGAGATCGTCCTGATCTGGCCGGACCTGTCCGAGAGCGTCCAGAACCTCGGCGACCTGAAATGGGGTTGGGTGGCCGCGGCCGTCGTGGCGTCGCTGGCGTCGATGTCGAGCTTCGCCCGGGTGCAGCGCTGCCTGCTGGGGGTGGCGGGTGTGCACATCAGGCAGCGGCAGTCGCTGGCGGTGACGTTCGCGTCCAACTCGATGAGCGTGACGCTGCCGGGCGGCCCGGTTCTCGCGACGACGTTCACGTACCGGCAGACACGGCTCTGGGGTGCGTCGCCGGTGATCGCGACGTGGCAACTGGTGATGGCCGGCGTCCTTCAGGCGATCGGCCTGGCGCTCGTCGGACTCGCGGGCGCACTGCTCGTCGGAGCCAAGACCAACCCGTTCTCGCTGATCTTCACGTTCGGCGGCCTGTGCGCCTTCCTCGTCGTGGCCCAGTACGCCGCGTCACGACCCGACGCACTCGAGGGCGTGGGCATCACCGCGCTGCGCGGCGTCAACGCGCTGCGAAAGAAGCCTCCGCTGACCGGGGTTCGCCAGTGGAAGCACATCGTCGACCAGATGAGCGCCGTCCGGATGGATCGCCGCGACACGGCCCGCGCGTTCGGGTGGTCGCTGTTCAACTGGATCGCAGACGCCTCGTGCCTCGCGTTCGCGTGCTACGCGGTCGGCGCCCATCCCGGGTTCGCCGGGCTCGCCGTCGCGTACGCGGCGGGCAACGCCGCGGGTTCGGCCATCCCACTCCTGCCCGCCGGGCTCGGTGTCATGGACGCCGTGCTGGTGCCCGCCCTGACCGCGAGCGGAATGGCCGGCTCCGAAGCGGTGTCCGCGATCGTCGTCTACCGGCTGGTCAGCTTCCTGCTGATGGCCGCCATCGGCTGGATCGTCTTCGCGGTGCGCTTCCGGGGTGCGCAGCAGGGCGAGGAGGGCCCCGACCTCGAACCGCTGTGGGGTCGCGGCACGTGAATCCCTCCCGCTGAGCGAGAGGGCCGGGCCGAGGGCGCCGCCGACGGTCCTACCGTTCGAGCGGTGACGGAACCGGAATCGGATGAGAAGCAGGTTGTCGTCGTCACCGGCGCGGCCTCGGGAATCGGGGCGGGGATCGCCCGGCATGCGCACGCCCGCGGCATGGCCGTGGTGCTCGCCGACATCGACGCGGCCGCACTGGACCGTGCGTCCGCGGACCTGGGCGGCGTCCTCACCTGCGTCACCGACGTGTCCGACTCCCGATCCGTGCACGCCCTGGCCGAACTCGCGTTCGACTCGTTCGGCCGGGTGGACCTGCTCTTCAACAACGCCGGCATCATGCGGGCCGGATTCCTCTGGCAACTCGGCGAATCCGACTGGGACGCCGCACTCGGCGTCAACATCACGGGCGTCGTCAACGGAATCCGCGCGTTCGTTCCACGGATGCTCGATCAGGGCGGCACCGGCCGCGTCGTCAACACCGCGTCGGTCGGCGGTTTCGCGCCCGGCCCGATGATGTCGCCGTACAGCGCATCGAAATTCGCGGTCGTCGCGATCACCGAATGCCTGCAGATGGAGTTGAGCATGATCGACGCCCCGGTGTCCGCGAGCGTGCTCGCACCCGGGCCGGTCGTCACATCCGTGTTCGACAACCCGTTCGGGGCCGTCTCCCATCCGGCCGTCGATCGTATGGTCACGCAGATGCGCGAGTTGCTCGACACCGACGGACTCGACGCAGACACGTTCGCGCAGTTGGTCTTCGCGGGCATCGACCGCGGCGACTTCTGGCTCGCACCGCAGGGTGAGCATCTCGACACGATGGTCCGGCAGCACACCGCCACCATCCTCGAACGGCGAGAACCGGTGATCCGGCAGTCGTTTCGCTGAGTTCGGCGCGTTCCGGTCGAAATCCTCCCGCCGAGTGAGACATTCCGCGGACATCGACCGTTAGTTCTGCTACCTTTTCCCGAACCAAGCACTTGCTTGCTTACGTTGAAGGGGCGCCCATGCGAATTCGATCCTCAGCTCTCACAGCGGCGCTCGCCGCGACCGCACTCGCGCTCACCGGGTGTTCCGGCGCGGGCGCAGACGACGCCGACGCCGCAGGCGGCCCCTACCGGGTGCTCGTGACCGGCGGAATCAGCGGGCAGGGCGCGCTCGCCGCGAACGCGCAGACGTCCGTGCTCGCGGCGAAGGCGAGCGCCGAGGCCGTGAACAGGGCAGGCGGCGTCGGCGGACGCCAAGTGGAGATCACCGTCGTCGATGACGCGGGCGACGCCACCACGGCCGTGTCCACGCTGCGGGAGGCCATCGCGTCGGGAAAGAAGCCCGACCTCTTCCTCAACTCCGGTCCGTCGACCATCACCACCGCGACACTGCCGATCCTCGCGCAGAACAAGATCCTCTCGTTCAACATCGGGCCCACCGAGGATTCGGCGAATCCGGAGAAGTACCCGCTCAACTTCGACCTCGCCTCGGGACCGGCCGAGAACGCCGAGACCATCGCCCGATACATCAAGGGCAAGGGATACCAGTCCGTCGGCGTCGTCCACGGGAGTAGCGCCTACGGCGAAGTGTTCGGACAGGCGATGGAAGACGCGCTGAGCGAAGAGGGGGTGAGCAGCACCGGATCCGAGGAGTACGACACCGCGGCACTCGACATGACGGCACAACTGCAATCGCTGAAGAACCGGGGCACGCAGGCACTCGTCGTGGACGCCTACGGGGCACCACTCGGCTATCTCCTCGCGAGCCTTCAGCGGCTCGACTGGAACATTCCGCTCGTCGGCAACACCTCGGTCGCGGGAACGTCGCTGGTCTCGAAGGCTGCACCGGAAGGCGTGCTCGGCACTCCGGCCACGGCGAACCTGGTCATGCACGTGCTGTCGAGCACGGTCTACGACGCGAACGACACCGCCGTCAACACGATGGTCGACAACATGAAGGCGATGGGCGACATCCCGTCGACGCTGATCCTCGCCGACAATTACGACGCACTGCCCCTCGTCGTGGCCGCCGCGAACAAGGCCGGATCCTCGTCCGATCCCGAAGCCCTCGCCGAGGCGCTCGAGAACCAGGAGGTCCTCGACGGCGCCGAGACCGCGTTCTCCCCGTCCTATCACTTCTCGGCCGACTCGCACGCGTCGAAACCCGGAGACGAGGCGTACAAGTTCGTGCCGCCGAGCCCACTCCTGAACGGCCAGTACGGAAACCCGAGCGCGTGACACCCACCCACAGGAGATATCGGTGACCATAGTCTGGTCGGGCCTCGCGCTGGGGGCGGTCTACACGCTCGTGGCGATCGGCTACAACATCGTCTTCATCTCGTCCCACACGTTCAACTTCGCTCAGGCCCAGCTGATGATGGTCGGCACCTTCGTCGCCTACACCGGCCTGGTCACCCTGAAGTTGCCCATCCTCGTCGTCGCGGTGACGGCCACGGTCGCCGTGATGATCCTGGCCGGGATCGAGGAGATCGTCGCGGTCCGGCCGGTCCGTGATCACCAGAATCAGCTCGTCACCACGCTCGGCGCCGCGACGCTGATCAACGGTGCGACGCAGCTGATCTGGGGAAGCGAACCGCTCACCGTCCCGTTCTTCGGTTCGAACGACCCGATCACGGTCCTCGGCGGCCGCACGTATCCGGTCGAGATCGTGCTGCTGATTCTGGCGGTCGTGCTGGTGGTCGTCCTCGGCCGGGCCGGCACCCGGACCATGACCGGTCTCGCACTCCTGGGCATCTCCGAGGACCGCGAAGCCGCCCTCTTGCGCGGTGTCAACGTCCGGGCGCTGGCCCTCGGTGCGTTCGCCTTCTCCGGTGCGCTCGCCGGATTCCTCGGGCTCTTCGTGGGTCCCAAGACGTTCGCGGTGGCCACCCTGGGTTCGGCGCTGGCGATCAAGGGCTTCGTCGCCTTGGCGATCGGCGGATTCGGCTCGCTCCCCGGCGCATTGGTCGGCGGCCTGACCGTCGGACTCGTCGAGTCGTTCGCCGCTCTCGACCTGGGCAGCCAGTACAGCAACATCGCGGTCTTCGTCGTCCTCATCGCGATCCTCATGGTGCGTCCGGCCGGACTGTTCGGCCGGACGCGGGAACGGGTGGTGTAAGCAATGGCTCTGTGGCGCCTCATTCGATCGGCCCCGGGTTGGCTCTTCCCGCTCGCCGTCGGCCTCCTCGTGCTGTTCCTGCCGGAGTTCGGTCTGGGCTTCGCACTGTCCCGGCAGGTGCAACTCGCCTGCATCCTCGCGCTGGTCGTCAGCGGCCTCAATCTCAGCCTCGGCTACGCGGGGGAACTCGCGCTCGGCCAGGCCGCGATGTACGCGGCCGGGGCGTACACCGCCGGGCTCATGTCGATCGCCGGATACACGGACATCGTGCTGCAGTTGACCGCCTCGGGGCTGGTCGCGCTCGCCGTGGGCATCGTCACCGGAATCCCGGGATTGCGGCTCGGCAGTTGGTCATTGGCGATGACGTCGTTCTTCCTCGTTCTCCTCGTGCCGGACATCATCGCCGTCTTCGGCGACACCACCGGCGGCCGCAACGGACTCAGCGGGATCGAACCGGCGACCCTGTTCGGTGAGGCGATCGACGCCGACCGGTTCTACATGGTGGTCGTCATCGTCGCGATCCTCTGGTTCGCGGTCCTGCGCAACCTGGTGGTCTCCCGGCACGGCATCGCGTTCCGCACCCTCAAACAGAGCCAGGTACTCGCGTCCTCTGTCGGCATCTCGGTGTTCCGGATGAAACTTCTCGGGTATGCGATCGGCGCGTTCCCCGCCGGCCTCGCGGGCGCCCTGTTCGCGAACATCGACATGTACGTCTCCCCCGAGGCGTTCGGATTCACGTTCGCGACAGCAGTTCTCGCGGCGTGCATCCTCGGAGGCGCGACGAGCGTCTACGGCGCGGCGGTCGGGGCAGCGATCATGCAACTCGGCCCGAACCAGTCGTCCGAGTTCCAGCAGTACGCCCTCGTCTTCTACGGCGGATTCCTGATCCTCGGCGGCGTCCTCCTCAGCGGTGGCCTCGCGAAGGTCGCGAAACAGGCGACGGCGCGGTTGGACCGCGCGGCGGGCCTGACCGGCCGTGCAACCCGCGCCCGCCCCGGAGGCACGGATCGACCGGCGATGGACCCGATGTCGGGTCGGGTACTCGTGGTCGACGGCATCTCGAAGGCATTCGGCGGCAACCAGGCACTCGACGACGCATCGCTGCGAGCGGAACCGGGCAGCATCACCGCGCTGATCGGACCGAACGGCTCGGGCAAGACCACGATGCTGAACATGATCTGCGGGTTCTACCGCCCCGACAGCGGTCGAATCCTGATCGGTGACACCGAGGTCCAGGGCTTGGCGCCGGAACGGGTCGCCGGATGCGGCGTGGCCCGCACGTTCCAGACACCCGACATCCCCGACGGCGTCACCGTCCTCGAGGCGGTGGCCTCCGGTCGGTACAGCACCGACCGGGTATCGATGCTCTCGACCGTCCTGCGGCTTCCCCGTCATCGCAGGGTCCGCGCCGCCGACATCGCCGAGGCGGAACGCGCACTCGAGGTCGTGGGGCTGTCGCACCTGCGCGACGAGACCGCCACCGCACTCCCCCTGGGAATGCGGAGGCTGCTCGAGGTCGCACGGTCGGTGGTCGCCGAACCGCGGGTCCTGCTGCTCGACGAGGTGGCATCCGGCCTCGACGAGGACGAAGTGGAACGCCTTGCCGGCCTGATCCGTCAACTCGGCGACGCCGGCTGCACGATCGTGCTGGTCGAGCACAACTTCCGCCTGGTACTGGCACTCGCCGACACCATCGTCGTGCTCGCTCAGGGCCGCGTGATCGCCGAAGGTCCACCGTCCGAGATCGAACACAACCCTCGCGTACTCAGCGAATACCTCGGCGTCGTCGCCGAGGACACGGAACTGGCCGGAGAGGCGACCTCATGAGCAATCAGACTGCGACACCGCTGCTGAGTCTGCGGAACGTGCAATCCGGTTACGGCGACCTCCGGGTGGTGTGGGACGTCTCACTCGACGTGTGGCCCGGCAAGGTCACCGCACTGCTCGGCCGGAACGGTGCGGGGAAGACCAGCACCCTGCGCGCCATCTCGGGGCTGAACAGGGTGTCCGCCGGGACGATCGACTTCGACGGCCGCGACATCGCTAAGGTGGCGCCGCACCGGCGGGTCCGTCAGGGCATGGCCTACGTGCAGGAGGGGAAGCGGGTGTTCCACCGGCAGACCGTGGAACAGAACCTGATTCTCGGCGGGTACGTCCGCAGGATGCGACGATCGGCCGTCCGCGAGGAGGTGGAGCGGATCTACGACCTGTTCCCCGTCCTCGGCGCGAAACGCGGCCTGCTCGCCGGTGCGATGTCCGGCGGGCAGCAGCAGATGCTGGCGATCGGGCAGGCGCTGATGGCGAAACCCACCCTGCTACTGCTCGACGAGCCGTCCGGCGGGCTGGCGCCCGTGATCGTCGGCGAAGTCATGGAACGCGTGAACACCCTCAAGGAGGCCGGGCTGGCGGTGCTCCTCGTCGAGCAGGCCGTCGACGCCGCGATGAGTGTGGCCGATCACGTCACAGTCCTCGACGTCGGACGCGTCGTCATGGACGCGGATGCGGGTGAGATCGACGACAGGGCGGTGATCCGGGACGCCTACTTCGGGCGCGTCGGCTGAGGAGCTAGCCGCCGAGGCGGCGGAACACGAGACGAACCGCGAGCCCGAGGTGCGCCATCACGTCGTCCACCGAGATGCGGCCGGCCACCCAGGACACCAGGCTCGACATCCAGACGTCGCCGATCACGCGGATGGCGTTCAACTGGTCGTCGGAGATCTTCTCGACTCCGATGGTCTTGGCGAACATCTCCGTCATCAGGGCGCCGAACGCATCCAGTTCGGCCGACGCCGACGCGTCCGCGAACATGAACGCACGCACGAGGGCCTCGTACCGCGGCCGGTCCTTCTCGAGGACCTCGGTGTTCTTCCGGAGGACGAACAGGATCCGCTCCGACGGGGTGTCGCCGGGGATGGTGACGTTCTCGAACCGGGACCGCATGCCCTCGAACACCATCAGCAGGCCCATCACCAGCATGTGGTTCTTCGACGGGAAGTACCGGTACACGGTGCCCAGCGCGACGCCCGCCCGATCCGCGATGGCACGCATCTGCACGGCGTCGTACCCGCCCTCGGACGCGAGTTCCATCGCCGCGGCGACGATCCGCTGGTACCGCTCCCGCTGCGGGGCCTTGGCCCCGCGGGAGGGCAGCTGCCCGTGGCGGAGCAACGACAACAGCCCGTCGCGGCCCGCTGTCAGCGGCTCTTCAGCAGTGCTCATGGACGTCAGCCTAGCGACAGTCACCTCGGCGCCGTCGCGCGACGGTAGCCCCACGTGAGTGCCAAAGTGTGTTCCCTCACACTTTGGCACTCACGTGGGGTGGGAACGAAAAAACTCCGCTGTCGACGTTCTCGACAACGGAGTTTCTGTGAATCGTGGTGGCCAGGGCCGGGATCGAACCGGCGACCTTCCGCTTTTCAGGCGGACGCTCGTACCAACTGAGCTACCTGGCCGGACGGCACCCGAACCGAATGCCTATCGCATTGTGTTGCCGATACCGAGTATCGGCAACACACTTGCGACCCTGACGGGACTCGAACCCGCGACCTCCGCCGTGACAGGGCGGCGCGCTAACCAACTGCGCCACAGGGCCTTGCTTGTCCTGCTGTGCTCTACAAGTGTAGAGCGTTACTGCGTGTCACTTTTACTGCCGTCGAACCATACCGCATGCTCGACACCGGTCAAACGTACCCCCTACGGGATTCGAACCCGCGCTACCGCCTTGAAAGGGCGGCGTCCTAGGCCGCTAGACGAAGGGGGCCCGTCGGATTTCTCCGAACCAGTACCTCAACGGCGTTCCGTTGGGAGCTTGGATAGCTTAGGACACGGATCGAGAATTTCCCAAATCGCCAGGTCAGACTACAAATCGGGCAGTTCTGACCCGGAATCCGGCCATCCGTCCCGCGCAAACTTCTCCAGCCACTCGGGTGAAGCCATCGCCGCGAGGATCACCTCGAGCGATTCGACGAACCGTGCACCGAGGTCGCCCTCCAGCGCGGTCATGTCGGACATGTACCGCTGGCCGGCGAGAGAGGCCGCCAGGACCCGGGTGAACTTCTCCGGGTCGGCATCGGCGCGCAGCGACCCGTCCCGCTGGGCGCGGATCGCGAACTCGTGCGCGGTGCGTCCCCACACCTGCGAGCCGCCGGACTGCACGTCCGGGTAGAACTCGGGTTCGACGATCAGCCGGAACTCGGCCCGCACGATGACGCTCGAATGGAACAGCTTCGCCAGGTCGATCACGAAACCGTGCAGGGCCTCGAACGGCCCGATGTCCGTGCGACTCGTCCACCTGTCGGTCAGGGCGGTGAATTGCTCCACCCCGGACTGGAGGACGGCGCGGGCGAGTTCTTCCTTCGATTGGAAGTGGAAGTACATCGCCCCCTTGGTGGCGTTCGAGCCCTCGAGGATCGTGTTGACCGACGCCGCCGCATAGCCGCGCTTCGCGAACTCGATCGCGGCCGACTCCACCAGTGCAGCGCGAGTGCGTCGCGCACGCTCCTGCTGACGTGCCATGACGGTGAATCCCTCTCCCAAATGTAGTAACCCCCGCTTTTCGCCCTGCAGGGGCGAGCTTGGAGCCATACATAACAGTATCCCCGTTTTGAAAGAACCAACAGAGCAGTCTTCAGATCATCAAAACCTCTCAATAACAAACCTGAAGCCTGTTATGGACTCGAAATCGGACCGCCGCCGAAAACACACCAAGTGGTATAATTCGGGTCGGCTCGGGTGCGCTGCAGGGGGTGCGCACCCGAGCCGACCACATCGATCCCCCGGCACGGCGCGCCGTGCCGGGGGTGCTGTTCTCTCGGTCACTGTCTGCGCACTAGACTCTGGCTCCGCGCCCCTATAGCTCAGTTGGTAGAGCTACGGACTTTTAATCCGCAGGTCGTAGGTTCGAGCCCTACTGGGGGCACCGTCCTGACCAGTTCATCCTGGTCAGGTAGTGCGATAGACGCGTTTTCGGAGCGGCGGAGTGGTCACGAGGTAACGGCCCGGCGGCGCGCTCACCTTGGCCGCGGGGATGTCGAGAATCCGCAGCCGGCTTCGTCCCCGCAGTGAACACGGCCACAATGGGCCGTACCTCACCGAGGAGGTTCGCCAGTGGACGAGGCGGTACTGCGCACCCTCACCCCCGCCGTGATCGGGATCCTCGTCCGCCGCGGAGCCGACTTCGCGGAGGCCGAGGACGCCGTGCAGGACGCCCTGGTCGAGGCCGTGCGCGTGTGGCCGGACGACCCGCCACGGGATCCCAAGGGCTGGCTGGTCACCGTGGCCTGGCGGAAGTTCCTCGACACCGCCCGCGCCCACTCCTCCCGCAGGCAGCGCGAGGAACGCATCGAGGCCGAGCCCGTGCCCGGACCGGTCGAGGCGGTCGACGACACGCTCCAGCTGTACTTCCTGTGCGCGCACCCGTCACTGACACCGGCATCGTCCGTCGCACTCACGCTGCGCGCGGTCGGCGGCCTGACGACGCGTCAGATCGCGCAGGCCTACCTGGTTCCGGAGGCGACGATGGCCCAGCGCATCAGCCGGGCCAAGCGGACCGTCTCGGGCGTCCGGTTCAACCAGCCCGGCGATGTCGCCACGGTGCTGCGGGTGCTCTACCTGGTGTTCAACGAGGGGTATTCCGGCGAGGTGGACCTCGCCGCCGAGGCAATCCGGCTCACCCGTCAGCTCGCGGCCGCGATCGACCATCCGGAGGTCGCGGGTCTGCTCGCGCTCATGCTGCTTCACCACGCGCGGCGCCCGGCACGGACCGGCCCCGACGGCAGCTTGGTACCCCTCGCCGAGCAGGACCGCAGCCTGTGGGACACCCGTCTGATCGCCGAGGGCGTCGACATCCTCCAGGCGGCCCTGGCCCGCGACCGCCTGGGCGAGTTCCAGGCCCAGGCCGCCATCGCCGCGCTCCACGCCGACGCCCGGACGGCCGAGGAGACCGATTGGGTGCAGATCGTCGAGTGGTACGACGAACTGGTGCACCTCACCGACAGCCCGGTGGCCCGCCTCAACCGGGCCGTCGCGGTCGGCGAGGCCGACGGCCCGCGCGCCGGGCTGGCCGCACTCGCGGCGCTGGACGACACACTGCCCCGTCACACTGCGGTCGCGGCCTATCTCCGCGAGCGCTACGGTGACCTGGCAACGGCGGCACGGCTCTACGCGGAGGCGGCCGACAAGGCGCCCAATCTCCCCGAACGAGACCACCTCACGCGTCAGGCCGCTCGGCTCAACGCGCTACTGCGCAGCTGAGCGGCACTCACCCGCGGCGCGGCGCGTCCTCCACCGAGGGCACCCGGATCAACCGCCGAACCGCCTCGACGGCGGTCTGCCGCCGCTGCGCCACCGTGCGCTCCCCCGACTTCTTGCCGCCGGGCGCGGTGGCCAGCGATCGGACGACGTCGGTGATCACGAGCAGTAGTTCGCCTGCGTTCCACGACGGATCGACGAACCCCTCCTGCTGCCCTCGGCGAATCTCGGCGGCCTTGGGCCGCAGGGTGACGATCCGCGCGTCGCTGTCCGCGATCTGTTCCCGCATCTCGAGGTCGGCCCACTCCTGCAGCCGTGCGTTCTCGGGGTGCGCCACGTAGTCGTCGAACAAGCGGCCCGCATACCCCGGCAGATCGTCGCCCCGCAGCGCCGTCTGTTCCGTGGTCTCCGCAATCCACTGCTGGATGACGGCGTCGAACAGCGCTTCCTTGCTGTCGAAGTACGCGTACAGGCGGTCCTTGCTCGCCCGGGCCGCCTCCGCGATGCGGTTGATCCGGGCCCCCGCCACTCCGTAGCGGGCGAATTCGTCCTTGGCCGCGGCGAGGATCCGGTCGCGCGTGGCTTCTCCCGCTGATCGCATGCCGACATCCTAAATTGCCCGTTGCCGAACCATGTGGTTCGGCGTAGCGTGCGCAGTTGACGAACAATCTGGTTCGGAAACTCTTCGACCTTCCCGTCCGCACGAGAACCCGAGGTACGACCATGGACATCGATCAGGCCCGCAGCACGTTCCACGAGCTTCGACGGCGCGACGCCGGCGTCTCCCCCGACGAACTCGACGCCGTGTGGGCGGCACTCGACACCGTGCGGGCCGAGGACATCCTCGGCAGCTGGAAGGGCGACGACTTCGCCACCGGGCACCGCCTGCACGACAAGCTGGTCGCGAGCCGCTGGCACGGAAAGACGTTCCACTCCCCCGAGGACGCGAAGCCGTTGATCTGCCGGGACGCGGACGGCAACCTCTATTCCGACGTCGAGGGCGGCAACGGCGAGGCCAGTCTGTGGAACATCGAGTTCCGGGGCGAGGTCACCGCGACCATGGTGTACGACGGCGCCCCCATCTTCGATCACTTCAAGAAGGTCGACGACTCGACCCTCATGGGCATCATGAACGGCAAGTCCGCACTGGTCCTCGACGACGGTCGGCACTACTACTTCCTGCTCGAAAGAGACTGAGCCCCAATGCAGGTCACCGCAGCCGTCTCACGCGGCCCCGAGTCTCCATTCACGCTGGAGAAGGTCGAACTCGACGAGCCCCGCACGGACGAGGTTCCGGTGCGGATCGTCGCCCGATCAGTGGGCTTCGCAACGCTTTTCGCGGTCGATCCGGTGCCCGCGCGGCGTGCGCTCGCGGCGGAGTTCGGTGCGGTCGCGATCGATCCCGGGACTCAGGACTCGTCGCGGCGATCCGCGCGGGGACCGGCGGCGGCGCCACCCGCACCCTGGACACGACGGGGATCCCCGCCGTCATCGGTCAGGCTGCGGGCGATCACACCCGTGCTCGTGTGGTGAATTGTCAGGGCGCGGCGGGTGACGGCCCGTCGCCGACCTGCCCGTCTGTCGCTCTCGTGTCCCCGCGCATCTCGGCGAGATCCTCACCGCGCTTGCGGTACGTGAAGCTGACTCCTGCGACGCCGAGGAACAGCACCACACCGATGATGGCGCCGGCGAGCGACGCACCGCGGAATCCGGGCGCGTCGACGTCCATGATCCGTTCGCCGGCGTGCGCCGCGCTGTTGCCGCCGAGCACCACGCTGAGCGTCAGCAGATTGGGCAGCACCACAACGACTCCGAGGACCAGCAGCACGATCTGCACGGGCTTGAACCGGCGCTTACGGAACAACCGCCACGCCCCGCGGAACAGCAGCAGGGGCAGCAGCGTGCACAGGGTGCCGAACAGCAGTCCCCACAGGATGCCGCCGCCGAAGCTGCCGTCCGCCATCCCGCCCACGTTCTGCGCCCACGCCCGCGGAAGGTACGCCGCGAGGATGAAATACGCGATGACCAGCACCACCAGGAGGACGGCGATCCCGATGGCCTTCTTGGCCCACGACGGCAGTCCCGACTTCGCCGGCGTGGTGGTGGATGCGCTGTTGTCGGTCGTCATGACTGGTCTCCCTGCGTCGGCAACGGTTCTTCGTCCAGCACCTGCTTCGCCAGTCGCTTCGGCGCGACGAGCGTGTACGACGTCCTGATCCACTCACGCAGCTGTTCCCACCGGGGCCCGTCCGCGTCCGCGACGTCCACTGCGATCCATCCGTGCCTACCGAGACCGTATCCCGCGGGCTCAGCCCCCGGTTCCGTCGCGATTACCGCTTCTGCCTCGTCGACGGTGAGCTTCACCGTCAACCGGGTGGCGTCCACGTCGCTGAACACGAAGTTCTTGCCCCGCACCCGGAACGTCGGGTGCCCGTCCCACTGGGCGATGTCCACCCGTACGGCTTCGGGCAATTCGGCGGCGATCTGTTCGAGGCGGCTCATGTTGTTGCCCATGTGACGATTGTCGGCAGCACCCCGACCGACCGCAACAGGCATATCGGACATACGGGATTCACTAGTGTCGGAAGTCCGGGGGTTTCGACGAAGAGCCCCAAGACGAGGCAGGCATCCATGGCATCGATCGACGACCTTCTGTCCCAGATTCCGATCAACCAGATCGCCCGGCAACTCGGCGTCGACGAGGCCACCGCCGAGACCGCGGTGAAGTCGGCGCTGCCGACGCTCGTCGGCGGGCTCGGCGCCAACGCCGAGGACCCGGACGGCGCCGCGTCCCTGCAGAGCGCGCTGCACGATCACAGCGGAACCACGCTGCTGGACGGCGGAATCGACATCGACCAGGTCGACACGGACGACGGCGACAAGATCGTGTCCAACATCTTCGGCGGCGAACGTGACCGGGTGGCGAGCACACTCGGCGGGGTCGGCGGCGGCAGCGGAGTGGGCAGCGACCTCATGAAGCAGTTGCTGCCGATCCTCGCGCCGATCGTGCTGGCGTACATCGCCAAGCAGGTGACGGGTGGCGGTTCCGCTCCGCAGGCGCAGCCGCAAGGTGCGGGCCGGGCAGGCGGAGGTCTCGGGGACGTACTGGGCGGACTCCTCGGAGGCGGCGGCGGTTCCGGCGGGCTCGGCGGGGTTCTCGGTGGCCTGCTCGGGAAGGGTGCGGGCGGCGGACTGGGCGACGTGCTCGGCGGACTGCTCGGCGGCGGAAAGAAGTAGCGAGACGGGGCGGCGGGTCGCCGCCGCCCCGCAGGGTGTCGATATTCACACCTGGGGTGGATCGAATTCCCAGGAGACTCGGAGCCCGGACGAAGCGCCTCCGACGCAACCGCCGACACGGCTCGAGTTCGGGCGGGGAATCTGTGGAGACCCACAAATCTGTGATCGTCCACAACTGCCCGCGCGTCGCTGTGATGATCTCTCCCTGGGATGATTACGCTGGTCACCGCACACGCAACCTCATCAGTACACTGTCATGTAACGGTTCGCCGCGTGGCGGCGACACATCCCGGAAGGTCCATTACGGATCGGTAACTTCGACGGTTCCCGGGCCGCCGACGGCGTTTACCAACCTACTTACGGTGCCGTAGGCTGAACAAAGTCAAATTTGAGCTACTGGAGGCATTACACATGGCGAGGGACCTGACCCAACTCGAACTGCTGCAGGAGTTGTCGCCGGTTGCAGAAGAGAACGTCAACCGCCACCTCTCCATGGCCAAGGAATGGCATCCCCACGACTATGTTCCGTGGGACGAAGGACGTAACTTCGCCGCGATGGGCGGCACCGATTGGGACCCCGAGCAGTCGCAGCTCGACGAGGTCGCCAAGGCCGCGATGATCACGAACCTCCTTACCGAGGACAACCTGCCGTCGTACCACCGCGAGATCGCGGAGAACTTTTCGCAGGACGGCGCGTGGGGAACATGGGTCGGTCGCTGGACCGCCGAGGAGAACCGTCACGGAATCGTGATGCGCGATTACCTCGTCGTGACCCGCGCCGTCGACCCCGTCCAGCTCGAGCGATTCCGCATGGAGCACATGACGAACGGCTTCGCGTCCCCCGCCGACGTCGACGCAGGCTTCCTCCACTCCGTCGCGTACGTCACGTTCCAGGAACTCGCCACCCGCGTGAGCCACCGCAACACCGGCAAGGCATGCAAGGACCCGATCGCCGACAAGATGCTGCAGCGCATCGCGGCCGACGAGAACCTGCACATGATCTTCTACCGCAACATGTGCGGTGCGGCTCTCGACCTCGCACCCGACCAGGCGCTCGAGGCCGTCAACATGATCGTCCAGAACTTCCAGATGCCGGGCGCCGGTATGCCGAACTTCCGGCGCAACGGTGTCCTCATGGCCAAGCACGGCATCTACGACCTGCGTCAGCACCTCGAAGAGGTCGTGATGCCCGTCCTGCGCAAGTGGAACATCTTCGAGCGGAACGACTTCACCGCCCGCGGCGAGGAGATTCGCGAGAGCCTCGGCAAGTTCCTCGAGAACCTCGAGGGCCAGGCCACCAAGTTCGAGGAGCAGCGCGACCGCATGCTCGCCCGCGAGGCCAAGAAGCGTGAGCAGAAGGCTTCCTGACGAAAACAGTTATCCTGTGCCCGGTACCGGATTCGGTACCGGGCACAGTTTTTTCCAGCACTTTCCCAGAGGTCGTCAATGTCATCCCTTCGTATCGGATCGCTCGAGCTGCGCAGTCCGGTGGTTCTGGCCCCCATGGCCGGGATCACCAACGTCGCCTTCCGCACGCTGTGTCGTGAGCTCGAGACGGAGCGCGCGGGCAGCACGTCCGGCCTGTACGTCTGCGAGATGGTGACCGCGCGAGCGCTGGTCGAGCGGCAGCCCGCGACCCTGCACATGACGACGTTCGGCCCGACCGAGACGCCACGGTCCCTGCAGCTGTACACCGTCGACCCCGACACCACGTACGCCGCGGCCAAGATGATCGTCGACGAGAACATTGCCGACCACATCGACATGAACTTCGGCTGCCCCGTCCCCAAGGTGACCCGCAAGGGCGGCGGTGCGGCGCTGCCGTACAAGCGCACCCTGTTCGGCCGGATCGTCGCGGCGGCCGTGAAGGCGACCGAGGGCACCGACGTCCCGGTGACCGTCAAGTTCCGCGTCGGCATCGACGCCGAGCATCACACGCATCTCGACGCCGGGCGGATCGCCGCCGGGGAGGGTGCTGCCGCCGTCGCGCTGCACGCGCGTACCGCCTCGCAGCGGTACTCCGGCACGGCCGACTGGAACGAGATCGCCCGGCTCAAGGAACACGTCACGGACGTGCCCGTCCTCGGGAACGGCGACATCTTCGCGGCCGAGGACGCGGCCCGCATGATGGAGCAGACCGGGTGCGACGGCGTCGTCGTCGGACGCGGATGCCTCGGCAGGCCGTGGCTGTTCGCGGAGCTGAGCGCGGCACTGAACGGGAAGCCGCAGCCCACTCCGCCCAACCTCGGCGAGGTGGCCACGATCATCCGCAGGCACGCGGAACTCCTCGCCGATCACCACGGCGAGGACAAGGGCCTGCGCGAACTGCGCAAGCACGTGTCCTGGTACCTGCGGGGCTTCCCCGCCGGGTCCGAACTGCGGGTCGCGATGGCCCTCGTGAGCAAACTCACCGAACTCGACGACCTCCTCGTCCAGCTCGATCCGACCATCCCGTTCCCCAAGGACGCCGAGGGTCCGCGCGGGCGGCAGGGATCGCCCGGCACGGTCGCCCTCCCCGAGGGGTGGCTCGACGACCCCGACGACTGCCTGGTGCCCGCCGGCGCCGACCTCATGCATTCCGGTGGTTAGCAGCGCGAACGCGCGTCACCTCGCTACTTGTGGGGAGCCTCGACGTTCGATAAGTACTATGGCTGGAATCCGTCGGGGCCGACGGAGGTCCGAGTCGGCGGAGAGGTCAGGTTGCATCGGTGGGTGATGATCACAGTGCGGACTCACCGACTCCCGAATCCCGCGCCCCCTGGGAGCGTCCTCTAGCGGATCCCAGCTACCGGGAAGCCCAGTCGGGACGGCCGCGGCGACTCCCGCCGCGACAGCCACCTCCCGAACGGCGGCCTCCCGAACCGCCCGCAGCCCCCGAGCACCGTGCACCGGTGGAACGCACCGAACCGTCCCGCCACGACAGCGGCCGGATCGGCCGCCGGGCCGCGGGCGGGCCCACCGAGGCGCTCTCCGTCGCCGACCTGGTGAAAAAGGTCGCCGAGGACGAGGCGAACGACGCGAACGATCCGGAGAAGACGGAGACGATTCCCCCGATAGACGAGCGGCAGCCGCCGCCTCCCGGGGTTCCGCCGCGCAAGAGCCCACCGGCAACGCCGCCGGCAGCCCCGCCGTCGGAGCCGCCGCAGAGCACGCCCGAACCCGAATGGGTCGCAGATTCCGCCGAGACCACCGCGGTACCGCAGGTGGTCGGCAACCCGGGCACCACACGCCTGGCCCTCAACAAGACCCGCAAACGCAAGCGTCTGCGCGCAGCGGGACGCGCCGTCGTCGCGCTCGTCGCGGTGGTCGCACTCGCCGGAACCGGCATCGTCTGGGGCTACCTGCGCTCCACCGAGGGCAAGTTCGACCAGATCGCGGCACTCGACACCGAATCGACCGACATCGTCGACGCCGTCGGGCAGACCGGTGACGAGACCTACCTCATCGTCGGCACCGACACTCGCGCCGGCGCGAGCGGCGAGGTCGGCGCCGGAACCATCGACGACGCCGAGGGCTCCCGCGCCGACACGGTGATGCTCGTCAACATCCCCGCCGACCGGAGCCGGGTGGTCGCGGTGTCGTTCCCCCGCGACCTCGACGTCGAGCGGCCCGTCTGCCAGGGCTGGGACAACGACAGCGGCAGCTACACCGGCGAGACCTTCCCCGCCGCCGACGGCGACAAACTCAACGCCACGTACGCGCTCGGCGGACCGAAGTGCCTGGTGAAGGTGATCCAGAAGATGTCGGGTCTGAAGATCGGCCACTTCGTCGGCATGGACTTCGCCGGCTTCGAGTCGATGGTCAACGAGATCGGCGGGGTGAAGGTATGTACCACCCAGCCGCTCGAGGACGACGTACTCGGCACCGTTCTGCCGCAGGCGGGCACCCAGATGCTGGACGGCAAGACGGCACTGAACTTCGTCCGCGCCAGACACGTCGAGGCGGAGGGCAACGGCGACTACGGGCGCATCAACCGGCAGCAGAGATTCCTCTCCGCCCTGCTGAGGGGCGCCCTGTCCAGTCAGGTGCTGCTCAATCCCAGCAAATTGAACGGTTTCATCAACGCGTTCACCCGCGACACGTTCGTGGAGAACATCGACACGAAGTCGCTGGTCACGCTCGGGCGCTCACTGCAGAACGTCGACGCGGGCGCGGTCACCTTCCTGACCGTGCCCACCGCAGGCACCACCGAGTGGGGCAACGAGATTCCCCGCACCGACGACATCAAGGCCATCTTCCGGGCCATCATCGACGACGAGGCGCTGCCCGGCGAGAAGCGGGCGGAACCACTGCCCTCGACCGCACCCGAGCCGCAGGCCGCGCCGCCCGCCCCGGAGACGGTCCAGGCCGTCGACCCGTCCAGCGTGACGGTGCAGGTGTCGAACGCATCGGGTGAGTCGGGGCTGGCCGCGACCGTCGCCGACAATCTCGCCGCCGAGGGGTTCCAGATCTACAACGTCGGCAACTACACGGGCACCAGCAGCGAGACCGTCATCCGGTTCTCGCCGGGCCACGAGGCCGAGGCGGCGACCCTGGCGTCGTCGTTCCCGGGTGCGGTGCTCGAGGCGACCACCGGACTCGGAACGGTCGTGGAGGTCGCGCTCGGTTCGAGCTTCTCCGGGACCGTGCAGACACCGAGCCCGATCGACACTCCGCTGAACGTGTCGGACGTGCGAATCGGTCAGCCGGAGGACGCGGAAATCCCCGCGGACCTGGCGGTTGTGAACGCGGGCGACACGTCCTGCGATTGAGCGCACGCTCAGCGGCGTCGTTCACCCTGCGTTCACCGTGTGATCGTGACTTGGTTTCCCGTGCACCGTAGGCTGTGACCTCATGCGCGTGGCTTACAACGAACAGATGACCGAGCTTGCCGACCTGCTCGGTGAGATGGCGGGGCTTGCGGGGGTCGCCATGGAGCGAGCCACCCAGTCGCTGCTCCAGGCCGACCTCTCGCTCGCCGAGCAGGTCATCGGCGAGCACGACAAGATCACCGAGCTCAGCACCATCTGCGAGGAGCGGGCGTTCGCCCTCCTCGCCCTGCAGGCACCGGTCGCCGGCGACCTCCGCTCCGTCGTCAGCGGAATCCAGATCGTCGCCGACATCGACCGGATGGGGGCGCTGGCGCTCCACGTCGCCAAGATCGCGCGCCGCCGACATCCCAACCACGTGCTCCCCGAAGAGGTCAACGGCTACTTCGCCGAGATGGGACGCATCGCCGTCTCCATCGGCGCCGCCGCCCGCGAGGTCCTCGAGACGCGCGACCCCGAGCGTGCCGCGCGCCTGCGCGAAGAGGACGAGGCGATGGACGACCTCCACCGGCACCTGTTCACCGTGCTCATGGACCGCGACTGGAAGCACGGTGTGGCCGCCGCCGTCGACGTCACCCTGCTCGGCCGCTTCTACGAGCGTTTCGCCGACCACGCCGTCGAGGTGGGCCGCCGGGTGATCTTCCTGGTCACAGGCAAGCTGCCCGACGACACCGAGACCGCCGTGAACGACGCCGACAACCTCACGTCCTACCCGGAACTGTAGACTCCCCCAACACTTTTCGCGCGAACGGGACGCTCGTACGGTCTGACCGTACGAGCGTCCCGTTCGTTCACTGGACGTCGTCCATACGAGGAGAACGCCCCGGCCGAAGATCCGGCCGGGGCGTTCTCCTCGGTGTGCGTTATCCGAAGCGGCCCGAGATGTAGTCCTCGGTGGCCTTCTGCGTCGGGTTGGAGAAGATCTTCTCGGTGTCGTCGATCTCGACGAGACGTCCCGGCTTGCCGGTCGCCTCGAGGTTGAAGAACGCGGTCTGGTCACTCACACGCGCCGCCTGCTGCATGTTGTGGGTGACGATCACGATGGTGAAGTCCTTCTTCAGCTCCGTGATGAGGTCCTCGATCGCGAGGGTCGAGATGGGGTCGAGCGCCGAGCAGGGCTCGTCCATCAGCAGGACGTCGGGCGAGACGGCGATGGCCCGGGCGATGCACAGACGCTGCTGCTGACCGCCGGAGAGTCCGCCACCGGGCTTGTCGAGACGGTCCTTGACCTCGTTCCACAGGTTCGCGCCGCGCAGCGACCGCTCGGCCACCTCGTCGAGACGCTTCTTGCTGCGCTCACCCTGCAGCTTGAGGCCGGCCACCACGTTGTCCTTGATGGACATCGTCGGGAACGGATTGGGACGCTGGAACACCATGCCGATCGTCTTGCGGACGCCGACCGGGTCGATGCCGGAACCGTAGATGTCCTCACCGTCGAGGAGGATCGAACCCTCAACGCGCGCACCGGGAGTCACCTCGTGCATGCGGTTCAGCGAACGCAGCACGGTCGACTTGCCGCAACCGGACGGACCGATGAACGCGGTTACGTTCCGCGGGGGGACCGACAGCCCGACATCGGCGACGGCGTGGAACTTGCCGTAGTAGATGTTGACGTCCTTGAGATCCAGACGCTTGGCCATTACCGGCTCCCTACTGATTGGTGTACGAACTCGAGTGTATGTGTCACTTGCTGCGGACCTGCGAGAAGTGGCCGACGACCTTGGCCGCGATGTTGAGGACGGCGATCAGGAGGATCAGCGTCAGCGCCGCGCCCCAGATGCGGTTGGTACCGGCATCGGTCGGGTTGTTCATCTCGGCGACCATGACGCCGGGGAGGGTGCCCATCTCGCCGCCGAACAGGTTGAAGTTGATGAACGGTGCGTACCCCACCAGGATCAGCAGCGGAGCGGTCTCACCCATCACGCGGGCCAGCGCCAGCATGACGCCGGTGATGATGCCCGGCAGCGCGGTGGGCAGCACGATCTTGGCGATTGTCTTCCACTTCGGAACTCCCAGCGCGTACGACGCCTCGCGCAGGTCCTGCGGCACGATGCGGAGCATCTCCTCCGTACTGCGGACGACGACGGGCACCATCAGCAGCACCAGGGCGAGCGCCACCGCGAACCCGGACTTCGGGAAGCCGAACGTCGCGATCCACAGGGCGTAGATGAACAGGGCGGCCACGATCGACGGGACACCGCTGAGGATGTCGACCATGAACGTGGTCAGCTTCGCCAGCCGCGACTTCCGGTCGGCGTACTCGACGAGGTAGATCGCGACGAACAGTCCGAGCGGGATGGACAGCACCGCGCAGACGAGTCCCTGCAGGATCGTGCCGATCAGCGCGTGGTAGATACCGCCGCCCTCGGCCGACGACGTGAGTCCGCTGAGCGAGTGGGTGAACCAGGTGGCCGACGTCAGGGCGGGAATACCCTTGACGACGGCGGTGATCAGGACCCACACCAGCGGGACCAGGGCGACGAGCACTGCCAGCGTCACGAGAACGGTGGCGGTGATGTCGGTGATGCGCCGCCGGGTACCGACACCCCGGAAGGTGGGTGCCTTGACCGGCTTGTCGAGTGTCGCGGTCATGGGTCAGTCCTTCTTTCCTGCGATCACGGCGCGGGCCGCGGCGTTCACGACGAACGTGAGTACGAAGAGCACCAGACCTGCGGCGATGTACGCGCCGGCCTGGATGTTGTTGTTGAACTCCGCGTAGCCGAGGGCGATCTTGGACGCGATGGTGGCGCCGCCGTCGAACAGCGACCATCCGAAGGGCTGCGACGTGGTGCGCAGGATCAGGTACAGAGCCATGGTCTCACCGAGGGCGCGACCGAGGCCGAGCATCGAACCGCTGATGTAGCCGGACTTACCGAACGGAATGATCGTGGTACGCACCACTTCCCACCGGGTGGCGCCCAGGGCGAGCGCCGCCTCGATATGGGACGTCGGTGTCTGGACGAACACTTCGCGGGTCACGGCGGTGATGACGGGAAGGATCATCACGGCGAGGACGATGCCGGCCGTGAAGATGGTGCCGCCGCCGGTGATCGAACCGCTGCCCGTCGCGAACAGCGGGAACCAGCCGAGGGTCTCGTTGAGCCACACGGCAAGTGGCTTGATCGCCGGCGCGAACACCAGCAGACCCCAGAGGCCGTAGACGATCGACGGCACGGCCGCCAGCAGGTCGATGACGTACGCCAGCGGACGCTTGAGCCAGTTCGGTGAGTACTCGGTGAGGAAGATCGCGATACCCAGCGCAACCGGCATCGCGAGGACCAGCGCGAACAGCGACACCAGCACCGTCACCTGGAAGAGGTCGAGCACACCGAACGCCATCGCGTTGATGTCCTGGGTGACCCACTCGCGGCTGGTGAGGAAGTTGACCTGGTTCCGGCTCAGCGCGGGCACGGCACGCCAGACGAGGAAGATGCCGATCGCGGCGATGAGGATGGAGATGACGATCGCCGACGTGGTCGCGAGGGACTTGAAGATCCGGTCCCCCGGCCTCGCGACGGCCTTGCCGCGAGGTGTACCGGTCGGGGTCGGGGTTTCGGCCTTGGTGGAACTCAACTCGGCCTCCGGAGTGCCGTTCGGACCGCCCACCCCGGCCCCGCCGGAAGCGGAGCCGGAGGCGCGAGGTACTGATTCGGTGTGCGCTTCACTCATCTGCGCTCCCAATCTTTCATCGTCAGAATATCGAGTCATGGGCGGGTCCGAACGACTTACCGTGTGAATCAGCCGATTGCGGCGACCGACGCGTTCAGCTTCTCCTTCATGGAGTCGGGCAGCGGCACGTAGCCCTGCGCGGCCAGGTTGGCCTGGCCCTCGTTGGCGGCGCTGGTCAGGAACGACTTGACCGCTGCGGAGGTGTCGGCGTCGTAGCCCTTCGAGCACACGATCTCGTAGGTGGCGAGCACCAGCGGGTACGCGCCGGCTTCCTTGGTGCCGAAGATCGAGGCGAGGTCGAGGGTCAGGTCGCCCTCGCCCGCACCCTTGAACTGAGCACCCTCGATGGCCTTCGCCGCGGACTCGTCGGACAGCGCGACGGGGCCCGAGCCGGTGTCGATCTGCGCTGCCGACAGCTTGTTCTGGTCTGCGTACGACTTCTCGACGTAGGTGATCGAGCCGGGGGCGGAGGCCACTGCCTGCGCGACACCGGCCGAACCCTTGGCGCCCTCACCGATGCCGCCGGTGAAGTCGGAGCCGGCACCGGTGGTCCAGGCGCCGTTCGAGGCGGCGGTGAGGTACTGCTGGAAGTTGTCGGTGGTTCCCGAGGAGTCCGACCGGATGATCGCGGTGATGTCCTGGTCCGGCAGGGTGGCGCCCGGGTTGAGGGCGGCGATGGCCGGGTCGTTCCACTTCTTGATGGTGCCGTTGAAGATCTTGGCGGTGACTTCACCGTTCAGCACCAGGTCCTCGACACCGTCGAGGTTGTAGGCGACCGCGACGGGCCCGAAGACGAGGGGAAGGTTCCACGCCTCGCCGCCGACGCAACGCGCCTTGGCCTGCTCGGCCTGCTCGGCCTTGATCGCCGAGTCGGAACCGGCGAAGTCGATCTGCCCCGCGATGAACTGGGTACGTCCGTCACCGGAACCGCTGGGGTTGTACGCCAGGTTGACGGTCTTGCCCTTCTCCTGGCACACGGAGATGTAGGTGGAGACGAACTGGTCCATGGCGTTCTTCTGCGCCGAGGAACCGGCCGAGGAGAGGTTGGCCTTGCCCTCGCACGTCGCGCTCGAGGCGGCTGCGTCGACGCCGCTCGACGCGGCGTTGTTGTCGCTGCCACACGCGGCCAAGGTCATGGCACCCAGGGCCACTGCACCGAGCAGGGCGCCATTGCGCTTGAGATTCACCTAGTCCTCCGGAAATACCGTCTCGCCCTGGATCGGGCGGCGACATGAGGCGCGGACCGGGAGGATCCTGCACCAGGCAGCACGGCGCTGCCCACGGAGAAACCTAGGGGTAGCTAATGTCCAGTTGGACCACGATCGGTGAACGGAAAGTGAACAGACCGAGCATTTGCCCATATTTCCGAGACGAACGACGGGTGCCGAAGTAAGAGGCGCGCCTCAGGCTCGCGCGTACGCGACGTCGGTGTGGAACCGCTCGAACCCGAGCCGGTCGTAGGTGTGCAGCGCCGACGTGTTGTCGCCCTCGACGTAGAGCAGCACCGCACCGAGCCCGCGATCACGCAGGTAGTGCAGTCCGGCGAGTGTGAGCAACCGGCCGAGACCGCGCCCCTGGGCGTCGGGTCCGATGGCCACCACGTAGACCTCACCGATCGCCGGTTCGTCGCCCTGCTGCGGGTGCACCTTGGTCCAGTGGAATCCGAGCAGCCGTTTCTCGTCCGACGTGCCGTACGCCATGAACAGCCCGGCCGGATCGAACCAGGCCTCCGCGCGGCGTTCGGCCATTTCCCGTTCGGTCCACGACCCCTGCTCGGGATGCCAGGCGAAGGCGGCGGCGTTGACCCGCAGCACCTCGGGATCATCCTCGACGCCCCGATACACGCGAAGCGAAATATCCTCCGGCACAATGATTTCCGGAAGCTCCGCACCCTCGAGCGGACGCCGGAGCTGCAGCAGTTCGCGTGCACCGCTCAGCCCGAGGCGGTGCGCCATCGCCTGCGCCGCGGGCAGGTTGCCGTGCGCCCACACCCGGGTGTCCGGACCACCCTCGGACAGGACCTCGGTAACCAGCCGGCTACCGATCCCCCGGCCGCGCGCCTCGGGATCGACCGCGAGTTCGGCCATCGCGGGGTGCTCGCCGTGACCCGGCTGCAGCTGCGCGTACCCGACGATCCGATGGGCGTCGGTCTCCACGAGATGGCGGACACCGTCGCCGCCGGCCCCGGACACGGCGTGCACGCCCTGCTCCGACACGGGCGCGGTTCCGTCCGCTGCCGTCGCGCGGTCGAGCAGTGCGGACACGTCCGCGGCCTGCTTGCCGTCGAGTCGATCGGTCCAGGACTGCACCGAAGCGCTCACTGGATCACAGGTCCTTCCGCGGATTCGAAGTCTGCATCTTCGGCGTCGAGGTCGTCGACCGGCGGCACCGGCGCACCCGACTTGCTGCGGGTGGGACGGACGGCCTTGTACCCGACGTTGCGGACTGTACCGATCAAGGATTCGTACTCGCTGCCCAGCTTGGCGCGCAGGCGACGCACGTGGACGTCGACCGTGCGGGTACCACCGAAGAAGTCGTATCCCCACACCTCTTGCAGCAACTGCGCGCGGGTGAAGACGCGACCCGCGTGCTGCGCCAGGTACTTGAGGAGTTCGAACTCCTTGTAGGTGAGGTCGAGGGGGCGGCCACGCAGCCGGGCCGTGTACGTGCCCTCGTCGATGACCAGTTCACCGAGCGTGATCTTGCCCGACGCCTCCGGGCTGGCGACGCCGCCGGTGCGTCCGACCAGCAGTCGGAGGCGGGCGTCCACCTCGGCCGGCCCGGTGCCCGGGAGCAGGATGTCGTCGAGACCCCAGTCGGAATTGACCGCCACCAGGCCACCCTCGGTGAGCACCGCCACCACGGGGACCGCGGAACCCGTGCTGCCCAGCAACCGGCAGAGGCCGCGGGCCGCCGCGAGATCGGTGCGCGCATCCACCAGGGCGATGTCGGCGGAGCTCGCTTCCAGGAGAGAGGACACCTCCGTCGGGGCAGGCCGCACCGAATGCGCCAGCAGGGCGAGGGCAGGCAGCACTGCCTCGGGGTTCGGGTCGGAGGTAAGAAGCAGTAGCTCCACACAGCCTCCCATCTCGTCGCCGTCGTACCCGGCCGGCCGACGGATCGTTCGTCCGCCGGTCCAGGTAGATCGACACTGAAGGTATCGACACTTTTGTCGGTGACAGAGTAGCGCGCCGCCGTCACGGTCCGTCGCACCGAACCCCGGCAACCGGCGCGGAGGTTGCGCCGGCACCGTGTCCGTCACAATGGGGCCGTGCGGAAACTCATCATCGGAATCGTCTTCCTCGTGGCACTCGGGCTCGTCGTCGACTTCGGTTCGGCGGCGTACGCGGAATACCGGGTGTCGCGGGAACTGCGGGCGGGCGCGTCCCTCACCGCGGATCCCGAGGTGACGGTGCACGGCTTCCCCTTCCTCACCCAGGCGTGGGACGGGAAGTACGAGAACATCGAGATCCGCGCACAGGGAGTACAGAGCGACGTGGTCGGTGAGGTGACGATCGAATCCACCCTCCTGGGCGTGTCCGCGCCGCTGTCCGACCTCGTCGACGGCTCCGTCACGAGCCTTCCGGTCGACCACCTCTCCGGTCGGATGCTCATCGACGCCACCGACCTCGGCCGCTTCCTCGACATCCCCGACCTGCAGGTTTCGGCCCCGCCGGCCAGCAAGTCGGACGGGACCGGCGGCTCCGGCGGCTCCGGAATGACGACCGCGGGCGGCGTCGTCCTCACCGGCACCGTCCCCGTCGGCCAGCTGGAGACCACCGTCAGCGTGCAGGCCGACCTGGTCCTCGACGGCGATCAGGTGAAGATCGTCGCCAGCGACTTCTACTTCGGGCCCGAGGGCCACGCCGACTTCACCATCCCCGAGCCGCTCGCCCCCGCGATCCTGGGCCTCTTCACCCGGACCATCGACGCCCGGGAACTGCCGTTCGGCGTCCAGCCGACGGAGGTGTACGCGGAGGGCTCGCAGATCGTCATCGAGGGCGTCGGCGACAACGTCACGATCGACCTGAACGAACTGCAGAGCCGATGACCGGAATCACACTGTTACTGATCGCACTGTTCGCGGCCCTCGCGTTCGGGCTCGTCTGGCAGCGCCGCCAGGGGAAGGTCCGGACCACCGGCGAGACGACCACGGCCGTGACCGACGAGCGACGCCTGCTCCTCGAGGCGGCGGGCGTCGGGTCGGGTTCGGGGCACGGGCGACCGGCCACCGTTCTCCACTTCTCCGCCGACTGGTGCGGACCCTGCGCAGCGGTGCGCAGGGTCGTCGGACAGGTCGTCGCGGACCTCACCGGCGAGCCGGAACCTCCCGTCGAGGTGGAAGTCGACATCGACGAGTATCCCGCTCTCGCCAAGGAACTCGGCGTTCTGTCGTTGCCGACGACGTTCATTCTCGACGCCGACCTGCAGCAACGCTTCCGGGTGTCCGGGGTGCCCTCGACGGCCGACCTGAGGGCGGCGCTCGGACCCCTCACCCGGCCCCCGGCTTCAAATTCCTGAAGAACCGGGTAAACTCGTCGCCGTGCAATCCAGCCACGAGCTCATGCTCACCCGACGCCGCACGGTAGACCTGTGCCGCCTCGGGGCTTGTTGCTGTACCTGTTGCTGATCACCAGGGCTGTCGCTTTCTGCTGACACCGCGGACTCCGCGCACGTGATCGAAACCCGATGACGACGTCGTCCGTCGTTGCTCGGCGCCAGGCAAGCATTCAGGACTCAACGCAGGAGCACTTCTCATGTCCACAACACTCGAGGTCGAGCAGGTCGACGTTCGTGGCCCCCGGTTCGCCGCCTGGGTCACCACCGCGGTCCTCGTCGCCGTCCTCGTCGTGTCGACGTTCTCGCTGGTCGCAGCAGGAATTCTGCTGGCACTGCAGGCGGTCGTCTTCGCGGCAGGCGCGGCCTCCGGGCCGCGGCGCAGCCCGTACGGCCGGATCTTCGGCACCCTCGTCGCGCCGCGACTCACTCCGGTGAGCGAACGCGAACCGGCCGCACCGCTCCGGTTCGCGCAGCTCGTCGGATTCGTCTTCGCCGCCGTCGGCACCGTCGGCTTCCTCGCCGGCTCCGGCATCGTCGGCGCCGTGGCCACCGCATTCGCCCTGTTCGCGGCGTTCCTCAACGCCGCATTCGGGTTCTGCCTCGGCTGTCAGATCTATCCACTCGTCGCACGCCTCCGGCCCGCGGCCTGAAAGTTTCGCACCCAGAACCACTGCACGATCCACCCGACACAAGTAAGAACACATCGAAAGGAACACCATGGCTCGCTCCGATGTCCTAGTCTCCGCCGACTGGGCTGAGCAGAACCTCAACGCCCCCAAGACCGTTTTCGTCGAGGTGGATGAGGACACCAGCGCATACGACGGCGGCCACATCGAAGGCGCCATCCGCCTCGACTGGCGGAAGGACCTGCAGGACGGGGTCCGTCGTGACTTCCTGAACCAGCAGCAGTTCTCCGACCTCCTGTCGGCCAAGGGTGTCGCCAACGACGACACCATCGTTCTCTACGGTGGCAACAACAACTGGTTCGCGGCGTACGCGTACTGGTACTTCAAGCTGTACGGCCACCAGGACGTCAAGCTGATCGACGGCGGCCGCAAGAAGTGGGAGCTCGACGGGCGCCCCCTCTCCAAGGAGACCGTGGCCCGCCCGGCCACGCAGTACAAGGCCGACGCACCCGACCTGACGATCCGCGCGTTCCGCGACGAGGTCATCGACGCCATCGGCAACAAGAACCTCGTCGACGTGCGTTCGCCCGACGAGTTCTCCGGCAAGATCCTCGCCCCCGCACACCTGCCGCAGGAGCAGGCGCAGCAGCGTGGACACGTCCCCACGGCCATCAACATCCCGTGGAGCACCACCGCAAACGAGGACGGCACCTTCAAGTCGGACGACGACCTGGAGAAGCTGTACTCGGAGAAGGGCTACGACGAGTCGAAGCCCACCATCGCGTACTGCCGTATCGGCGAGCGCTCCAGCCACACCTGGTTCGTGCTCAAGGAGATCCTCGGCAAGTCCGATGTCAAGAACTACGACGGCAGCTGGGTCGAATACGGCTCACTCGTCGGCGCACCCATCGAGTTGGAGGTTCACTGAACCATGTGTGGAGCACCTGTACAGACCCAGACCCTGCCCGCGGGCGTCGACGTCGAGAAGGAAACGGTCATCACCGGCCGCGTTCTCGCCGCTGACGGCCAGCCGATCGGTGGAGCGTTCGTGCGTCTCCTCGACGGCGGCGGAGAGTTCACCGCCGAGGTCGTCGCCTCGGGCACCGGAGACTTCCGCTTCTTCGCCGCTCCCGGCGACTGGACCGTGCGTGCACTGTCCAGCTCCGGCAACGGCACCGCCACGGTGAGCCCGACGAGCGCAGGCGTGCACAACGTCGACGTCACGGTCGGCGAGTAAGACTCAGCACCAGCACAGGAAGGCCCCGCTCCGGCATTCGGAGCGGGGCCTTCCTGTGCGCGGCTCCGCCTACTGCTGCTGCGCGAGCGCGGTGATCCAGTCAACGATCTTCTCGCTCTCCCAGTACCAGGGGTCGTTCGGGTTGTTGTTCCAATAGAAGAGGTGCTGGATGAAGCCCAGGAAGATGTACGGCTTGATCACGAGTTCGAAGACGTCCCGGTTGTCCTCGACGAACCCGGGGCCCTCTTTCGCGAGCTTCGCCTTCACAACCTCGGAACCGGGGCCCATCGCCCAGTTCAGCGCCTCGACCATCTGCTCCTGCGACAGCTGCGTGTTCCGGTCCGGCCCGTCGGGGTCGTAGGTCTGATCGGCCACCTTGCGCAGGACGTCGAGGAAGGACTCGTCGGAGGCGAACCAGTCGTCGTGGGTGACGATGTGCACGATCGACCGCGCCGCCATGTTCGTCACCGCGTTCGCGAAGTCGGAGACGGTCTGGCCCGGGTCCAGCAGGGTGAAGTGCATCTGTCCCAGCACCCCGAGCGCCAGCTCGAGGACGGCGATCTCCTGCGGCGCGTCGCACGCGATGTCGTAGGGGCGGCACGCGTAGGTGATCTTGCCGTCGAGGGCGCCGTAGTCGGCCGGCTCGGACGACATGAATCCGCCTCCGGGTGGGCCGGGTTCGCCCATCGAGGGGGTGCCCGCCGGACGGTACGGGTCGCCGATCAATGCGACGCCGGCGATGTCGTCGGCGGTAACCAGAGCGTTGCTGTCGCGGTGGCCGAGTTCGCGCGCCACCCGTTCGACGACCTCGGCGCCGACGCTGTATCCGAGCAGCACGTACTGGGTGTCCTCGCCACACTTCGCCTTGTTCTCGTCGAGGATCCTGTTCGTCGACGCGACACCGGCGGCCATCGAATCCTGGTATGTCGGAACAGGTTGCAGCAAACTCAGGCCGTACGTGGACGGGTACGGAACATACATCCACCCCACCGTTCCCGGCTCGTCCTTGTTCGCCTCGCCGGTCGGCACCGTCACGTTGCCCACCCAGTTCGACCACACCTCGCCACTCTCCGCGAGGGGGTTGCGGTCTTCCTCCGAATCCGTCGCGCCCGAGACCGCGACGATGAGAATGTCCGGGCAGTCGGCGGCGTAGTTGTTCGGATCGACGCGGTCGGTGTCGTCGCTCCCCGAACCGGCGCTTCCCGACCCTGCACTGCCGGAGTCCGGGGCCGCGACGGCCAGGCCGGGAGCGCCGAACGCGGACACGGTGAGCAGCAGAACCGTCGCCGTGATCGCGGCTCGCGCCAGGCCGGGGAGGGCGGGGCTGGATCGACGCATGGGACCTCCGGGAGGAGCGGGAGACGAGACGACGGCATGGGGATATCCGGAACCGACCGGGTGGTCGCCTTCGAAAAACCGTAGCCGCAGTGACGGTAAGCCGCCTCCCGTTTCGACCGTTCGACGGGTTCGGTTTAGGATGTCACCGTGGTTATCTTCTTCGAGGTACTTCTTGTCCTTGCCGCCGTGTTGATCACGTGGTTCTCCCTCTACACGATCTACCGCCTGGTCACCGACGAGTCGTGAGTCACACTCCGGACGCAGGCGCAGATCCGCCTTCCGAGCACCCGACTACGAGCGCGCCCGCTGGGGACTCCCCCACCGTGCGTCGTGGTAGCGGTGACGCAGCCGTCGCGGACGCCATCGAGCGTTCCAAGACGACGGCGTCGCGGAACATCCCGCAGCTTCCGGACCTTCCGCTGCCCGAGGACACCGCGAATCTGCGCCTCGGCCCGGATCTGAACAACGAACTCCTCGCGGTACTGCCGCTCGTGGGCGTCTGGCGCGGTGAAGGGGAAGGCCACGACCCCGCCACCGGCGACTACCACTTCGGGCAGCAGATCATCGTCTCCCACAACGGGGGCAACTACCTCGAGTGGAGATCCCAGACCTGGGTTCTGGACACCGACGGCGAGTACGTGCGCCCCGACCTCCACGAGACCGGCTTCTGGCGGATCAGCGGAGACGGCATTCCCGGCAGCACCAACGAGGAAGTCGTCGAGCTTCTCCTCGCCCACAGCTCCGGCATCGTCGAACTCTTCTACGGTCGCGCCCTCACCCAGTCGTCGTGGGAACTCGCGACCGACGTCGTGATCCGCAGCACCTCCGGTGTCCTCGTCGGCGGCGCCAAGCGTCTCTACGGCATCGTCGAGGGCGGCGACCTCGCGTACGTCGAGGAACGCATCATCGCGGACGGGGAGCTGCGCCCCCACCTCTCCGCGCGGCTGTCCCGCTACGTTGGCTGACGCCCCGTGAGTACTTATTAACCACGGGCGGTTGACAAGTACTCACGGCTCGGGTTATCCACAACCTTTGATTCATCCACAGGTCGGTTGAAATCGGCCGTTTTCGGGCCATTCCTGTCGGCCGGGTTCCGCACCGTCGCGTCCATGACACCTGCGACGATCGACTTCAAGCCCGAGTTCCAACGTGTCCTCGACCACCAGCACGGCCTCGTCACGGCCCGGCAACTACGTGGGCTGGGCATCTCCACCCGGCAGATTCAGCACATGGTGGAGTCCGGCCAGTGGCCGGCGGTTCTACACGGCGTCTACGCCGTCACCAACGGTCCCCTCGACCGGCCGATGATGCTGTGGGCGGCGCTGCTGTTCGGCGGTCCCCGCGCGATTCTCAGCCACCGGACCGCGGCCGAGGAGTGGGCGCTGGTGCGCGTCGATCCCGAGGGTCCGATCCACGTCACCGTGCCCTACGGATTGTCCGCGGAGCACCAGGGGCCGACGTATCGCAAGGTCGGCCGGCGGTCCGGCCGTCTGGTTCCGCGCGAGGGCGATCTTCTCCACCCGGGAGTCGTGGTGCACCGGTCCCGGGCGCACGCCCACATCCTCGTCCCGACGCTCCTGCCGCGAACGTCCCTGGCCGACACGGTCGTCGATCTGGCCGTCGAGGAGCCGTCGGCGCCGGCGGCCGCGCGGGTCGTCGTGTCGGCGGTCACCGGCAGCAGTGTCTCGGTCCACACGCTCCTTCGACGGATCGAGCAGCGTCCGCCGCGCAGATACCGCAGGGCACTGACCGACGCGCTGACGTTCGTCTCCAGCGGAGTCCAGTCGATTCTGGAGCACCGGTACGCCGTCGACGTCGAACTCGCCCACGGACTGCCGGCCGCCCGGCGACAGTCGCCTGTGCTCGTCGACGGGAAGACTTTGTACGAGGACGTGGACTACTCGGACAGCGGTGTTCCGCTCCTCGTGCGGCTGGACGGGCTGCGGTACCACTCGTCGCGGTCGGTGGCGCTGCGCGACCGGCGTCGCGGCAACGCGGCGGAACTCGCGGGGAAGGCGGCGCTGGTGTACGGCTGGGAGGAGGTGACGCAACGCTCGTGTGAGGTCGCGGCCGAGGTGCGCACGGTGCTCGAGCGGGGCGGCTGGAGTGGGTCGAACCCGTGCCCGCGATGCCGTGAGTACTTGTTAACCGCCGGCGGTTAACAAGTACTCACGGGCGCGAAGCGCACAACGGCCCCCGAGCCTTCCGGTGCTGGTGCACCGGTCCCGATCTTGGACCAGACCGGGGGCTCGGGGGCCGGGTAGCTGCCTGGGATTCGCTCGCCGCTCGCGCGGTCAGTGAATTCCGTCAGCGGTAGCGGCTAGCTGGCAGCCACCTCACGTGTCCGTCTGTCATTCAATTTCAGACCACCTCCTTCCTCGTGTACACAAGAACGTACGCCGCACTCACGGAGTCGGCAACGCATTTTCGCTCTCAGCTTTCGCCACCCGTATCACCAGGTCAGCGCTGGTATCCTGCGGAAGCTGGTGGGTGACCACCACGACTGTGCGCTGCGCAGACACCAATCCGCCGTCGAGTGCGAGCAGTCTCCGCAGCAGGTCGGCGCCCGCGTCGGCGTCGAGGTGTTCGGTCGGTTCGTCCAGCAACAGCACCCGGTCGGGCGACACCAACGCCCTGGCGAGGAGCAGCCGGCGACGCTGCCCGCCGGACACCGCTCTGGCACCGCCGGCGAGGGTCGTGTGCACTCCCTCCGGCAGCCCCGCCACCCATCCCCCGAGCCCGACGGACTCCAGGACGGTCACCGCCGCCGCGGCATCCAGGTCTCCGCGCGCCACCCGCAGGTTCTCGAGCACCGACGTGTCGAAGAGGTGCGCGTCCTCCGCGAAGAACCCGACGTTCCGGCGCAGCGCCTCGGACCTGATCTGGTGGAGGTCGATCCCGTCGATCCGGACCGTCCCCGAGACGGGTGGGAGCAACCCGGCGAGCGTCATCAGAGTGGTGGTCTTCCCGGACCCGCTGCCCCCGACGATCGCGACCCGGGCACCCGGCCGCAGGTCGAGGTCGAGCGAGGCGGTGATCTGCCCTCCGGGCCAGCCGCACCGCAGGTCCTTCGCGACCACTTCCGCCGGTCCGTCGAGGTCCCGGTCTCCGGGGTGCGGATCCGCGACTGCGGCATCGAGCACGGCGATGATGCGGCGGGACGCGATGCGGGCCCGCGTCAGCGCGACCGCTGCGGCGGGCAGTGCCGCGGTGGCCTCGAACGCGGACAGCGGCAGCAGCACGAGGATGCCCATCGCCATCGGGCTCATGGTCCCCGACGAGTACAGGTCCATGCCGATGAGCAGCGACGCGATGACGCTCGCCCCCACTGCCAGCGGTGTGGCGGCGTCGGCGAACGCGCTGGGTGCGGCGGCGCGGTCGGTGGCCGAGACCGCGGCATGCTCGGCATCGACGGCCCGCGACACGGCGCGGTCGAGGCGACCCGCGACGCGCAGTTCCGCGGCGTGATCGAGGGCGGTGACGGCGCCCTCGCTGAACCGGGCGCGCGCCTCCGCTCCGGACGTCTCGGCGAGGCGGGCGGCCCGGGCGGACAACCAGGGCGCCGCGACCCCCGACACCGCGAGCGCCACTGCGAGCACGAGCGCCGCGGCCGGCGAGATCACCGCGAGGATGCCGACGGCGGCCACGGCCAGGACGACGGCCACGGCGATCGGAACGAGCGCGCGGACCACGACGTCACCGAGGGTGTCGACGTCGGCCCCGGTGCGCGCGAGGAGTTCGCCGCGGCGCAGTCCGGCCGCGGCCGCGGGGTCCCCGTCGGCGAGCCGCTGGTACAGCCGGGTGCGGGCGGACGTGGTGCCGCGCAGGGCGGTGTCGTGGGTGGCCAGCCGCTCGAGGTAGCGGAAGACGCCGCGGGAGATGCCCAGGGCGCGCACCGCCACGACGGCCACGCTGAGGTCCAGGACGGGCGGCATCTGCCATGCCCTCGTGATCAACCAGGCCGACAGCGCCGCCAGCGCGAGGGCACTGCCCAGGGTGGCGACTCCGGCGGCGACGGCCCGTGCGACCCGTCCCGGTTTCAGGTCGAGGAGCGGCAGCGCCCGGAGCAGCGGGTCACGCGACATCGGCGCTCACCTCGATCACCCGGTCGGCGGCCGCGAGCACGGTCGGCCGGTGCCCCACCACCACGACCGTCCGGCCGGCGGCGGCCAGGCCGCGCAGGGAATCGAGCACGGTCCGCTCCGATGCGTCGTCGAGGTGTGCGGTGGGTTCGTCGAGCACCAGGACCGGACGCCGGGTGGCCAGCACCCGGGTGAGTGCGAGCCGCTGCCGCTGTCCGAGCGACAGTCCCGTTCCCCCGGATCCGACGCGGGTGTTCCAACCGTCGGGGAGTTCGGCGAGGACCTGGTCGAAACCCGTAGCCGCGCAGGCTTGTTCGAGGTCGACGACGTCGCCGATGAGCCGGAGGTTCTCGTCCAGAGTGCCGGGAACGAGGACGGGGTGCTGCGGCAGCCACGCCACCTGCGCCCACCACGCGGACCGGTCGAGCGAATTCACGGGGACGCCCGCCACCCGCACCTGTCCGCCCTCGGGTGCGACGAGGCCGAGGAGTGCGTGCACCGCAGTCGATTTCCCGGCGCCGTTGGGCCCGGTCAGCACGGTCACCGCGCCGGGTTCGACGGTCCCGGACAGTCCGTGCGGCGCCAGGCCGCGGCGCGATGCGACGTCCACGTCGTCGAACTCGAGGCGAGCCCCGGTGGCATCCACCACGATTGCGCTGTCGGCGTCCACCACCCCACCGTCAGAATCGACAGGCTCGTCCGAATCGACCGGCTCGTCGGCATCGATGACGGCGAAGGCGCGACTCGCGGCGGCCATCCCGTCCTCGGCGGCGTGGAACTGGGTGCCGACCATCCGCAGCGGGAGGTACACCTCGGGCGCGAGAATCAGTGCGACGATTCCCGCCTCGAGTCCCATGCCCCCGTAGACCAGCCGCAGTCCGATGCTCACGGCGACGAGCGCGACGCACAGGGTGGCCAGCAGTTCCAGCACCATCGACGACAGGAACACCACCCGCAGCGCCGACATCGTGGTCCGGCGGTGGGCGTCGCCGAGTTCGCGCACCCGCGTCGCGGGCCCCTGTTCGCGGCCCAGCGCGCGGAGTGTGGGCAGTCCGGCGAGGAGGTCGAGCAGTTGCGAGGACAGTGTGGTCATCGCGGTCAGCGTCTTGGCGGCCTTGCCCCTGGTGAGCAGGCCGATGAGGATCATGAAGACCGGGATGAGCGGCAGCGTCACGAAGATGATGGCCGCCGACGTCAGATCCTGGAATGCGATGACCGCCAACGTCGCCGGCGTGAGCGTTCCCGCGAGGACCAGGGCGGGGAGGTACCCGGTGAGGTACGGCACGAGTCCGTCGATGCCGCGGGTGAGCACGGTCGCGATCTCGTCCCGCCGCGGATCGAGTGCGCGCGGCCGCATCCGCGTGGCGACGCCGAGCACCTCGCCCTTCAGTTCCGCCACGACCCGCGTGGCGGACCGGTGCGCGAAACGGGACTGGATACAGGTGCCGAGGACGCGGATCCCCACCGCGGCCGCGAGGACCGTCAGTTCGGTGGACCACCGTCCGAGGTCGGTGGCGTCGTCGACGATGACGCCACCGAGCACACGGCCGATCACGATCGCCGACACGATGACCATCGCGACGTTGACGATCGACAGCCCGACCGTGAGGACGAGATACCCGCGGGCCGCCGCGGAGTACCGCCACAGGCGGGGATCGACGGGGCGCCGGGAACCCCGCTGCCCGGCGGGGCGGGGTGCGTCGCCGACCGCTGCGCTCATCTGCGCTCGAGCGGGAGACCGATCGACGGCGGGATGTGCTTGGTCGAGATCCGTTGACGGAACACCCAGTACGTCCAGCCCTGGTAGATCAGCACCACCGGGGTGAGGAACGCGGCGGCCCACGTCATCACCTTCAGCGTGTACGGACTCGACGACGCGTTGTCGATGGTGAGGCTGTACGCGGCGTCCAGTGTGGACGGCATGACGTTGGGGAACAGCGAGCCGAACAGCAGGGCCACGGTGGCGATCACCGCGATCGACGTGAGCGCGAACGCCCAGCCCTCACGTTCGGCGCGGGTGAGCGCGACCACGCCCAGGAGTGCGGCGGCGGCGATCGCGACGAGGATCCACGTCCAGCCCTTGCCGTGCGCCAACTGCGTCCACAGCACGAACGCGCCTGCCACCGGAACGGCCGGGATTGCCAGCCGCGACGCCAGTTCGACGGCGTCCGTGCGGACCTCGTCGGCCGTCTTCAGGGCGAGGAACACCGCGCCGTGCAGGGCAAACACGAGCGCGGTCGTCAGACCGCCCAGCAGCGCATACGGATTGAGCAGATCGAAGAGGTTGGAGGTGACCTGCTTGTCGGCGTCGATGTCGACGCCCCGCACGATGTTCGCGAACGCGACACCCCACAGCACGGCAGGCACCCAGGACCCGAAGACGATGCCCCAGTCGCACCGTCGGCGCCAGGTGTCGTCGTCGATCTTGCCGCGGTACTCGATGGCGCAGATCCGGACGATCAGCGCGACGAGGATGATCAGCAGCGGCAGATAGAAACCGGAGAACAAGGTGGCGTACCACTCGGGAAACGCCGCGAACAACGCGCCGCCGCCGGTGATCAGCCACACCTCGTTGCCGTCCCACACGGGGCCGATCGTGTTGAGCACCACCCGCCGTCGGGTGTCCCCGTTCGGGTCCTTGCGCCTGCCGAGCACCGGCATCAGCATGCCGACACCGAAGTCGAATCCCTCGAGGACGAAGTACCCGATGAAGAGCACCGCGATCAGGATGAACCACACTTCTTGAAGTCCCATGACCGTCTCCCCTAGTACGCGAACGAGAGTTGCTCGGGCTTGCCCGGTTCTTCGGGCTCGTCGTGGCCGTCACCCGGTGGATGCGCGTCGTGTTCGAGCGGTCCCTCCACCGTGTACCGGCGGATCAGCGTGAACCACACGACCGCCAGCGACCCGTAGACCACAGTGAACGTGATGAGCGAGACCCAGACGGTCCACGGGGAGTGATTCGAGACGCCTTGGTCGACAGTCAGTCTGATCATGTCGACCCCGGTCGGGTTGGGTGCCACGACCCACGGTTGGCGGCCCATCTCGGTGAACACCCAGCCCGCGCTGTTGCCGAGGAACGGCGTCGGAATGACGAGGAGGGACAGCCAGCCGAACCACTTCTTGTCCGGGACGCGGCCGCCGCGGGTCATCCACAGGCCGACGACGGCGAGCAGCGCAGACCCGGCCGCCCAGCCGATCATCGCGCGGAACGTCCAGTAGGTGACGAACAGGTTGGGCTTGTAGTTGCCCGGCCCGTACATCTCCTCGTAGCGGGCCTGGATCTCGGTGACGCCCTCGACGGTGGAGTCGAAGCTGCCGTCCGCGAGGAACGAGGTGAGCCCGGGGATCTTGATGAGCTGGGTGATGCTGTCGCAGTTGTTCTGGGTGCCGACGGTGAGGATCGAGAAGTCGGCGCCGGTTTCGGTGTGGCACAGCGATTCGGCCGACGCCATCTTCATGGGTTGCTGTTCGAACATCAGCTTGCCCTGGATGTCGCCGGTGATCGCGAGTCCGACACCCGCGGCGACCATCACCCACAGCGCGAGGATCGTGACCGGACGGAACATCGTCCTGGCGGTCTCCTCGTGCTTCTTCGCGACCTCCGGTTCGGTGGCTTCCTTCGACTTGCGCATGCTGCGCACCATCCACCAGCCGCCGACGCCTGCCACGAACGTGCCCGCCGTGAGGAATGCTCCGGCGACGACGTGAGGGAAGGCCGCGAGGGCGGTGTTGTTGGTGAGCAGTTCCCAGATGCTGGTGAGTTCCGCGCGCCCGGTCTCGGGGTTGTAGACGGCCCCCACCGGGTGCTGCATGAACGAGTTCGCGGTGATGATGAAGTACGCGGACGCGTTGACACCGATCGCGACGAGCCAGATGGTGGCCAGGTGGACGAGCTTGGGCAGCCTGCCCCAGCCGAAGATCCAGAGTCCGAGGAACGTCGACTCGAGGAAGAACGCCACCAGTCCCTCGAGGGCGAGGGGCGCGCCGAACACGTCGCCGACGAAGCGTGAGTACTCGCTCCAGTTCATGCCGAACTGGAACTCCTGCACGATGCCGGTGGCGACCCCGAGCGCGAAGTTGATCAGGAAGAGTTTCCCGAAGAACTTGGTGAGCCGATACCAGTGGTCCTTTCCGGTGACCACCCACATCGTCTGCATGACGGCGATCAGCGGGGCGAGCCCGATCGTCAGCGGTACGAGGATGAAGTGATAGACGGTGGTTATGCCGAACTGCCACCGGGAGACATCCAAGGCATCCATGGCTACTCCGAAACTGGGCCCGTAGGACAGGCTTCAGGGCCGGAGCGTGGGCTTCCGCCCGACCCTTGAAAACAACGTACTGCGGGGGTCGTTTCCCCCGCAGGACTTTGCTACTACGAAATGTAGTAGACCTGTCAAGCCTCCGCGGACTCGGCACCCGACGTCTCGACCGCGAGGCCGACCAGCTCCACGATCTCGTCGGCGAGGGGCGCGTCCGGCAGGGCGAGGCCGTCGATCTTGCGCACCCGCGCGGCCATGGTGATGCTGGAGATGAGCCAAACACCTTCCGCCGTAATGAGATCCGCCGGGCGCAGTGCCGCGTACTCACAGCGGACCCCCTTGCCGGACGCCACCTCGTAGAGAGCCTGCTGCGTGGTGCCCGGCAGAATTCCGTGCTCCGGCGGCGGCGTGAGGAGCGTCTTCTCACGGGCGATGACCACCGTGGAACGTGGCCCTTCCAACACATTGCCCTCACTACTGACGAAGATCACATCGTCGGCCCCGAACGTGGCCGCGTACCGCAGGGCGGCCATGTTCGTGGCATACGACAAGGTCTTCGCCCCGAGCAGCTGCCACGGCGCGCTCGCCGACAGATCCACCGAATAGCCCCGGGCCAGTGTGAGTACCGACACCCCGTCGCGGCGCGCATCCAGGATCCGATCGGAGACCGGCCCGACGGTGACGAAAGCGGTCGCGTCGCCACCGGACTCCCGGCCGCGGCTGAGCACGAGGCGCATCGCGCCCTCCCGCTCGGATCCCCACTCCTCGACGGCCAACTCCAGCGCCAGCCGCCAGTCGTCCAGGTCCTGCACCGGCAGACCGAGGGCCCGCGCCGACGCGACCAGTCGAGTGAGGTGCGGCTCCACCTTCAGTGCGCGACCGCCGCGCACCAACAGCGTCTCGAAGACACCGTCGCCGCGCACCACCGCCAGATCGTCCGCGTGCAGCAGCGGGGCATCCGCGTCGCGCACCTCGTGGTCCAGTGTCACCAGCACTCGATCAGACATGAGACCCAGCCTATCGACCCTGCTGACCGCCACCCGAGGTCCATGGTCCCTAGACTGGGTTCGTGGTCGACAAACTGCCCGTCTCACCCAGTCCACTCGTCACGGCCCCGGACGCGGTCCCCGCGCCCGAAGGCTCCCCCGACGCCGGCGTCGCCTGGCACCACGGCGATCCACTCGGCGAACAACGCAGCGCCGAGCGTTCCGCGGTGGTCGTCGACCGCTCCCACCGGTTCGTCATCGCGATCAGCGGACCCGAACGACTCACCTGGCTGCACACCATCTCCAGCCAGCACGTCGCCGCACTCCCCGACGGCTCGAGTGCCGAGAACCTCAGCCTCGACGTCAACGGCCGCGTCGAACACCACTTCGTCCAGACCGACCTCGACGGCGTCACCTGGATCGACACCGAAGCCGACCGCGGATCCGACCTTCTCTCGTTCCTCACCAAGATGGTTTTCTGGTCCAAGGCCGAGCCCCGCGACGGCAACGAACTCGCCGTCCTCAGTGTGATCGGCCCCGACGCCACGGCGGTCCTCGACGCCGCCGGGGTCGCCGCGCCCGCCGAGCCGTACGCCGCGGCCGTGGTGGCCGGGGGCGGTTTCGTCCGCCGCATGCCGTGGCCGACCGCCGACTCCTTCGACCTGCTGGTCCCGCGGGAAGGACTCGCGACGTGGTGGGGCCGGCTCACCGCCGCCGGCGCCGCCCCCGCCGGAACGTGGGCGTTCGAGGCCCTCCGGGTGGCTGCCGTGCGTCCGCGGATCGGGCTCGACACCGACGACCGCACCATCCCGCACGAGGTCCGCTGGATCGGCGGTCCCGCCGAGCACGGCGCCGTCCACCTCGAGAAGGGTTGCTACCGCGGTCAGGAGACGGTCGCCCGCGTCCACAACCTCGGCAAACCGCCGCGACACCTGGTTCTGCTGCACCTCGACGGCAGCGCCGAGGGCCGGCCGGAACCCGGTGACCCGGTGACGGCGGGCGGGCGCGCGGTCGGACGGATCGGCACGGTGATCGACCATCACGAACTCGGCCCCATCGCGCTGGCCCTCGTCAAACGGTCCATCCCCACCGACACCGAATTGGTGACCGGCCCGTGCGCGGCGTCCATCGACCCCGACTCCGTGCCCGTCGACGACGCGGTCCAGGCCGGCCGCGCCGCCGTCGACCGGCTCCGCGGCCGGTGACCGGGACGACCGCGGCGACCGGCGAGGTGCTGGCCGTCTGCGTGCTGCACACCGAACGCGACAGCGGCACCCGGCGGGTGACCCGCACGGCGATCGACAAGCGGCCCGTCGACGGCCCGGTGTCCGTCACGACCGCCGGACTGGCCGGCGACCGCGTCTGCGACACCGAGTACCACGGCGGGCCGTTCAAGGCCGTCTACGCGTACCAGGAGGACGAGGCGCAGCGCTGGGCGTCGGAACTCGGCCGCGTGTTGCCCCCGGGATGGTTCGGCGAGAATCTCCGGCTGGACGGCATCGCCGCGAGCGACGCCGTGATCGGCGAGCGCTGGCGGATCGGCACCACCGAATTGGAGGTGGCAGGCCCACGGACGCCGTGCGGCACGTTCGGCGTGTGGGCCGCCGAGCCGAGGTGGGTCAAGCGGTTCTCCGAACGCGGCGACACGGGTGCGTACCTGCGGGTGGTGACCGAGGGGTCGATCACCGCAGGCGACGCCGTCCACCGCATCCACGTGCCCGGGCACGGCGTCACCGTGCGCGATCTGTTCACCGGTCGCGACCCGGAACGGTTCGTGGCACTGCTCGAACAGCAGGAGAACCTCGCTCCGACCGTCGCGGACAAGGCCCGCCGTCGGATCGCCGGACTGGAAGTGCAGGTCACGTATTGAGCATCGAACTGGTCGAGGTCGTCCGTTCCGGATTCCGTGAGTGCGTCCACCGTGGTTCCGCGGTGATCCTCAGTGCCGACGGCGAGATCGCGCTCGCCCTCGGCGAGGTGCACACGCCGATCTACCCGCGGTCGTCGAACAAGCCGTGGCAGGCCGTGACGATGCTGCGGAACGGCTTCGAACCGACCAGTTCGGAAGAGCTTGCGATCGCGACCGCATCCCACGAGGGCGAGTCGGACCACGTCGAACTCGTCGAGCGGCTCCTCGCCCGGTACGGCCTCGACGAGGATCAGCTCCGCTGCCCCGCGGATCTGCCCTCCAACGAGCTCGCGCGGGCCGAACTGCTGGCCGCCGGGGAGCTCCCCCGCCCGGTGTACATGAACTGCTCGGGCAAACACGCGGCGATGCTCGCTACCTGCCTGACCGCCGACTGGCCGCTGGACAGCTACCTGGAGCCGACGCATCCGCTGCAACTCGCGGTCGTCGAGACGCTCGGCTCGATCAGCGGCGACGTCGACGCCGAACTCGGCATCGACGGATGCGGGCTGCCGATCGTCCCGCTGTCGCTGACGCATCTGGCGCGGGCGTTCGCGCGGCTCGTCACCGCCGAGCCCGGCTCCCCCGAGCTCGCCGTCGCCGACGCCGTCCGCGAACACCCGTATCTCGTCTCGGGTACCGGCAAGGACGACGCACGCCTGATGCCGGTCGTTCCCGGGCTGATGACGAAGGCCGGCGCCGACGGGGTCTACGCGGGCGCGCTCCCCGACGGCTCGGCGTTCGCGCTGAAGATCGACGACGGTCACGAACGGGCCCGGTTGCCCCTCGCCGCAGCGCTTCTCCACCGGATGGGCGCCGAATGGACCGAGGACCTGGCAGCCCTCGCATCGCAGCCCGTGCTCGGCGGCGGCGTCCGGGTGGGGACGGTCCGGGCAATTCCGGGAGTCTTCTGAAGTCGAAATACCGGCATCGGGGCAGCTCGCGACCTCGATGAGACTAAACAGACACCGGTTCGGGGTGTGGATGGAAGCGCGAGGGACTTTTCCACGCTAGAGTGTGGGGCAGGAACTTACACACTCAAACGGGGCCGCCAAATTCCCCAGGCCGCCCCGCGAAAGCGCGAGGGGGTCAGCCATGGGCCGCGGCCGGGCTAAGGCAAAGCAGACCAAGGTTGCACGCGAGCTGAAGTACAGCGTACCGACCACGGATTTTGACAGCCTGCAAAGAGAGCTCTCAGGTGGGTCGTCCAACTCGCATCGGGACGAGGTCTTCGCTGACCAGCGTGCCGACAGGGAGGGTCACTCCCGGGAGGACGACGACGACTGGCGGCGCTGAGATCTGAAGACACAGAAATGAGGGGGAGCCGGTACCGGCTCCCCCTCATTTCCACATCTTCAGCCGGTCGGGGCCACTAGCTCGCCCCGTTCCGACCGCCGGCGCCCGACCCTAGAACCTCGGGTGGTCGCCGGCGAGAATCGCGCGCTGGGCGGACACGTCGTGCGACTTCTTGATGCTGCCCAGCGTCCAGCAGTCGATGTGCCGCGCCGTCAGGACGGCCAGCGCACGATCGACGTCCTCGGGCGCCACGATCGCGACCATGCCGACGCCCATGTTGAACGTCTGCTCCATCTCGGCCCGCTCCACGCGTCCGCGCTGCGCGATCATCGCGAAGATCGGAGCGGGGCTCCAGGTGCCGCGGTCGAGTTCGGCGACCAGACCCTTGGGCATGACCCGCGCGAGGTTGTTGGCCAGTCCACCACCGGTGACGTGGCAGAACGTGCGCACGTCGGTCTCGGCGGCGAGCGCCAGGCAGTCCTTGGCGTAGATCTTCGTGGGCTCGAGCATCTCCTCGCCCAGCGTGCGGCCGAACTCGTCGACGTGCGCCGTCAGGCTCATGTGATCGATCTCGAGCAGCACCTTGCGAGCCAGCGAGTAACCGTTGGAATGCAGTCCGGACGAACCCATGGCGATCACGACGTCGCCGGGTCGGACCCGGTCGGGGCCCAGCACCTGATCGGCCTCGACCACGCCGACGCCGGTCGCGGACAGGTCGTAGTCGCCGTCCGCCATCACACCGGGATGCTCGGCCGTCTCGCCACCGAGCAGCGCGCAACCGGCCTGGATGCAGCCTTCGGCGATGCCGCTGACGAGTTCGGCGACCCGCTCCGGGACGACGCGCCCGACGGCGATGTAGTCCTGCAGGAACAGCGGCTCGGCGCCGCAGACGACGAGGTCGTCGACGACCATCGCGACCAGGTCGAGGCCCACGGTGTCGTGCTTGTCGAGCGCCTGGGCAACGGCGAGCTTGGTGCCCACACCGTCCGTGGACGCCGCGAGCAGCGGCTCCTTGTAGTCACCCTTGAGCGAGAACAGTCCCGCGAATCCACCGAGACCACCGAGAACCTCGGGACGGCTGGCGCGCTTGGCCAAGGGAGCGAAGAGTTCCACCGCCCGATCGCCTGCGGCGATGTCCACTCCTGCGGCGGCGTAGGACGCGCCAGGGCGACTTGTCGGATCCTCGGTCATGTGGTTGTTACTCCAGCCTTCTGTTGCTCGTCAAAATCGTGTCGGTCGGGCAATCGAGTGCTGTGATTGCGTCCTTACGGTACCGGAGTACGTTCTCCGGCCGGCTCCCGATGTCCCGGCCTACGGCCGACTGAGGGCGTTCGCGTTGTCGTTCTCCCGCGTCGCGGGACCGCCTGCCGCGCTCTCGAGCATTCCCTCGAGAACGTTCTTTCCGATCGACGTCTCCGTGGGGAGCGCGATGGGGTAAGTGCCGTCGAAGCAGGCCGCGCACAGTCGCGACGCCGGCTGCTCGGTGGCCGCGATCATGCCTTCGGTGGAGATGTAGCCGAGGGTGTCGGCGCCGATGGAGCGGCGCACCCCTTCGAGCATCTCGTCGAAGCTGCCGGGCTCGCCGCTGCCACCCGCACCGTTGGCGATCAACTCGGCGGGGGAGGCGAAGTCGATGCCGTAGAAGCAGGGCCACTTGACCGGCGGCGACGCGATCCGGACGTGGATCTCCAGGGCGCCTGCCTCGCGGAGCATCCGGATGAGCGCGCGCTGGGTGTTGCCGCGGACGATCGAATCGTCCACGACCACGAGGCGCTTGCCGCGGATGACTTCCTTCAGCGGGTTGAGTTTGAGGCGGATGCCGAGCTGGCGGATCGTCTGCGAGGGCTGGATGAACGTGCGGCCCACGTAGGCGTTCTTCATCAGACCCTGGCCGTACGGAATGCCCGACCCCTGCGCGTACCCAACCGCGGCGGGAGTGCCCGATTCGGGGACCGGGATGACGAGATCGCCCTCGGCGGGGTGCTCGGTGGCGAGGCGACGGCCGATCTCGACGCGGGTCGAGTGCACCGAACGTCCGCCGATGACACTGTCCGGACGGGCCAGGTACACGTACTCGAACACGCAGCCCTTGGGCTCGGGGTTCGCGAAGCGGGAGGAGCGGACGCCGTCGGCGTCGATGGCGAGGAGTTCGCCGGGTTCGATATCGCGGACGAACGACGCGCCGACGATGTCGAGCGCGGCCGTCTCGCTGGCCACCACCCAGCCGCGGTCCAGTCGTCCGAGGCACAGGGGGCGGATGCCGTGCGGGTCACGCGCCGCGTAGAGCGTGTGCTCGTCCATGAACGTGAGGCAGAACGCGCCGCGCAACGTCGGCAGCAGCGTCATGGCCGCCTGCTCGATGGTGCTGTCCGCGGCGGCGTGCGCGAGGAGGGCGCCGACGACGTCCGAGTCGGACGTGGCGCCGCCGGGGCGCTTGTCGTTGACGAGGCCCGCCGCACGGGCGCGCTGCGCCAGTTCCGCCGTGTTGACGAGGTTGCCGTTGTGGCCGAGGGCGATGCCGCTGCCCGCCGCGGTGGTGCGGAAGATCGGCTGCGCGTTCTCCCACGTGGTCGAGCCCGTGGTGGAGTAGCGACAGTGACCGACGGCGACGTGGCCCGGCATTGCTGCCAGGGTCTGCTCGTCGAACACCTGGCTGACCAACCCGAGGTCCTTGAAGACCAGCACCTGCGAACCGTCGGCGACGGCGATGCCCGCCGCTTCCTGACCACGGTGCTGCAGAGCATAAAGCCCGTAGTAGGTGAGTTTCGCCACATCCTCTCCCGGCGCCCAGACGCCGAAGACTCCGCATTCTTCGCGGGGCTCGTTCTCGTCCTCGTCGGACGGGTTCGAAGAGAGAAGATTAGGACTGTGGACCGACAGATCGGCTCTGGTCACCGGGGTGCTCCCTGGGGATGGGCGTGTGAGGGGCAAGGTCAGTCTACGTGCCCCGCGCCGCCGCTTCGCCCACGGTGCCGATCGAACCGGCCCGACTCCCGGACGACGGGCCGAAAATAGATTAGTTTCGGTATCGATCAGCATCCTCGAACCACAGAGCGGGGGCTTTTCCGATGAACGTCCGCAGCACGGCTCCGACCGCCGCAGAACGTCTGCTGAGCGCCTTCGAAGGTGCGATGGGCATCCCCCTTCCCGTCCACGTCCGATGCTGGGACGGCTCGAAGGCAGGCCCCGACGCGGACGTCACCATCGTCTTCCGCAACCGCCGGGCCGTCCGGAGGGTGCTGTGGTCGCCGAACGAACTCGGTCTCGTCCGGGCCTACGTGTCCGGCGACCTCGAGATCGAGGGCGACGTCTTCCGGCTCCTCGCGCTCCCGGGACTCGTCGACAAGCTGGAAACTCTCGGCCTCCGCGGCTCCGACCACACCGCGATCCTGAAGGCGCTCGCGACGTTCGTCCGGCTCGGCGGCCTCGGTCTCCGTCCGAAACCGCCGTCGGTGGAGGTGCCGCGCCGCCGCGGCGCCAAGCACAGCAAAGCGCGCGACGCGTCCTCCGTCTCGCACCACTACGACGTCGGCAACGATTTCTACAGCCTGTTCCTGGGGCCGACGATGGTGTACTCGTGCGGGTACTGGGATCAGCGGTCCGGCGACCGCGGCGCGATCGGGACGCTCGAGGAAGCGCAGAACGACAAGCTGGACCTGGTCTGCCGCAAGCTCGGGCTGCAGTCGGGCATGCGACTGCTGGACGTGGGCTGCGGGTGGGGCTCGATGGCGATCCACGCCGCCGAGAAGTACGACGTGTCCGTCGTCGCGATCACCCTCAGCCACGAACAGGCCGAATGGGCGCGGGCCCGGGTCTCCGAGGAAGGCCTGTCGGACCGGATCGAGATCCGCGTCCAGGACTACCGCGACGTCGTCGACGGTCCCTTCGACGCGATCTCCAGCATCGGCATGTCCGAGCACGTCGGCGACGCCGCGCTGCCCGAGTACGCGGCGCACCTGGAGACCCTTCTGCGTCCCGAAGGGCGGCTGCTCAACCACGCCATCGCCTCGGTGCGGTCACTCACCGGCACGGAAGACGCGCCGGGGCTGATCGAGAACTACATCTTCCCGGACGGCGAGGTGCTGCCCCTGAGCAGGACCTTGGACGCGTTCGAGCGCACCGGGCTCGAGGTGCGCGACGTCGAGGCCCTCCGTGAGCACTACGCACTGACGCTGCGGGCCTGGGTGAGCAGACTGCGCGGCACCTGGGACGACGCCGTCCGACTTGCGGGCGCGGAGCGGGCCCGCACCTGGTTGCTGTACCTCGCGGCCAGCGCCCTGGGGTTCGAGGAGAAGGGTCGCCTGACGATCCATCAGGTCCTCGCCGTGCGCCCGTCCGACACCGGATCGAGCGGCCTGCCGCGCACCCGCGCGCTGTGGCTGGGGTGACTACACGCGCAGCAGCGGCAGCCAGTGGGCGATCTCCCCGGCACGACTCCCCGACACCGACACCTCGCCGCCGGACGTCGCGCCGTCGAAATCCAGCAGTCCCGTCACCAGCAGCAGCCACGTCCGCGGATCGGTCTCTACGACGTTGGGCGGGGTGCCGCGGGTGTGCCGGGGACCTTCGATGCACTGAACCGCGACGAACGGGGGAACCCGGACCTCCACGCTCGAACCGGGTGCCACCTGCTCGAGCGTCCGCGCGCTGAGCCGGACCGCCGCGGCCAGCTGGGTGCGGGACGGCTTCTCCTCGGTGTCGCCGCGCAGCCACGGACCGACGTCGAGTACGGCGGCCCTCAGTTCGGCGGGATCTACGGCTCGACGCGACGGCATGGGCTCAATCTACTGTGCGGGCCCGCGCGACTTCGGCGGCCACCACCCCGCCGATGTTGACCGAAAGATGCAGCAGTGCAGGGGCTACGACGCTGCCGCTGCGCCGCCGTAACCACTCGAACAGCACGGCAGAGGAACCGGTGAGCAGCACGCTGGCGGCGATCGGGTCACCGGCGATCCGGGCCGCACGCACGTGCCACAGCCCGAACGTCACGGCGTGCAGGGCGTACGCCGTGGTGGGTGTCCAGCCCCGTCGCAGCATCGCGGACAGGACGCTGCGGAACAGCAGTTCCTCGTGCGCGACGGTCCCCACGGGGATCCGGAACCCCACCCAGCCGGCGACATCGGTGGCGCAGTCGCCGGCCGGCACTCGCCTGCGCGCGGCGGGCACGCTCAGCGCGATCGAGTATCCGGCGAGCGGGATCACCGACGCCACGGCGCCGTACCGCAGCCCGGACCGCACCGCCGACGCGGACAGCCCGAGTTCGTCGATGCCGTACCCCGCGGTGCGGGCGGCTCCCACCACCGACAGCCCGAGCGCGCCACCCGCGACGGCCCGACCGTACGGGCCGAGCCCCGAACCGGGCAGCACCACGTTGTTCCACAGCACGGCCGCCGCCGCACCGGCCACGGAGGCGAGCCTGGTCACTTCTCCGGACCCTCTGTCCCGGCGAGGGATTCGAGGGTGGACCGGACACGTTCGGTGTCGGCGGGCGTCCATCCCTCGGGCTGCGCGACGGTGATCCAGCCGTCGAGGACGAGGGTTCCGTAATTGTGGCCGTGCCCGTCGGGCACCCCGGCGGCGTTCGTGAGGTCGGCGGACACCTGCCAGAACGTCACGAACGGAAACCATTTCATCGACGGCGAGCGATCGTCGCCCGGCGGTTCCTTCAACCAGTCGGGCCGGGTGAACGCGAGATCGGGCGACCACCACACGACGGGATCGGACGGATGCTGGACGTACAGGATGCGCGGCGACAACCACTCCCCCGGGTCTTCGACCATGTCGGCGGAGTCGTCGGCGAACCGCACCACCAGACCCGCCGCGTACTCGGGGTCGACCTCGGGAGTGCCGGGGTCGCGGCGCTGAACCAGCTGCCCCCACAGCCGGTTCGAGTTGGGCGGCCCGACCCACAGCACACCGTCGACGGTCTGCCGGATGTCGCTCAGCGTGTCGAAGGCGCCCTCACCTGCCTGGGTGCCGAGACTTTCGCCGTAGACGAGCAGCTTGGGGCGGGTCGCCTCGGGTTCCTGCAACCACCGTTCGTGCACGCGGTCGATCAGCAACTTTCCCGCCTCGGCGGCCTTCTCCCGGTCGGCGAGGAACGAGATCCAGCTCGGCAGGAACGAGTACTGGCTCGCCACCAGCGCTGTGTCGCCGTTGTGGACCAACTCGATCGCCTGCGCCGCAGTCGGATTGACCCAGCCCGTACCGGTGGTGGGGATGACGACGAGGACCTTGCGCGCGAACGCGCCGGTCCGCTCGAGTTCGTCGATGACGATGTCCATGCGTTCGTCGGGGTCCTCGGCGGTCTCGAGTCCGGCGTAGACCCGGATCGGATCCTTGGCCGGGGTGCCGTTGGCCGCCGTCAGTTCGTCGGCGTCGAGGCCGCGTGACACGAAGTTCCGGCCCTCGTATCCGAGGGTGTCCCAGGGAGCCAGCGACTCCGGGCTGCCCGACTTCTCGGGATCGAGCGGCTGTTCGACGCCGTCGCGGGTGGTCGAATTCTGCAGGCTGAACGCCGCATTCGTGGCGGCGTAGATGCCGCGCATCAGGACGCCGTCGACGAGCAGGAAGAACAGCACCGTCACGATGAGGATGCCGACGGTGGTGGCCGTCGGGATCGCGAGGTGCCACCGCCGGATGAGTCGGCCCGCGATCCACCGCACCAATTCGCGCAGCAACCGCCACACCGCGATGACCGCCGCACCCACGAGCAGGCTCAGGCCACCGGTGCGGATGTAGCCGGTGGTGGTGGTGCCCTCCGCTCCCATCAGCGCGGCGAGTTCACGCTGCCACGCCGCGGAGTACGCGAGCATCACGAGACTCACCGACACGCACGTCACCGTCACGAGCACGCGCAGGCCGGTGGACCACGGTTCCGGCAGCGGCCACCACGACCGGTTCTTCAGGACGTAGCGGCGGACCAGCCAGCCGATCGCCGTTCCCAACGCGTAACCGATCGCGGCGTTGATGCCGCCGATCAGCCCCTGGAACAGCCAGTCGCGGGGCAGCAGCGACGGCGTCAGCGACCAGCAGAAGAACAGCGTCGCGAAGGCGATGCCGGTGAAGTCGAGCCGAAGGAAACGCCAGGTCCGGTCGAGTCGGGGACCGTGGAGGAGTGCAGGATCGACCAGCCGCGAGAGTTCCCGCGGCCCCCTGTCAACCCTCTCCAATGCCCCCGATTCGACCATTCATCACCCGAACAATGCCGGCAGAGTTCCCTCGAACGTCGTGCGCAGCTCGGCCAGCGAGACCGAGAACTGGCCCTGGACCTCGACGGAATCGGACCCCTCGTCCACCACACCGATACGCACCCACGGCAGATTACGGGCCGTGCACATCCCGGTAAAGCGAGTTTCCTCGGTACGCGGAACCGCGACCAGCACCCGACCCGACGACTCCGAGAACAACGTGACGAACGGATCCGCGTCCTCGGGAAGCAGGATCCGGCAGCCCGTCTCCCCGGCCAGCGCGGCCTCGACGACGGCCTGCGCGAGACCACCCTCGGACAGGTCGTGCGCCGCCGACACCAACCCGTCCCGGGACGCCGCCAGCAGGATGTCGGCCAGCAACTGCTCCCGGCCGAGGTCGACCTGCGGCGGCACCCCACCGAGGTGACCGTGCTCGACCTGCGACCAGATCGACCCGTCGAACTCGTCGCGGGTCTCACCGAGCAGGATCAGCGTCTCCCCCGGCTCCAGCCCGAGACCGGTCGGGATCCGCCGGTGCACATCGTCGATCACACCGAGCACCGCCACCACCGGGGTCGGCAGGATCGCGGTCGACCCGGTCTGGTTGTAGAAACTGACGTTGCCGCCGGTGACCGGGATACCCAGCGTCGCGCAGCCGTCCGCCAGACCGCGGACCGCCTGCTGGAACTGCCACATCACCCCCGGGTCCTCGGGGGACCCGAAGTTCAGGCAGTTGCTGACCGCCTTCGGGGTGGCGCCGGTGACGGCGACGTTGCGGAACGCCTCCGCGAGCGCCAACTGCGCACCGGTGTACGGGTCGAGCGCGGTGTAGCGGCCGGACGCGTCGGTGGCGAGCGCGATGCCGCGGCCCGTGGTCTCGTCGACGCGGATCACCCCGGAGTCGGCGTTCTCGGCCAGGACGGTGTTGCCGCGCACGTAGCGGTCGTACTGCTCGGTGATCCACTTGCGGCTGCACAGCGCCGGCGAGGCGAGCATCTTCAGCAGCGTCGCCCTCAGCTCCTCCGCCGATGCGGGCCGTGTCAGGCCGGCGGTGGTGTTCGCGACCAGGGCGTCCTGGCTCGCGGGACGCTGCACCGGGCGCTCGTACACCGGGCCCTCGTGCGCGACGGTGCGCGGCGGCACATCGACGACGGTCTCGCCGTGCCAGGAGATCGTCAGCCGCTCCCCGTCGGTGACCTCACCGATGACGGTGGCCAGCACGTCCCACTTCCTGCAGACCTCCATGAACGCGTCCACGTTCGCCGGGGTGACGACCGCGCACATCCGTTCCTGCGACTCGCTGGAGAGCACCTCGGCGGCGGTCATGCCGGTGGCCCGCATCGGGACCTGCTCGAGGTTGATGTGCATGCCGCCGTCGCCGGCCGCGGCCAGCTCCGACGTCGCGCAGGACAGCCCGGCCCCGCCCAGGTCCTGGATGCCGACCACCAGCTTCGCGGCGTACAGCTCCAGACAGCACTCGATGAGCACCTTCTCGGTGAACGGGTCACCCACCTGCACCGCCGGCAGCTTCTTCCGGCCGGTACCACTCTCGTCGCCGTCGAACGTCTCCGACGCCAGCACGGACACGCCGCCGATGCCGTCGAGGCCGGTGCGCGCACCGAACAGGATGATCTTGTTGCCGGCGCCGGACGCGAACGCCAGGTGCAGGTCCTCGACCCGCATCGTCCCGGCACAGAGGGCGTTGACCAGGGGGTTACCGGCGTAGGACTCGTCGAAGACGGTCTCGCCGCCGATGTTGGGCAGACCCAGCGAGTTGCCGTAGCCGCCGACACCGCGCACCACCCCGTCGACGACGCGCCGGGTGTCCGGGGCGTCCGCCGCACCGAAACGCAGCTGGTCCATCACCGCGATGGGACGGGCGCCCATGGCCATGATGTCGCGGACGATGCCGCCGACGCCGGTGGCCGCACCCTGGTAGGGCTCCACGTAGGAGGGGTGGTTGTGGCTCTCGACCTTGAACGTGACCGCCCAGCCGTCGCCGATGTCGACGACGCCGGCGTTCTCGCCGATGCCCGCGAGCATCGACGACCGCATCTCGTCGGTCGTGGTCTCACCGAAGTACCTCAGGTGCACCTTCGACGACTTGTAGGAGCAGTGCTCACTCCACATCACCGAGTACATCGCGAGCTCGGCCTCGGTGGGGCGCCGGCCCAGGATCTCCTTGATGCGGGCGTACTCGTCGTCCTTGAGACCCAGCTCCTTGAAAGGCTGTGCGACGTCGGGGGTCGCGGTGGCGGCGGTGACGGTATCGACCGGGTGTGCTGACACTGGAGGTGGGGTCCCTTCCCTACGGGAGTCAAGAGAGGCAAGCCGGGAGTCACGGTCGGCGCAAGCCGGGTGGCGACGAGCCGTACGTCAGTCTATCCGGCGGCTCGTTCCGGCACCGACCTGGCGCTCCTCGCCCCTTCCCCGTCACGCCGTCGGTGTGAGGAAGGCCGCAAGGGCGTCGGAATAGGCACGCACGTCACGGGCGCCCATCAGCTCCCGCGAGGAATGCATTCCGAGCTGGGCGGCGCCGACGTCGACGGTGCTCAGCCCCGTCCTGGACGCGGTGATCGGGCCGATGGTCGAACCGCACGGCAGATCGGCCCGGTGCACGTACCGCTGCAGCGGCACGCCGGCCTGGTCGCAAGCGAGCGCGAATGCCCCGGCCCCGGCCGCGTCGGTGGCGTAGCGCAGGTTCTGGTTGACCTTGAGCACCGGTCCCCCGTTGACGGCGATGTGGTGGGCGGGCTCGTGCCGGTCCGGGTAGTTCGGGTGGGTCGCGTGCGCCATGTCCCCGGACGCGCAGATCGACCCGGCCATCGTCTGCAGGAATTCCTCGCGACCACCGCCGCGGCCGAGGACGATGCGCTCGAGCACGGTGCTCAGGAGATCGGAGAACGCGCCCCGATCGGACATGCTCCCCACCTCCTCGTGGTCGAACAGCGCGAGCACCGGCACCCGATCCCCGGGGTTCTCGGCCGCCGCGAGCAGCGCCTGGGTTCCCGCGTAGCAGGTGCCCTGGTTGTCGAGCCGCGGCGCACTGACGAGGTCCTGCTCGGTTCCGACCAGGGCGCTGGGCGCGAGATCGTGGGTCATCAGTTCCCACCCGAGCACCGCGTCGGCGGGCACCTCCGCCCGCTCGGCGACGAAGTCGATGAACGACCGGCGTTCGGTACCCACGCCCCACACGCCGTTGAGGTGGCGCTGCGGATCGAGGTGCACGCCCTTGCGGTCCTCGGACAGGTGGATCGCCAGCTGCGGCACGCGCAGGATCGGTTCGTCGACGCGGACGAGCTTCTCCTCCACCGTGTTGCCCGCCCGCACACTCAGCCGCCCGGAGATGCCCAGGTCGCGGTCGAGCCACGAGTTGAGCCACGCGCCGCCGTACGGTTCGAGACCCACCAGCTGCCACCCCGCCGACGAGAGGTCGGGGTGCTGCTTGACGCGCAGGTTCGGGCTGTCGGTGTGCCCGCCGACGATGCGGAACGGCGCCGTCCGGCCCACCCCCTCGGTGCTCCATGCGATGAGGGATCCGCCGCGCACCAGGAAGTACCGGCCGGGCTCGCCGGGCCACGAGTCGGTCTCGTGCAACTCGGTGAAACCGTTGCCGGTCAGCAACATCGACACCGTCGCGCACACATGGAACGGCGACGGTGAGGCATCGACGAAGGTGCAGAGTCCCTGGGCGTCGGCCCACGTAGTGGAAGGCATGGGGTCAATCATGCAGGACCCGCTGTCACGGGTGGGGACCCGAGACACAGAACTGGTTGCCGTCCGGATCGGCGAGCGTGACCCATCGGAAACCGCCCATCTCGTGCCGCCCGACCTCCGTCGCGCCGTCGGCACTCAGCCTGCCGACCTCGCCGTCGAGGTCTTCGGACGCCAGGTCGAGGTGGATGCGGTTCTTCCCCGGAGTGGGATCGTCGACCTTCTGGAACGCCAGCTTCTGCGCGGAATCCGGAAGGGCGACGACGTAGAACCAGCCGTCGTTCTCCTGCTCGACCGTGCCCGCCGTCTGCTTCGCCCACCAGTTCGCGAGCGGCCCCGGGTCGGTGGTGTCGAACGTGATCATGCCGAGTGTGAGTGCCATGCCCGCAGAGTAGACGTGACCACCGACACGTTTCGCGGCTTCACAGGAACTCCTCGATGACCCGGACGGCAGCGTCCACGCCACCGGCAGAACGCAACTCGGTGGCGAGCTCCGCGCTGCGGCGACGGACCGGCTCGGCGTCGATCCGGGTGAGCGCGTCCCGCAGTCCGGCTGCCGACACGTCCGAACTGTCCACGCGCACCGCCACTCCCGCGGCGACGAGCGCGTCGGCATTCTCGAACTGGTCGGTGGCCTGCGGCGCGGCGATCATCGGGGTCCCCGTGAACATGCCCTCGCTGGACCCGCCCATGCCGGCGTGGGTGAGGAACGCGTCGGCCTGCCCCAGGATGTCGAACTGCGGCACCCAGCGGTGGACCTCCACGTTGCCGGGCACGGCGCCGAGTTCACCGACGTCGACGTGCTGCCCGATCTGCAGGACGACGTGCCAGCCGTCGAGGTCGCCGAATGCCTCGATGCAGCGGCGGTAGAAGTCGGCGTGATCGGTGAACGCGGTGCCGAGCGAGACGAGCAGCACCTTGTGCGCGCCCGCCGGACGCTCCCACCGGCCGTCGGCGGGCCGCCGGGTGGGCAGCGCAGGTCCGACGAACGTGTAGACGTCCTCGTTCACGCGGTCGGCGTTGGGCTGCATCGATTTCGCGATCAGCACCACCGCCCGGCCCGGGCGCCCGTAGAACTCGTCCGGGTCGGTCTCGACCCCGTTGTCCCGCAGCAGTTTCCCCTGCCGCTCGTACAGTGCGGCACCGCGCGGGTCGGCCCGCATGGTGTCCACGGACGACTTCATGTCGTCCTCGTAGCCCTCCCAGGCCACGTACGTCGGCGACAGTTGCACGATCGGCACGTTCCATTCCTCGGCGAGGACGCGGGCGGGGCCTCCCGCGATGTCGTAGAGGAACAGGTCGGGGCGGTCGTCCTCGTACAGTCTCCGCAGTTGCGGCAGCATCGACTCGTACTCGGCCTGGAACAGGGTGAGGTGATCGATGGTGTCGCCGTCCCAGGACTTCCCGGACTCGTCCGCCGCGCCGGCGGTGTTCGCGCGCGGCAACGTCGAGGCGTACTCCTTGAATTCCGCTCCGGTGCTCTCGACGACGTCCTTCACGGCGGCGTCGTTGGCGTACGTCACGCGGTGCCCGCGCGCGACGAGTTCTCGGAGAATCTCCAGGCTGGGGTTGACGTGCCCGGGCGCCGGGATGCTGACCATGGCGATGTGTGAGCGGGTCATCTTCATCCTTTCCGAGACGGAACGGTCCGTCTCGCTACATCGTGACATCGGACCGCAGGCGAGTCAAGACGATACGTCTCGTCTGATCTAGGATCCGTTCATGCCGTCCGCCGACAATCCCCGCCGATCCGAACGGTCCCGCGCCGCGATCCTGCAGGCCACACAGGAGCTGATCCGCGAACAGCCGTACGGGAAGATCAGCATCGAGGGCATCGCCGCACGCGCGCAGGTCGGGAAGCAGACCATCTACCGCTGGTGGCGGTCCAAGGGCGCACTCGTCGTGGACGCCCTGCACGAACAGAACGCGGCCGGCGCCCAGGAGGCCCTGGCCCTGCCCGACACCGGTGACCTCGCCGCCGACATGCGATTGGTGCTCCGCGCGACCGTCGACGAGTTCACGTCCCCCGATTTCGAACCGCTGTTCCGGGCGCTGTCCATCGAATCGCTGCAGGACCCGGCCCTGCGGGAACAGATCGTCGAACGGATCTACCGGTCGCAGTTCGAGTTCGTCGCAGCGCGGTTCCGCTCGGCGCAAGGCGCCGGACAGATACGGTCGGACGTCGACCTCACCCTGGCGTTCGAGTTGTTCATGGCACCGATGTTCTACCGCTGGCAGTCCGGAGCCCATCCCCTCACCCACGAGCACGCCGACGCCGTCGTCGACCTGGCGATGCGCGCCCTCGCGCCCTAAGCGCGGGTTGCGTCCTCGACGAACCCGAAATCGCCGTCCGTCAGGTCCTCGACGTGGACCGCGCGCCCGGACGCGTCGGCGAGGGGAATCTTCCAGTTCGAATACTGGGTCTCGTCGGTGCCCGGCTGATTCTGGATGCGGTACTCCCCCACCAGGTCGGCGAGCGCGACGCCCGACAGCAGCGACGGACTCCGGCCGATCAGCCGGTACAGAGCCTTCACCGTGTCGGGGATCGACGCGTCCTCCGCCAGCAATCCGCGGTCGCGCGCCAGTTGCAGGACGGCCTCGCGCTGCTGCGCGTCGTGTTCCTTCTCGAGTTCGAGATCCCGTTCGAGGAGCCCGAGCCGTGACCGCAATGCGATGTGTTCGCCGGCGAGGTATCCGGCGGTCGGCGGAAGATCGTGTGTGGTCACGGATGTCAGGCACAGCGTCCGGTACTGCTCCGGCGGCGTCGGCCGCTCGCCGTCGTGCTCGAACCACAGGATCGAGGTCCCGAGGATGCCACGCTCGGCGAGGTAGTCCTGGACCGCGGGTTCGAACACCCCGAGGTCCTCGCCGATCACCACGGCGCCGGCCCGCTCCGCCTCGAGCGCGAGGATCCCGATGAGCGCCTCGTGGTCGTAGGTGACGTACGTTCCGTCGGCAGGCGTCTGCGCGTCGGCGGGGATCCACCACAGCCGGAACAGCCCCAGAATGTGGTCGACCCGCAGCCCGCCCGCGTGCTTCAGGACGGTGCGCAGCATGTCGCGGTACGGGGCGTACCCCAGTTCGGCCAGTCGATCCGGCCGCCACGGCGGCTGATTCCACTGCTGGCCCTGCTGATTGAAGTCGTCGGGAGGAGCACCGACGGTAATACTCTCTGCCAGAGCCGTTCCCAGCGACCACGCGTCCGCACCCCCGCGCTGCACGCCGACCGCCAGGTCGTGCACGATCCCGATGTCCATGCCCGCCGCGCGCGCCGCGTCCTGTGCGGCGGAAAGCTGCTCGTCGCATACCCATTGCAGCCACGAGTAGAACTGGATTCGTGGCGTCAGCTTGCGCCGCTGCGCCTGCACCCAGTCGCTGTCGGGCGCTTGCGCTTTCGTCGTCCATCGCGGGTCGTCGGGTGGCAGTTTCTCGGTGAGCGCGCACCAGGTCGCGAAGTCCCGCAGCCCGTCACCCTCGACGCGGCAGAACTCCTCGAACGCATGCTGCCTGCTCGGGCTGCGCTCGACCCGGAAGACCCGTTCGAGCGTGCGGAGTTTGGCCCGGTACGACGGGTTGCGGTTTATCCGGTCGGACCGGTCGTTGGCCCGCTCGAATCGCGCTGCGGCGTCGCGCATCCGCGCATGGCGTCGCGTCGACAGGTACGCCGTCTCCGGGATGTCCTCGACACGGATGTACATCGGGTTGACGTAGCGGCGGGTGGTCGGCAGGTACGGCGACGCCTCGATCGGGGGCCGGGGCTGCGCCGCATGCAGCGGATTGACCAGGACGTAGTCGGCGCCGTGGACGGAACCGAAGATCGACGCGAGATCCGCGAGGTCGCCGAAATCCCCCACACCCCAGGACCGACGCGACCGGATCGAGTACAACTGCGTGAGCACACCCCAGCGCCTGCGGTCACGCAGCGCATCGGACGTCGACAACCGGGCCGGTGTCACCACGAGCGTGCACGACGAGGAGGTGCCCGCAGTGGATGCCCGCACCGTGTGCCACCCGCACGGAACGTCGGAGGGCACGGCGAACGTCGCGCGCCCCACGAGAACACCGTCGACCTCCCGCGGATCGACCCACACCTGGAGTTGGCGTGCCGGGACCGTCGCGCCCGACTCCGTGTCGATCGTGACGTCTACCGCCTCGCCGTGCGGGACGTGGACCACGAAACGGGTCTCGGATCCGTTCCTGCCGACGACGACGGGCGGCAGCATCCGCCGCCACGGCGCCACGTCGCGCTCGGACAGGGCGCGCCGCACCTCGTCCTCTGTTGCGGCGGGAACGTCGAGCGCTGCGAGGACGCTGCGGAGCGTGTCGTCGCCCACCTCGTGACGCCGCTTGTCCCAACCCTGATACGACGTCGCCACCCCGTGCCGGGCCGCGAGATCACGCAACTGCTCGGTGTACGTCACCCGTCGATCGTGCCAGTTCGCCTCGGGTTCCGCGCGTCTTCCGGATCGCCGCCACGGCCGCCGGACCCGCAGGCGTGATTGGCCCCGCGGCGAGTGGGGTAACTGTTCGGTAATCAGACGCACGGCGTCCACAGTGAGCGCCCGGTGGCACTCGGTTGGCGTACGCCGATGCGCCCGGCAACCGAGGAGTCTTCGATGCTGCTACGTCTTCCCGGAGTCTATCGCCCGCAACACGATACGCAGTTGCTGGCCGGTGTCCTGGCGGCGGAGCGACTCGGTCCCCACTCCCGGGTGCTCGATCTGTGTGCGGGGACCGGCGCGCTGAGCGTGGCCGCCGCGGCCGCCGGCGCGGGCCGGGTGACCGCAGTGGACGTGTCGAGGCGGGCGGCGATCAGCATCCGGCTCAATGCGCTCGCCCGCGGACACCGGATCCGGGTGATCCGCGGAGACCTCACCGAACACGTCCGGCAGGACCGGTTCGACCTCGTCGTGTCCAATCCGCCGTACGTCCCGGCATCCGTCGACACGGTGCCCGACCGCGGTCCGGCGCGCGCCTGGGATGCGGGAAAGAACGGTCGCGCGCTGCTCGACCGGATCTGCTGCCAGGCCCCCGACCTTCTCGTCGACGGCGGGGTTCTGCTGCTGGCGCAGTCCGGCCTGAGCGGAGTCGAGAAGACGCTGACGATGCTCGAGGAGCAGAACATGACGGTCGACGTCGCCGCGATGGCCGAGATCCCGTTCGGACCCGTCCTCGTCGAACGGCGGGAGATGCTCGAGCGGCGAGGGCTCATCGAGGTCGGTCAGACCGTCGAGGAAATCGTGGTGATCCGCGCCGTCAGGTAGAAATGGCCTGATCGGCGCCGTGCGTGGCCGAGGCCCGCACGGCGCCGATCGGATCAGGCGGAGATGACGCTGTCGAGCACGGAATAGAACATGCCGAGTCCGTCGTCGCTGGGCCCGGTGAGGGCCTCGGTGGCGTGCTCGGGGTGCGGCATGAGGCCCACCACGCGGCCGTTGGCCGAGGAGATGCCCGCGATGCCGCGCTGCGAACCGTTCGGGTTGTCGCCGGCGTAGCGGAACACCACGCGGCCCTCACCCTCGAGTTCGTCGAGGACGTTCGCCGACGCCTGGTAGCGGCCCTCGCCGGACTTGAGCGGGACGAGGATCTCGGCACCCGTCTCGTAGCGGGACGTCCACGCCGTCGACGTGGCCTCGACCTTCAGCCACTCGTCGCGGCAGATGAAGTGCAGGCCCTCGTTCCGGGTGAGCGCGCCGGGCAGCAGGCCCGCTTCACACAGGACCTGGAAGCCGTTGCAGATACCGAGGACGGGCATACCGCCCTGCGCGGCCTGGACGACCTTGCCCATGACGGGCGCGAACCGGGCGATGGCGCCGCACCGCAGGTAGTCGCCGTACGAGAAGCCACCGGGGACGATGACGGCGTCGACACCCTTGAGGTCGGCGTCGCCGTGCCACAGGCTCACGGCCTCGCCGCCGGCGAGGGTCACGGCGCGGGCGGCGTCGACGTCGTCGAGGGTGCCGGGGAAAGTGATGACTCCGACGCGGGCGCTCATGCTTCGACGCGCCTCACGGTCCAGTCCTCGATCACCGTGTTGGCCAGCAGGGCCTCGGCGATCTTCTCGAGCTGAGCGTCGTCGACACTGCCGTCGACCTCGAGCTCGAACCGCTTGCCCTGACGGACATCGGAAACTCCAGCGAAGCCGAGCCGCGGCAGCGCTCCGACAATGGCCTGCCCCTGGGGGTCGAGAATCTCGGCCTTGGGCATGACTTCGACGACGACACGGGCCACGTGCTGCTCCTTGTTGTTGTGCGCGAGCCCAGAGTGGAACACCGGGCACCCGGAAGTTTACCGGGCTACCTGCCTGCGGTTCGCATCGGACGAACGGGACGAGCCATGCACGCAGGCGCATACTCGAATTCATGCGACTGACTCACTTCGGCCACAGCTGCGTCCTCGTCGAGTTGAACGGTTCCACCATCCTCTTCGATCCGGGCAACTTCTCGCACGGATTCGAGGGCATCACCGGTCTGGACGCGATCCTGGTCACGCACCAGCACCCCGACCACGTCGACCAGCAGCGACTGCCCGCCCTCGTCGAGGCGAACCCCGGCGCGGCGCTGTACTCCGACCCGCAGACCGCGGCGCAGCTCGGCGGCGCGTGGACGGGGGTGCACGCCGGCGACGAGTTCGACATCGGCGACGTGCACGTCACCGGCACCGGCGGCAGGCACGCGGTGATCCACCCGGACATCCCGGTGATCGACAACACGGCGTTCCTGCTCGGCGACGCCGCGAACCCGGCCCGGCTGATGCACCCCGGCGACTCCTTGTTCGTCCCGGAGCAGAAGGTCGACGTGCTGGCGCTGCCCGCCGCGGCGCCGTGGCTGAAGATCTCCGAGGCCATCGACTACCTGCGGGCCGTCGCACCGCGGGTCGCGGTGCCCATCCACCAGGCGATCATCGCGAACGAGGCCACCGGCATCTTCTACGGTCGCTACTCGGACATGGCGCCCGAGGGCACCGAGTTCCGCACGATGCCGAGCGAGTCGAGCGTCGAGGTGGCCTGACGGCCCCGTGAGTACTTGTTAACCGCCCGCGGTTAACAAGTACTCACGGGTCAGGCGGCGCCGATCTGCGAAATCCGCTGCTCCCAGCGGTACACGCCGGGCCGCGCGTCGTGGAAGAGCGCGAGGTCGACGGCGTCGAGCATCGCCTGCCGCGGTCCCGACGTGCCCAGTTGCTTGGCGGTGACGGCGAGGCGCACCACGCCCCCGCGTTTGGCGGTGCGTCCGGAGCCCAGGACGAGGGCCCGGCACCACCACGGTTCGGCGCGGAACCCCTCCCCGATCCCCAGCACCCGCGACCGCACCGACGTCCCGCGTTCGAGGTCGTGAATGGCGGTCATCCCGGCGAGCAGCCGGAACCCGGCGGACGGCAGTGCCGCGACGGCGCCCTGCGACGCCAGCCAGCGGGGCGGAGCGAACAGTCTGGTGCGCAGCCCGGTCTGTTCCATCACCCGGTCTGCCGCGAGCAGTCGCAGCCGCGCCTCGTGCTCGGGCAGCGCGGCGAACTCGGCCCGACGGCGTTTGGTGGCGGCCTGGTCGTATCCGTGCAGGACGACGGCGTCGCCGCGGGATCGGCGCGCACGGAGCCAGTCCTGCGTCGCGGGGTCGTTGACCAGTCGATACTTGTCTTTCAGGCGTGGGGCGACGAGCAGCGACAGCGGCACGCCACGTGCGTCCATCTCCTCGGCGAACGCGGCCGCGAAGTCGCGCGTCTCGTCCTTGATCCCCGACACCGACACGATCAGCTGTCCGGTCATGGGCCCAGCGTGACAGGTGAACGTGAACACGGGGCAAAGCTCGTGCGCCTTTCTGGTAGTGGGAGCTACCGGAAAGGCGCACGAGCCCGAAGCGCCTACTTCGGCAGGACCGCCTCGATGGCCTCGACGACCTCGGGTGCCTCGGGCTCGGTGCGGGGACGGAACCGCTTGACGACGGTGCCGTCGGGTGCGACGAGGAACTTCTCGAAGTTCCACTGGATGTCGCCCGCGGCGCCCTCGGCATCGGTGGCCTTGGTCAGTTCCTCGTACAGCGGGTGCCGGTTCTCACCGTTCACCTCGATCTTCTCCAGCAACGGGAACGTGACGCCGTAGGTGGTGGAGCAGAAGGTCTCGATCTCTTCGGCGGTGCCGGGCTCTTGCCCCATGAACTGGTTGCACGGGACGCCGATCACGGTCAGCCCGCGGTCGGCGTAGTCGGTGGCGAGCTTCTCGAGGCCCTTGTACTGCGGGGTCAGTCCACACTTCGAGGCGACATTCACCACGAGGACGGCGCGGCCGTCGTATTCGCCGAGTGAGGTCGGGGTGCCGCCGAGTGTGTTGATATCGATGTTCTGAACAGGTGTCGTCATGCGCACCAACGTAGCCAAGAAACCTCTGTGCGCCCAGGCTTCGAATCGCCCGGGCGCACAGAGGTTTACTTCGGAGTGGGTGTCAGCTCTTCACGAGCACCTTCGGCTCGTCGGCGGCAGGCGTCTCGGTGGCCTGCTCTTCGACGACCTCGCCGTGGCCGTCATCGACCATCGTCGACTCGTCGAAGGGGAGCTTGCCGTCGAGGACGGTGCGGACGCGGTCGTTGTCGATCGTGTTGGTCCAGGAACCGACGAGCAGGGTGGCGACGGCGTTGCCGGAGAAGTTCGTGACCGCGCGGGCCTCGGACATGAACCGGTCGATCCCGACGATGAGGCCGACGCCGTCGAGCAGTTCGGGACGGTGGCTCTGCAGGCCGCCGGCGAGGGTGGCGAGCCCGGCGCCGCTGACTCCGGCAGCACCCTTGGACGCGATGATCATGAACACCAGCAGCGACAGCTGCTCGGGGAAGGACAGCGGCTGGCCCATTGCGTCGGCGATGAAGATCGACGCCATGGTCAGGTAGATCGCGGTGCCGTCGAGGTTGAACGAGTAGCCGGTGGGGACGACGACTCCGACGGTGGTGCGCTCGACGCCGACGTGTTCCATCTTGGCGATCAGGCGGGGCAGGGCGGACTCGGAGGAGGAGGTGGCGAAGATCAGCAGGTATTCACGGGCCAGGTACCGGACCAGCTTGAAGATCGAGACGCCTGCGACGACGCGGAGCACGGATCCGAGGACACCGAACACGAAGATCAGGCAGGTGAGGTAGAAGCCGAGCATGAGCGTGGCGAGCTGGACGACGGCGCCGAGACCGGTCTGGCCGACGACGTTCGCGATGGCACCGAAGGCACCGATCGGGGCGAGCCACAGGATCATGGACAGGATCTTGAAGACGAGCTTCTGGACGGAGCCGACGGCGCGGAGGATCGGTTCACCCTGCTTGCCGAGGGCCTGCAGTCCGAAGCCGACGAGCAGCGCGACGAACAGGGTCTGCAGGACGCTTCCCTCGGTCAGCGCGGACATCAGCGACGTGGGGATGATCGACTGGAGGAAGTCCATGGTGCCGCCGGCGCCGTGGGCCTTCTCGGCGAGCGCCGCTCCGGTGCTCGCGGTGTCGGCGCTGATGTTCAGGCCGGTGCCCGGGTCGAGCAGGTTGCCGACCAGCAGGCCGATGCCGAGAGCGATGGTCGACATGCCGATGAAGTAGGTGAGGGCGAGCCCGCCGACCTTGCCGACCTTGGCGGCGGCCTTCACCGATCCGATGCCGAGCACGATCGTGCAGAAGATGACCGGGCTGATCATCATCTTGATCAGATCGACGAACATCGTGCCGAGCACGCCGAGCGACTTGCCGACTCCCGGAGCCAGCCACCCGACGAGGATGCCCGCGACGACGGCGACGATGACCCCCATGTACAACCAGTGTGTCCGGTCGCGCTTCTTGGTCTTCCCTGTCGCAGTACTCATGGGATTGTCCTCCAATTCGAGTGGCAAGCTGATCGGTGAGGCCGGTTAGTGACCGCGATCACGTCTTGGAAGAATCTTCTAAGCGATCGCTTGGCCGGAGAAGTTTGTGTTCATTACGTTCAGGAGAAATGCATTGCCGCACCATCCGCCGAGACGGCCCATGAGCGTCGCGAGGCAGCTCTTCCTCCTGCAGCTCGTCGTGTTGGTGCTGGTCATCGGCGCCGGGACCGCGCTGGCCATCGTCGACCAGCGTCGCGACAGCGACGAGACCACCCGGCGCGCCGTCACCGCGGTCGCGACCACACTCGCGCTGTCGGACGGCACCGTCGAGGCATTGCGGTCCCCCGACCCGACGGCCGTTCTCCAGCCTCAGACCGAGCAGATCCGCGCCGCGACCGGCACCGATTTCATCGTCGTGATGACGCCCGCGGGCATCCGCTTCACCCACACCAACCCGGAGCTGATCGGCGGCGTGTTCTCCGGGAACATCGAGCGTGCGCTCCGCGGGGAGACGTTCACGGAGACGTACGCCGGTTCGCTGGGACCCTCGATCCGGGCGGTGACACCGGTGTACGACGGCGACCGGATCGCGGGCCTGGTGTCCGTCGGCGTCACCCGGGCGAAGATCGGCGACCAGTTCGCCGCGAGCCTGCCGACCATCTTCGCGGTCGCCGCGATCGGCCTAGCGGTGTCGGCGGCAGGTTCGTTCCTGCTGAGCAGGCGCCTGCGCCGTCAGACGCTGGGGATGGCCCCGGACGAGCTGCGGCAGATGTACGAGCATCACGACGCCGTCCTGCACTCGATCGGCGAGGGCCTGGTGGTGCTCGGCCGCGACAGCGGTGACACCGCGAATGCCGAAGTGGTGAACGACGAAGCGCGCCGCCTCCTCGATCTCCCCGAGGGCCCCGTCCCGCTGGCCGCGCTGCCGGAGTCGCTGCGGCAGTCGCAGGACGACGACTCCCGGGACGAGGTGCACGTGACCCCCGACCGCGTGCTGCTCGTCAGCCGGGAACCCGTGACGTGGGAGGGGCAGCGTCTCGGGACCGTGCTGACACTGCGTGATCGCACGGAATTGCAAAGCATCATGGGCGAACTCGATTCGGTGCGCGGCTTCGCGGAATCGCTACGGTCGCAGGCGCACGAATCGGCGAACCGACTGCACACGATCATCACGATGGTCGAACTGGGCCGCTACGACGACGCGATCGCGTTCGCCACCGAGGATCTGCGGTTGTCGCAGGAACTGATCGACCGCCTGATGACGGCGGTGCACGAACCCGCCCTGGCCGCACTGCTGCTGGGCAAAGTGGGTGTGGCTGCCGAGCGGGGAGTCGACCTGACCGTCACCGAGGACACCGCTCTCGGGCCCGTGGCGCCACTCAGTGCGCGTGAACTCGTGACGCTGGTGGGTAATCTCGTGGACAACGCGATCGACGCCGCCCGCGGCGCGGCAGCGTCCCCCGGAGAGGATGCGTGGGTGGAAGTGACCGTCCGTCAGGAGGATTCGACGATGGTGGTGCGGGTGGCCGACAGCGGACCCGGCATTCCCGCCGACGAACTCGACAAGGCGGTCACGCGCGGCTACTCCACCAAGTCGGGTCAGCGCGGGCTCGGACTGGCGTTGGTGGCCCAGGTGGTGGCCCGGCACGGCGGGACGATCCACACGGAGCCGTCACTCGGATCGATGATCGTCGTCGAGATCCCGATCGAGGGGGCCGCCTCGTGATCCGCGTGATGATCGTCGAGGACGAACCACTCATCGCCGAGGCCCACCGGGCGTATGTGGAACGCATTCCGGGCTTTTCGGTCCACACCGTCGTTCACGACGGCAACGGCGCCATGCGCGCGGTCGCCGCGGCGAACGGCAGCGACGACCCCATCGACCTCGTCCTCCTCGACATCGGCCTGCCGGATGCCAGCGGCCTCGACGTCGCGGCGGCACTGAGCGGCGTGCGACCGAGTCCCGACGTGATCGCCGTGACCTCGGCCCGCGACCTCGAGATGGTCCGCACCGCCGTGGCGCGCGGAATCGCGTTGTATCTCCTGAAGCCGTTCACGTTCGCGGCGTTCCGCGACAAACTCGAGCGGTACCGGGAATTCCGCGACGCCCTGCCCGCCGGAAGCAACGCGCTGAGTCAGCACGACATCGATCGGGCGATGTCCGCGCTGCGCACCTCCGACGAGCGCGCAGCATCCCCGAAAGGCGTTGCACCACAGACGCTCGACCACGTTTCTGCGTGCGTCCGTGACGCTGCCGGACCACTGACGGCGGCCGAGGTGGCGGCCAGCATCGGGGTCTCCCGGGTCACGGCCTGGCGGTATCTCGAACGTCTCGCCGACGACGGGGTGCTCACTCGGCACACCGAGTACGGCAGGGCCGGTCGTCCGCAGATCCGGTACGCGCTGCGCTGAAGTACCGAACCGGGGTTGTGACCTGCATCACATCGGTGGACGATTGTAGAGGAGTCACCTCCGGCTCGCAGTAACTCAGTCAAGGACCTTCACAATGTCTAGCAGAATTGCCACCACACTCGCCGCAATCGCGTTGACCCTGTCGCTCGGTACTCTGGCTGCTCCCGCAGCTGTCGCGGCGCCGGCCGCGCCGTCACCGACCCCGGCAGTCGGTTCGATCGCCGTCTGCCTCAACCTGCCACTGGGGTCGGCCAGCATCAGTTTCTGCATCTGAGCCCGGCGAGACGGAAAGTGGCCTGACAAACCGACTTCCGCCTCGCCCGCCGACGCAAACCACACGCCGAGATCGGAGCCTCGGCGCGGGTGGCGCATTACCTAGTTGCCGATCGTGTCGAGCACCCAGGCGAATTCGAACGCTACTTCCTTCCACTTCTCGTAGCGTCCGCTGACGCCGCCGTGCCCGGCGCTCATCTCCGTCTTGAGTAGCAGCGGCGAGTCGCCGGTCTTGGTGGCCCGCAGTTTGGCGACCCACTTCGCCGGTTCGACGTAGAGCACCCTGGTGTCGTTGATGCTGGTGATCGCGAGGATCGCCGGGTAGTCCTTGGCCTCGACGTTCTCGTACGGACTGTACGAACGCATGTATTCGTAGACCTCGGCATTCTCCAGCGGGTTGCCCCACTCGTCCCATTCGATGACGGTCAGCGGCAGCGAGGGGTCGAGGATCGACGTCAGCGGGTCCACGAAGGGCACGTTGGCGAGGATGCCGGCGAACAGTTCCGGAGCCAGGTTGGCCACCGCACCCATCAGCAGGCCGCCCGCGCTGCCGCCGTCGGCGACCAACTGCTGTGGCGTGGTGCGTCCGGTGTCGATCAAATGCCGTGCGCTCGAGACGAAATCGGTGAAGGTGTTCTTCTTCGTGAGCGTCTTCCCGGTCTCGTACCAGTGCCTGCCCATCTCGCCGCCGCCGCGCACGTGCGCGACCACGAACACCACGCCGCGATCGAGCAGCGACAGCCGGGCGACCGAGAACGCGGGGTCCATGCTGGCCTCGTACGAGCCGTACCCGTAGAGGAGCGTGGGGGCGGGACCGTCGGCGCCGTCCGCCTTGCGCCGGACGATCGAGAGCGGGATGCGCGTCCCGTCCTCGGCGACGGCCCAGTCGCGTTGCTGCTCGTAGTTGCGTGCGTCGAAGTCGCCGAGCACGGGTTGCGACTTGCGCAGCGCGAGTTCACCCGTCGACAGCACGTAGTCGTACACCTGGCCGGGCGTGATGAACGACGTGAACGCCATCCGCAGGGTCGGCTGCCGCCATTCCGGGTTGGCGCCGAGCCCGACGCTGAAGAGTTCCTCGTCGAATTCGATCTCGGTGAACTCGCCGTAGCCCTCGTCGCCGAGCGGCCAGACGGCCAGCCGGGTCAATGCTTCCCGGCGGTACCCGAGCACCAGGTGATCGGCGAACGCGTCGACCTCCTCCAACCGCACGTCGGAGCGGTGCGGGATGAGGATGGTCAGCGACGTCGGGTCGGACACCGGCGCCTCGGCGAGCACGAAGTTCTCGGCCTTCTCACCGTCGACGACGTCGTTGTGCATGATCAGGAAGCGGTCTTCCCCGGCGACGACGGCATGCTCGACGCCGTACTCGACGCCCTCGCGCCGCGGCAGCACCACCCGGAACTCGCCCTCGGGGTTCTCCGATTCGAGCACCCAGCCTTCGCTGGTGATCTTCGACCCCACCCAGATCACGAGGTACTTCTCGCTCCGGGTGGACCCGACCGACACCCAGAACCGCTCGTCGGGCTCGTGGAACACGGTGACGTCCTGCGCGCGGTCGGTGCCGAGCTTGTGCCGCCACACGGTGTCGGGCCGCCAGGACTCGTCGACGGTGAGATAGAAGACGTGGCTGTGGTCGATGGCCCAGGTGACGCCGGGCGCGGTGTCGGGGATCTCGTCGGGCAGCAGTTTCCCGGTCTCGAGGTTCTTGAAGCGCAGCGTGTAGCGCTCGTCGCCGACCACGTCGACCGAGTACGCGAGGAGCGTGCCGTCGTGGCTGAGGGAGAAGGCGCCGACGGAGAAGAAGTCGTGACCCTCGGCCTCGGCGTTGCCGTCGAGCAGAACCTGCTCACCGGGCAGTTCGACGCCCGGCGTCAGTTCCGGCGGGGTCCAGTCGTCGGCGCCCGCGATCGGGGCCCGGCACTGGACGCCGTACTGCTTGCCCTCGATGGTGCGGGCGTAGTACCACCAGTCGCCCATCCGGGTGGGAACCGACATGTCGGTTTCCTGCGTGCGGGACTTGATCTCCTGGAAGATCTGGTCCCGCAGCGGCGCGAGATGTGCGGTCTGCTGCTCGGTGTACGCGTTCTCGGACTCGAGGTACGCGACGACCTCGGCGTCTTCCTTGGCCCGCAGCCACTCGTACTCGTCGACGAACGTGTGCCCGTGGTGGACCCGTTCGGTGGGGACCTTCTTCGCGACTGGTGGGGTGAGCTTCGCGCCTTCGGTGGCCATGGGTCAGCCCACCCAGTCCGCGAACGACAGACCCGAGATCCGCTCGTACGCCTCGATGTACCGCGCGCGGGTCGCCTCCACGATCTCCGCGGGCAGCGGCGGCGGCGGAGTGTCGGATGCCCGGTCCCAGCCCGATTCGGGGCCGGTGAGCCAGTTGCGGACGAATTGCTTGTCGAAGCTCGGCTGCACCTTCCCGGCCTCGTAGCCGTCGGCGGGCCAGTACCGGGACGAGTCGGGGGTGAGGACCTCGTCGGCGAGAACCAGGTTGCCCTTCGGGTCCAGTCCGAATTCGAGTTTGGTGTCGGCGAGGATGATGCCCCGGTCGGCGGCGAAGTTGGATGCCCGGCCGTAGACGTCGAGGGTGTCGTCGCGCAGCTTCACGGCCAGATCCTGACCCACCTTGTCGACCACGGCCTCGAAGCTGATGTTCTCGTCGTGCTCGCCCAGCTCGGCCTTGCTGGCGGGCGTGAAGATCGGGTCGGGAAGCTGACTCGCCTCCACCAGACCCTCGGGCAGTGCGACTCCGCACACCGCGCCGGTCTCGTTGTAGTCGATCAGCCCGGATCCGGTGAGGTACCCGCGGGCGACGCACTCGACGGGAACCATCTTCAGCTTCCGGACCACCAGCGCGCGGCCGAGGACCTCTTCGGGGATCCGGCTGTCGTCGGGTTCACCGGCCAGGTGGTTGTTGCCGCCGAGGACGCCGAAGAAGAAGACGCTCATCGCGGTGAGCACCCGCCCCTTGTCCGGGATCGGGGTGCTGAGGACGTGGTCGTAGGCGGAGATCCGGTCGCTCGCGACCAACAGGAGGTGCTCGTCGTCGATCGTGTAGAGGTCGCGGACCTTGCCACCGGCCAGATGGGCGTATGAATCGAGTGAGGGGCGCACGGTGATCCAGCCTATCGGTCGGGCACCGACCGCCGGCCGCTGACCTTCGAGCCGGGGGACGGCGGCCGCGGAACACATCGCCGCCCGGTGTCGTTACCGTTGTTCAGGAACTCTTGTGAGCGCGGTAACGGGAAAAGGTGGCTAATGGCGACGGACACGGCCCAGGTGGACGTCGGATTCCGTTCGGAACGCGGACCGATTCTCGTGTCGCTGATGCTCACGACGTCACTGGTCGCGCTCGACGCGACCATCATCTCGACCGCGGTGTTCACCATCGTCGGGGATCTCGGCGGGTTCACGCAGTTCCCGTGGCTGTTCTCGATCTACCTGCTCACCCAGGCCGTGTCGGTGCCGATCTACGGCAAGCTGGCGGACATCTTCGGCCGGAAACCGGTGATGCTCCTCGGCATCGCCCTGTTCGGCGTCGGCTCGGTGCTGTGCGGGATTGCGTGGAGCATGCCCGCGCTCATCGCGTTCCGCGCGGTGCAGGGACTCGGCGCGGGAGCGGTTCAGCCGATGAGCATGACCATCGCCGGAGACATCTACACCCTCGCCGAACGCGCCAAGGCCCAGGGCTACCTGGCCAGCGTGTGGGGCATGTCGGCGGTGGTCGGCCCGACCCTCGGCGGCCTGTTCTCCGAGTACCTGTCGTGGCGGTGGATCTTCTTCGTCAACATTCCCCTGTGCCTGCTCGCGGCCGTGATGCTGATCCGCAACTTCGACGAGAAGCGGGTGCGCACCCAGCGGTCCGTCGACTACGCAGGCGCCGGCATCCTGGCCGTCGGGGCGACGCTGCTCATCCTGGGACTCCTGGAAGGCGGGCAGGCCTGGGCGTGGAGTTCACCGGTCAGCCTCGGAATCTTCGCCGCGGGATCCGTGTTCCTCATCGCGTTCGTCCTCGTGGAACGACGCGCCGCCGAACCGGTCCTGCCGCTGTGGGTGTTCACCCGCAGGGTTCTCGCGGCCAGCAATCTCGTCTCCCTGCTGGTCGGGGCCATCGTCCTCGGCCTGACCACCTACGTCCCCACGTTCACCCAGGGTGTGCTCGGGACGGGCGCACTCGTGGCGGGGTTCGCGCTGGCCACGCTGACCATCGGCTGGCCGATCGCCGCATCGCAGTCCGGTCGGGTGTACCTGCGCTTCGGCTTCCGTGTCACGGCCACCGCGGGCAGCCTGCTGGTCGTCGCGGGCACCGCACTCACCCTGGCCCTGTCCATCGATTCGGCGGTGTGGCAGGTGGCGATCTGCTGCTTCGTCATCGGCGGCGGCATGGGTCTCGTCGCGAGCCCCACCCTCATCGCCGCGCAGTCGAGTGTCGACTGGTCGGAGCGCGGCGTCGTCACATCGACCAACATGTTCGCCCGGTCCATCGGCAGCGCCGTGGGGGTCGCCCTGTTCGGCGCCCTCGTCAACGCGCGGCTGGGCGGCGACGACCACCCGGCGCCGGTCGATCTGGCCGGCGCCCTGCACCTGGTGTTCCTGGCCGCTCTCGGCGCGGCCGTCGTGCTCGTCGTCGCCGCGGCGGCGATGCCGAAATCCGCCGCCGCACCGGAGGTCGAGCCGAGCGCAGCGACGTCCGACCGTCCGCACTGAAGGAGACACCGTGCCCGACCCGTGCGTCGACGTGCTCCTCGCGTCGTATCTCGAGCAGGACCTGGTCGACAGGATCGCACGCAGCGACCGTCGGATCCGGGTGACGTACGCCCCCGAACTGCTCCCCCGGCCCCGGTGGCACAGCGATCACGTCGGGGTGCCGCGCGAACTGACGGCCGGCGAGCACGACCGGTGGACGTCGATGCTGCGGACCGCCGACGTCATGTTCGATTTCGACTGGCGCCACCCCGAACGCACCCTCGAACAGTCGCCGAACCTGCAATGGATCCAGGCGACGTCCGCGGGCGCCGGACAGCTGATCGAGCGGTTCGGGCTGTCGCATGCACCGCTGACGGTGACGACCGCCGCGGGCGTGCACGCCGATCCGCTGGCCGAGTTCGCGCTCGCAGGCATCCTCCACTTCGCGCGCGGACTCCCCCGGCTCATCGCGGACCGGCGCGACCGGACGTGGCGCAAACAGGCGACGACCGAACTCGAGGGACGACACGCGCTGATCGTGGGCGCAGGCAAGATCGGCTCGCGCACAGCGGAACTGCTCCGCTGCTTCGCCGTCACCGCCACCGGCGTCGCCCGCACGCCGCGACCCGCCGGCGGGCCCTTCGACGTCATGACCACCACCGACCTGATCGCCGAGCATCTGCCCACCGCAGACATTCTCGTGATCTCCTGTGCCCTCACCGAGCGCACGCGCGGCCTGATCGGACAGCTGGAACTCGCCGCCCTCCCCGACGGCGCACTGGTCGTCAACCTCGGCCGGGGGCCGATCATCGACGAAGACGCTCTCGCGGAAGCCCTGTCGGCGGGGCGCCTGGGCGGGGCGGTCCTGGACGTCACGTCCACCGAACCGCTGCGGGAGGACTCGCCGCTGTGGGCGGCCGACAACGTCATCCTCAGCCCGCACAGCGCAGCCAACGTGCCGTCGGAGAACGGGAAGATCGTCGATCTGTTCGTCGAGAATCTCGGACGCTACCTGTCGGGTGACGCCGCCCTGATCAACGAGTTCGACTTCGACGCGGGATACTGACGGCCGCCGCCGACCGGTACCGCGTCACGCAGAATTCGAGCCCCCGAATGCCAGTCGGCGGAGCCGGACCCAGTCCACCGGCCGGGCCGGCGGGCGGACACCGGGACGGTTGCGTGGAACCCGTACCCGCAGCGCCCCGGGAGTGACGGTGCACCGTACGGGCGTGGGGATCACGAGGGCTTCGCCGTCGATCCCGGCGGGAATCGAGGGCCCGTCTGCGGTGATGACGACCTCGCGACCGGAATGCTGGATCAGCCCCTCCTGGCGCGCTCGACGAAGCAGAGCCACGGCCTGCCGCGTGCTGCTCACCGAGATCGTCACCACGCCGAGGGTGCCGCGGTCGAGTCGCGGGCGGCGTCCGAGACCGGCCAGATCGTAGATCTCGTACGGCCCGTTGCTCACCAGAACGGCCTGGGGTCCCTCGACCGTACTGTCCCCGAAACGGGCGAGGAGGCGTGCCCCGCGCTGCCCCTCGATCAGGTCGGGAAGCATCCGCAGGGTCGTGCCGGTCTTGTCGTCCCGATAGGCGGGGCTCTGTACCACCTCGGCGTAGGCGCCGAACGAGGCGTTGTTGACGAAGGTTCGTTCGCCGACCTTGCCGAGGTCGATGCGCAGTTCGATCCCGTCCGTCAGCGCGTCGAGGCAGCGGGACGGATCCTCGCGGTCCAATCCGAGATCCAACGCGAAGTGGTTGCGGGTGCCCGCGCTGATCACCAGGAACGGGAGGTCGTGCTCGGCGGCGATGCCGGCGACCAGCGCCTGTGTGCCGTCGCCGCCTGCCACGCCGAGCAGATCGGCGCCGCGTGCCACCGCGTCCCTGGCCAGCGCTTCGACGTCCACCGTCCCCGGTCCTTCGAGCAGGGCCACCTCGGCGCCGAGTGCCTCGGCTCGCCTCTTCAGGTCGAACTTCCCGACCTTCCCGCCACCCGAGTGCGGATTCATCACCAGGAAGGCGTGTTTCGGCGGCACGGCCGGATGCTCGGGCATCACCCAGTCCGAGCGATCCCGGCCGAGGGCGGCGCGGGCGCAGACGACGGCGAGCGCGGCGAGCGCCGCGGCGAGCAGCACCACCCACAGCAGCCGCGCGCTGACGAGAAGCCAGAGCACGACGATCGGAGTCAGAATGAGCACGACCAGCGATATCCAGCGGAGCGCGCCGCGGCTCGTGAGGAACCAGAACAGCGCCGCGACCTCCACCACCGCAGCGCCGACGGCCACGATCAGCAGCGTCAGGGTGTGCAATCCGGCGAACACCAGCAGCACGGCAACCGAGGCGAAGATCGCCAGGTAGGCGGCCCTGGCCAGCCAACGTCGGCGCCCGCTCGCAGGATCCGCAGATTCTGCCGAGTCCCTCTCGTGGAGTGCCATCGCCACCACCTCGCCATTTCCGGGCGTCCCTCTTCAGTATCCATCACGAGTGCGCTCCGTCGCGGGCACTTCCCACGCGGAGGGTGTTCGCGCCGCGTACTGTCGCGCCTCGTCCATGAGCGTCCGCGCGGGTGGCGTGAGGTGGCTCTGCCGGCAGACGGCGG
>NZ_JARJBD010000160.1:0-11832 GCF_029269925.1 Rhodococcus sp. T2V
CGGGGAGCGTCTTCCCGGGTACATGGTGCCGTCGTCGATCATGGTGTTGGATTCGCTGCCTCTGACGCCGGCGGGCAAACTGGACCGCAACGCCCTGCCCGCACCCGTCTTCACGCGCCGCAGCGCGTTCACGGCACCGCAGACTGCGGCCGAACAGGCGATCGCCGCCGTCTTCGCCGACGTCGTGGGGGAGCCGTCCATCGGACTCGACGACAATTTCTTCGACCTCGGCGGCAACTCGCTGTCCGCCACCCAGGTGGTCTCCCGCGTCGGTTCGGCACTGGGAACACGCATCTCCGTCCGCACCCTGTTCGACAACCCCACCGTGCGCGCACTCGCGACCGCCGCAGCGTCCGACACGACGGCCGAGCGACCTGCCCTCGTCGCCGGTGATCGGCCCGCGACGATCCCGCTGTCGCCGGCGCAGCAACGGATGTGGTTCCTCAACCAGTTCGACACCTCCTCGGGCGCCTACAACATTCCGCTCGCGCTGCGCATGTCCGGCCGGATCGACGTCGCCACCCTGCGCGCCGCACTCGGCGACGTCCTGGCCCGCCACGAGGCACTGCGCACCGTCTACCCGGCGACCGAGAACGGTCCGCATCAGGTGATCGCCCCGGTGGAGTCGATCCCCCTCGATCTGACGCCGATCCGCCTGTCCGGTGAAGACCTCACCGGCGCGATCGTGCGCCACGCCTCCACCGGGTTCGACGTCTCCACCGACCTCCCGCTGCGGGTCCACCTGTTCCGCGAGAGCCGGTCGGAGCACATCCTCCTGTTCGTCGTCCACCACATCTCCGCGGACGGCTGGTCGTTCATCCCCCTCGCCTCCGACGTGATGACGTCCTACGCGGCCCGGACCGCCGGCGACGTCCCGGCGTGGAACGCGTTGCCGGTGCAGTACGCGGACTACGCGATGTGGCAGCGGAACCTGCTGGGCGACGCCGACGATTCGCAGTCGCTCGCCGCCGGTCAGATCGCGTACTGGAAGCGGACACTGGCGGGTCTGCCGGATCAGGTCGCACTACCCACCGACCGTCCCCGTCCACCGGCACCGTCGCACCGCGGCGGAACGGCGCGACTGACCCTGGACGGCGACATCCACCAGCGCCTGCAGGACCTGGCGCGCGCCCACCACGCCAGCCTGTTCATGGTCGTCCACGCCGCGCTGGCCGCATTGCTGTCGCGGATGGGTGCCGGTGCGGACGTCGCTATCGGAACGTCTGTCGCGGGCCGCGGCGAGCAGTCCCTGGACGGACTCGTCGGCATGTTCGTCAACACGCTGGTGCTGCGCACCGACGTGCGGCCGGACTCGACCGGCGCCGCACTGCTCGACCAGGTCAGGCGCGTCGACCTCGAGGCGTTCTCCCACGTCGACGTGCCGTTCGAGCAACTCGTCGACGCGATCAACCCGACCCGCTCCACCGCGTTCCACCCGCTGTTCCAAGTGGCGCTCGCGCTGCAGAACCTGCAGACGCCGACCCTCGAACTGCCGGGACTGGAGGTGTCCGCACTCGACATCGAGTCGCCGATCGCCAAGTTCGACCTGAACTTCGTGCTCGGTGAACGCCACGACGAGGACGGGAACCCGGCGGGCCTCGACCTCGAACTCGGTTACGCCAAGGACCTTTTCGACGCGGACACCGCGCTGCGGATCGGCGAGTCCTACCTCCGGGTCCTGACCGGGCTGGCCTGCGATCCGCGAATCCCGGTCGGCGACCTCGACCTGCTCGGCGACGACACCCGGCTGCGTCTCCTCGCCCAGTCGCACGGCGCGACACGGGACACCGTGCACCCCACCCTCACCGGTCTGCTCGACGAACAGGTACGGGCAACCCCGGACGCCCCCGCCGTGCTCTGGCGCGACACGACCCTGACGTACGCCGAGTTCGACGCCCGGGTGAACCGCCTCGCACGCAGGCTCATCGGCGACGGTGTGGGCCCCGACGTCGTCGTGGCGGTGGAGATCCCGCGGTCGCTCGACCTGCTCGTCGCCGTCCACGCCGTGGTGAAGGCCGGCGGCGCCTACACCCCACTCGACCCCGGTCAACCGGAACAGCGCAACCGCGACATCGTCGAACAGTCCGGCGCGTCCCTCGTGCTCACCGGCAGCGACCGGCTCACGCAGACCGAAGCCACCCGGCACGGAGTGCGAGCGATCGCACCGGACGACCTCGACCCGGCCGCGTTCGGCGGGGAACCGATCCGTGCCGGCGAACGGATCGCACCGCTGCGCCCGGACAACACGGCGTACATCCTCTTCACGTCCGGATCCACGGGACGGCCCAAGGGCGTGGCCGTCTCCCACGCGGCGATCACGGGGCAACTCGAGTGGCTGCGTGAGCAGTACGCGCTCGGCACCGCCGACACGATGCTGCTGAAGACCCCGGTGACGTTCGACGTGTCGGTGTGGGAATGCTTCGCGCCGCTCGCCGCCGGCGCCCGGCTCGTCATCGCCGAACCCGACGGACACCGCGACCCCCAGTACCTCGCGGACGTCCTCCGCACGCACGGCGTCACCGTCGTGCACTTCGTGCCGGCGATGCTGGCGGCCCTCACGTCCGGGCCCGGCCTGACCGGTCTGCCGGCGCTGCGGCACGTGCTGGTCGGCGGCGAAGCGGTGTCCCCGGAGACGATCGACGACTTCCGGGTGTCCCATCCCGCCGAGATCGACAACACGTACGGACCCACCGAGGCGGCGGTGACCACCACGTTCTTCGCGGCCCGCTCCGACAACTCCGACACCGTCCCGATCGGCCTGCCCGTCTGGAACACCAGCACCCTCGTCCTCGACGACCGCCTCCGTCCGGTGCCTGCCGGGGTGGCGGGAGAGCTGTACCTCGGCGGTGTCCAACTCGCCCGCGGATACCTGGGCCGCCCCGACCTCACCGCCGAACGCTTCGTCGCCGACCCCTTCTCGACGTGCGGCGCACGGTTGTATCGCACCGGCGACCTCGTCCGCTGGACCGCGGCGGGCCTGCTCGAATACCTCGGGCGCACCGACTTCCAGGTGAAGGTCCGCGGATTCCGCATCGAACTCGGCGAGATCGTCTCCGCGCTGCTCCGACACGAGGACGTGGACCAGGCGGTAGTCGTCCCGCACTCGGACCCGCACACCGGCGAGCACCTGGTCGGGTACGTCGTGCCGCGCGGCAACATCGCACTGGACCGCGACGCCGTCCTGGCCGAGGCAGCGGGCAGCCTGCCCTCCTACATGGTTCCGTCGCTGCTGGTCCCGCTGACCGAACTACCACTGACGCAGAACGGCAAGGTAGACCAGAACGCGCTGCCCGCACCGGTATTCGCGGGGAAGGCGGAATACACGGCGCCGCGCACCGCGTCGGAGCGTGTCGTGGCAGCCGTCTTCGCCGAACTCCTCGGCGTTCCCCGCGTCGGTGTCGACGACAATTTCTTCGACCTCGGCGGCAACTCGCTGTCCGCCACCAAACTCAGCACCCGCATCGGTGTGGCGACGCAGACGCGGATCGCGATCCGCGACGTGTTCGACGCCCCCACCGTCGCGGCCCTGGCCCGGCGACTCGACCAGCACGATCCGTCCACCGCGATCGCACCACTGACGGCGGCGGTCCGCCCCGACCGGATCCCGCTGTCGCTGGCGCAGCAGCGGATGTGGTTCCTCAACCAGTTCGAAACGTCCTCACCCGCCTACAACTTGCCCGCAGCGGTCCGGTTGACCGGCCCGCTGGACACGGCGGCGCTGGCCGCGGCGATCGGTGACCTGATCGCCCGCCACGAATCGCTGCGGACCGTCTTCCCCGATTCCCGGGGCGGGCCGCACCAGGTGATCCTCGAACCCGGAGACTTCACCCCCGACGTCGTACCGGTCCACGTGAGCGAGACCGGGTTGCGCGCGGATCTCCAGGAGTTCCTCCTGACCGGTTTCGACGTCTCCCAGGCCGTGCCGCTGCGGGTGAAGGTGTATTCGCTGGGCGACGCCGAGCACGTGCTCGCCCTCGTCGTCCACCACATCTCCGCCGACGGCGTGTCCATGGAACCGCTGATCCGCGACGTGATGATCGCGTACGCGAGCCGTGCCGCGGGCCATCCGCCCACCTGGGCGCCGTTGCCGGTGCAGTACGCCGATTACGCGCTGTGGCAGCGGGAAGTGCTCGGCGCCGAGTCCGACCCGGGCAGCCTCGCCGCCGCGCAACTGGACTACTGGACCCGCACGCTCGCCGGTGTCCCGGACCAGCTGTACCTGCCCGGCGACCGGGGCAGGCCCGCGGTGCCGTCGCATCGGGGTGCGGCGACCCGTTTCACCCTGGACGCCGGCACGCACCGGGCCCTGGCCGAGCTGGCACGGGCGCACGGCGCCAGCATCTTCATGGTCGCCCACGCCGCGCTCAGCGTCCTGCTGGGGCGCCTCAGCACCACCGCCGACATCGCCGTCGGCACCGCCGTCGCGGGCCGCGGCCGGGTCGAACTCGACGACATCATCGGCATGTTCGTCAACACCCTCGTCCTGCGGACGACGCTGGATCCGGGAGCGTCGTTCGTGTCGCTGCTCGAGCAGGCGCGGGACGTCGACCTCGAGGCGTTCGCCCACGCCGACCTGCCCTTCGAGCGGCTGGTGGAGGTCCTGAGCCCGGTCCGATCCACCTCGCACCACCCGCTGTTCCAGGTGGCGCTCGGTGTGCAGGCCGTGTCCGCCGACGGACTGGAGCTGGACGGACTGTCGGTCGAGCCGCTCACCCTCGACGCGAGCATCGCCAAGTTTGACCTGCACTTCACGCTCACCGAGCGGCTCGACGACACGACCGAGCCGGCGGGCATCGACGCCGAACTCATCTACGCGACCGACATTTTCGACGAGAGCACCGCCGCCGGGTACGCGACCCGGCTGCGCCGGATCTTCGAGGCGGTCGTCGCCGACCCGCAGCGGCCGATCGGCGACATCCCCGTTCTCGGCGAAGACGAATACGCGGCGCTCACCCCGGTCCGCGGCGCCGACCCGCGACCGGTGCAGCTGCTGCCCGAGATCCTCGCCGACGCCGTCGCCGCAGCACCCGACGGCCTCGCCGTCGTCTTCGACGGTGCCGGACTGACGTACCGGGACCTCGACGAACGGTCGAACCAGCTGGCCCGGTTGCTGGTGGACAGGGGAGTGGGACCCGAAACCCGGGTCGCGCTGGCGCTGCCCCGGTCCTTCGAATCGGTGGTGGCCGTCTGGGCGGTGGCCAAGACCGGTGCCGCCTTCGTGCCCGTCGACCCCGGCTACCCCGCGGACCGCATCCTGCACATGGTGCAGGACTCCGGCGCGATGGTCGGGATCACCGTGTCCGGGAAGCGGGAACTGCTCCCGGACTCGATCCGGTGGATGCTCCTCGACGACCCGGCACTCGAGGTGCACTGCACCCACGAGTCCCGGTTGCCGCTCACCAACCGCGACCGCATGCGGCCGATCCTGTCCGACCAGGTGGCGTACGTCATCTACACGTCGGGATCGACCGGCAGGCCCAAGGGGGTCGCGGTGACGCACCGCGGTCTGATGAACCTGGTGACCGACGAGCGCGAGCTGCTCGGTGTCACGTCCCTTTCGCGGACACTGCATTTCGCGTCGCCGAGCTTCGACGCCTCCGTGTTCGAGATGCTGATGGCACTCGGCGCGGGAGCCACGATGGTCATCGCGCCGCCCACGATCTACGGCGGATCGGAACTCGCGGAACTGCTCGCGGCCGAACGCATCACCCATGCGTTCTCGACCCCGGCGGCGCTGGCGTCGGTGGACCACCGCGGGCTGGGTGACCTCGCCGTGGTCGTCGTCGCCGGTGACGTGTGCCCGCCGGAACTGGTCGCCCGCTGGGCGCCCGAACGCCGCATGGTCAACGCATACGGCCCCAGTGAGGCGACGATCATGTCGTCCATCACCGAACCCCTCCGCGCCGGCGAACCGGTCACCATCGGCGGCCCGAGCCGCGGGGTGCGGGCACTCGTGCTGGACGGGCGGCTGCGTCCGGTGCCGGTGGGTGTGCCGGGCGAACTGTACGTCGGGGGACCGAGCCTGGCCCGCGGCTACCTCGGACGGCCCGGACTGACCGCCGAACGCTTCGTCGCCGACCCGTACGGCGAGCCCGGCGACCTCATGTACCGCACCGGCGACCTCGTCCGCTGGCGGGAGAACCGCGTCCTCGATTTCGTCGGCCGCACCGACCACCAGGTGAAGATCCGCGGATTCCGCATCGAACTCGGCGAGATCGACGCAGCCCTCACCGCACACCCGCAGATCGAATACGCCACCACGATCGGCTACGAGCACCCGAACGGGGAGACCTCCCTCGTCGCGTACGTGCTGCCGTTCACCGGTGAGGACGTCGACCGCGTCGAGGTCGCGAACTTCGTCGGCCGCACCCTGCCCGCGTACATGGTCCCCGCGTCCGTCACCCTCCTCGACGCCCTGCCGCTCACCCCGGCGGGCAAACTGGACCGGTCCGCGCTGCCCGAACCGATCTTCGCCGCCGCGGCCACGACGTTCGAGGCGCCGCGGAACCCGATGGAGGTGATCGTCGCCGGCATCTTCGCGGACATCCTCGCCCTGCCCGAGATCGGCATCCACGACAGCTTCTTCGACCTCGGCGGCAACTCGCTGCTCGCAACCCAGGTGGTGTCGCGGATCAACGCCGCCCTCGACGTGCACGTCGGGGTCCGTGAGGTGTTCGAATCGCCCACCGTCGCTGCGCTCGCGGCGCGGATCACCGAGACCACCACCCACGGCGCGCGGCGGCCCGCACTGACGGCGAGGGTTCGCCCCGAACACATTCCGCTGTCGCTCGCCCAGCAGCGGATGTGGTTCATCAACCAGTTCGACACCGCGTCACCGGCCTACAACCTGCCGGTCGCACTCCGGCTGTCGGGTGAGGTGGACCTGCGCGCCATGCAGATCGCGATCGCCGATCTCATCGGACGGCACGAGGCGCTGCGCACCGTCTACCCCGATTCCGCCGACGGCCCGCACCAGGTGATCGTGCCCGCCGCCGACGCGGTGCCCGACCTGACCCCGGTGCCGGCGCACCCCGACGACGTCCTCGGGCGGGTGCTCGCGCTCGTGACGACGGGCTTCGACGTCACCTCGGACGTGCCGCTGCGGGCGCGGATGTACCGCGTCGGCGCCGACGACTACGTGCTCGTCATGGTCGCCCACCACATCTCGGGGGACGGCTGGTCGCTCGCCCCGCTGGCCCGCGACGTCATGCTCGCCTACACCGCCCGCACCGAGGGACACGTCCCCCTGTGGACGCCGCTGCCGGTGCAGTACGCCGACTACAGCCTGTGGCAGCGGGAACTCCTCGGCGACGAGTCCGATCCCGAATCGGTTGCCGCCGAACAGATCGCCTACTGGACCCGCACCCTGGACGGGCTGCCGGACCGGCTGTCCCTGCCGACCGACCGCCCCCGGCCCGCGGTCGCCTCCCACCGGGGCGCGCACGTGCCGTTCACCATCGACGCCGGCACCCACCGCGCACTGCTGACCCTCGCGCGCGGTCGGAACACCTCCCTGTTCATGGTCATGCACACCGCGCTCGCGGTGCTGCTCGCGCGACTGAGCAACGAGTCCGACATCGCCGTCGGCGCGCCCATCGCCGGCCGCGGCGAGGAGTCCCTCGACGAACTCGTCGGCATGTTCGTGAACACCCTGGTTCTGCGCACCCACGTCGACCTCGAGAGTTCGTTCGCGGACAGCCTGGACGTCGCACGGTCCACCGACCTGAGCGCGTTCGCGCACTCGGACATCCCGTTCGAGCGCCTCGTCGACGTGCTGAACCCGGCACGCTCGCGCTCGCACCACCCGCTGTTCCAGGTGGCGTTCTCGTTCCAGAACCTCGCCACCACCACACTCGAACTTCCCGGCCTGCACGTCGAGGGTCTCGACGTGCCGAACACGGTCTCCAACTTCGATCTGCACCTGACACTGTCGGAGAAGCACGACGCGGACGGCACCCCGGACGTGATCGAGGCCCACTTCACCTACGCCACCGACCTCTTCGACGACGCGACGGTCCGGGCGTTCGCGGAACGGTTCACCCGCATCCTCGGGTCGGTCGTGCAGAACCCGGACCTCGCGGTCGGTGCCATCGACCTGCTCGACGACGCCGAACGGCAGTCGGTGATCATGAAATTCAACGACACCGCTGTCGATCTGCCGCCGACGACGCTCGCCGATCTGTTCTCCGCCCAGGTGGCGCGCACACCCGACGACCCCGCGGTCTTCTTCGAGGGCACCGAACTGACGTACGCCGAGTTCGACCGGCGCGTCGACGCGCTCGCCCACCGGCTGATCGATGCCGGCGTGGGGCCGGAAACGGTGGTGGGGCTGGCGATGAACCGGTCGATCGAACTGCTCGCCGGGATGTACGCGGTGCTGCGGGCCGGTGGCGCGTACCTGCCGATCGATCTCGGCCATCCGGCAGACCGGTTGGCGTACGTGCTGGAGACGGCACGCCCGGTGTGCATCCTCACCACGTCCGCGGACGGGTTCACCGCCGAGAACGTCCCCGTACTCGAGATCGATACCCTCGACCTCGCCCTGCGCGGACCGGTGACCGCCGCGCACCGCCGCGCCCCGCTGCGACCGGAGAACACGGCGTACCTGATCTTCACGTCCGGGTCCACCGGCCGACCCAAGGGCGTCGCGGTGCCGCACGCCGCCATCGCGAACCAACTCCGCTGGAAGCAGCACGAATACCCGCTCGACACCACCGACGCGGTCGTGCAGAAGACGCCGGTCACGTTCGACCTGTCGGTGTGGGAACTGTTCTGGCCGCTGACGGCGGGTGCCCGGCTCGTCATCGCCCGGCCGGACGGTCACCGCGACCCGGCCTACCTGGCGGACCTGATGCGCCAGCAGCGCGTCACGACAGCACATTTCGTGCCGTCCCTGCTGGAGGCATTCACCCCGGGTGCGGGGGAGCAGCCGGCCCTGCGCCGGGTCCTGTGCATCGGTGAGGCGCTGCCCGTCGACACGGCCGCCCGTTTCCGCAGCCGGTTCGGCTCCGTCGCCCTGCACAACCTGTACGGGCCGACCGAGGCGGCCGTGTCCGTGACCGCCTGGGCCCACACCGACGGCGACGCCGACACCGTCCCTATCGGCGGACCGGAATGGAACACGCAGGCGTTCGTGCTGGACGCCCGGCTGAACCCGGTCCCCGTCGGGGTGGCGGGGGAGCTGTACCTGGCCGGTGACCAGCTGGCCCGCGGTTACGTGGCCCGCACCGATCTGACGGTCGAGCGCTTCGTCGCCAACCCGTTCGGTGCACCCGGTTCACGGCTCTACCGCACCGGTGACGTGGTCCGCTGGCGCGTCCGGGACGCGAAGGGGGTCCTCGAGTACCTCGAGCGCTCCGACTTCCAGGTGAAGGTCCGCGGATTCCGCATCGAACTCGGCGAGATCGAATCGGCGCTGGTGCGGTCCGCCGGGGTGGGGCAGGCGGTCGTGGTCGCCCACCGGAACCCGCACACCGGGACCGCCCTGGTCGGCTACGTGGTCCCCGAGGACGGCTCGACCGTCGACCCTGCCGCGGTGCTGGCCGACGTCGGCGCCGCGGTGCCGAGCTACATGGTGCCCGCCGCCCTCGTCGTGCTCGCGGAACTGCCGCTGACCGCGAACGGGAAACTCGACCGCAAGGCGCTCCCCGCACCCGACTTCGCCTCGACGGCAGTCGAATACCGCGCGCCCGCAACACCGACCGAGGAGATCGTCGCCGCCGTGTACGCCGACGTACTCGGCGTCGAGGAAGTCGGCACCGGCGCGAACTTCTTCGACCTCGGTGGCAACTCCCTCGTCGCCACCCGGGTGGTCGCCCGGCTGTCCGAGACGCTCGGTCGCCGCGTCGAGATCCGGTCCCTGTTCGAGGCGCCCGCCGTCGGCGCCCTTGCGTCGCTGCTGGACTCGACGGACGCGACCGCACCCACCCGCCCGGCGCTGACCCCGACAGTGCGCCCCGAACGACTCCCGCTGTCCTCGGCGCAGCAACGGATGTGGTTCCTCAACCGGTTCGACCCGAACTCCGCCGTGCACAACATCCCCGTGGCGGTCCGGCTGTCGGGCGTTCTGGACGTCGACGCACTGCAGCACGCGGTCACCGACGTCCTCCACCGGCACGAGTCGCTGCGGACGATCTACCCGGACTCCGCCGACGGCCCGCACCAGATGATCCTGTCCGCCGACCGGGTCGGTGACACAGCGTCCGTCGTCGCGACCGACGCGACCGCGCTGCCTGCGCTGATCGCAGACCTGGTGACTACCGGGTTCGACGTCACCGCGGAGGTTCCGGTACGGGTGCGGATCTTCCGGATCTCCGCGACGGAGCACGTCCTCGCCGTGGTCGTGCACCACATCTCCGGCGACGGCTGGTCGATGGCGCCGATGGTGCGGGACGTGATGGCGGCGTACGCGGCGCGGTCGGCGGGCACGAGCCCGGACTGGGCGCCGCTGCCGGTGCAGTACGCCGACTACGCCCTGTGGCAGCGGGCCCTCCTCGGCGACGACACCGATCCCGACTCGGTGTCGGCGCGGCAGCTCGCGTTCTGGACGCAGACCCTCGCGGGCGCCCCGGATCAGCTGGATCTGCCCACCGACCGGCCGCGTCCCGCGGTCGCGTCGTACCGGGGAGGCACCGTCGACTTCACCGTGCCGTCCGACCTGCACGGCACGGTGCTGGGTGCGGCGCGGGATGCGAACGCGTCCGTGTTCATGGTGGTGCACTCGGCGCTCGCGGTGCTGCTGAGCCGGCTCGCCGGCTCCGCGGACATTGCCATCGGAACCCCCGTTGCGGGCCGCGGCGAACGCGAACTCGACGACTTGATCGGCATGTTCGTCAACACGCTGGTCCTGCGACAGCACGTCGACGGCACGCGCACGTTCGCGGAACTCCTCGCCGACGTGCGCGAGACCGATCTCGCCGCTTTCTCCCACGCCGACGTTCCGTTCGAGCGCCTCGTCGAGGTCGTCAATCCGTCGCGGTCCACCGGGCGGCACCCCTTGTTCCAGGTGATGCTCACGTTCCAGAACCTCGACCAGGCGACCCTGGAACTCGGCGACCTGTCGGTGAGCGGTGTCGACTTCGACGTGGACATAGCCAAGTTCGACTTGCAACTCACCCTGATGGAACAGTTCGACTCCGAGGGAGGCCCAGGCGGCATCGCCGCCCGCCTCACGTACGCCGCCGATCTGTTCGACGAACCGTCCGCGCAGGTGTTCGGGCAGCGGTTCCTGCAGGTGCTGCGGGCGGCGGTCGACGGTCCGGGCACTGCGGTCGGCGACCTCGACGTCCTCGGCAGTGGTGAACGGAAACAGATCGCCGGCACCAACGCGACGTCGCACCCCGTGCCCGCCGGCACCCTCGCGTCGCTGGTCGACGCGGCGGTGGCGACGGACCCCGACCGGATCGCGGTGGTCTTCGACCGGGAGGAGCTGACCTACGCGAACTTCGACGCCCGCGTGAACAGGCTGGCGCGCCGACTGATCGAGCAGGGGGTCGGCCCCGAGTCGGTGGTGGCGGTGGCGATGCGCCGTTCGATCGATTTGCTCGTCGGAATCCATGCCGTCGTCAAGGCCGGCGGCGCCTACCTGCCGATCGATCCGGACCATCCGGCCGAGCGCACCGCGTATGTGCTCGACACCGCGCGGCCCGCATGTGTGCTGGTCAGCGGCGCCGGACTCGCCGACAGCGGCTCGGTCCCCGTCATCGATGTCGCCTCCGAGGACCTCTCCCGGTACGGCAGCGCGCCCGTCACCGATCGGGACCGACTCCGGCCGCTGTCCGCGGCGAACACGGCGTACGTGATCTTCACGTCCGGCTCGACGGGTCGTCCGAA
>NZ_JARJBD010000161.1:0-11636 GCF_029269925.1 Rhodococcus sp. T2V
GCGAGGGAGGTGTCGCGCCAGGTGGGGAAGGCGGCGGCGGCGGCGTCGATGACGGCGCGGGCGTCCTCGACGCTGGCGAGGGCGACCTGACCGGTGACGGCGCCGGTGGCCGGGTTGGTGACGGGGGCGGTGTTGCCGCTGGTGCCGGCGAAGGTCTTGCCGTCGGACCAGTGTGCGATCTCGCGAGTGATGTTGGTGCTCATGTGTTGTCCTTTCACCGCGTGCGCGCGATGTAATCCTTCATGGTCTTCAGTTGGTAGCGGGAGACGTCGTGTGCGTTCTCGTCCTCGGCGAAAACGCTGGACACCATCACCGTGTCGGGTTTGTCGTAGAAGCCGAGTTCGCCGAGACCGCCGAAGAATTCGTCCCAGTCGAGGTCGCCGTCGCCGATCTTGAGGTGCTGGTGCACGCGCACCGGGTTGCCGGGCGGGTTGGTGATGTACCGGAGTCCGTGCGAGCGATGGTGATCCATCGTGTCCGCGACGTGAACGAGCCGGAGCATGTCGCCCGCCGTGCGCATGATCTCGAGCATCCCGGCGCCCATGTGATAGCTGTGGCACGCGACGAACACGAGTCCGAAGTTCTTGGAGTTGATGCCACGGATCATGCGGATGGCGTCCAGGCCGTTCTCCACGAAGTCGTCCGGGTGCGGATCGATGCGAACGTCGATGCCTTCACGCTCGATGATGGGGACGAGTTCCTCCATCGACCGGTAGAAGGCGCGCTCCGACTCCTCGGCCTTCTCCGGCCGGCCGCTGAACTCGGTGTTCATCACGTTCACACCGAGGTCGACGGTGATCTGGATGGCGCGCTTCCAGTACCGCACCGCCGCCTCGCGGGCGTCCTCGTCCGGGCCGGACCACCGCAGGACAGGCAACACCGAGGCGATGCCGACGCCGGCGTCGCTGCAGGCCTTGCGGAACTGACGGACCAGTTCGTCGTCGGCCTTCGGGTGGTTGAAGAAGGGGATCATGTCGCGGTGCGGCGTGAGCTGCAGGTGTTCGAAGCCGAGTTCCGCGACGACAGCCGGCAATTCGAGCAGCGAGTGGTCGTGGTGGAACGGGGTGGGATCGAGTGCGATCTTCATGGTGATCAGGCTCCCGGTCCGATGGGTCGCTCCGCAGGCTCCGCTCCCGGAATGGAGGAACGGTCGACCATTTCGACGGTGACGCGCTCGCCCGTCTCCAGTGACTGCACGCCGGCCGCGCACACGGCGGCGGCGGCGTAGCCGTCCCACGCGCCGGGGCCGTCGACGTAGTTACCCGTCTCCGCGCCCGTGCGGACGGCGTTCACCCACCGCTGGATCTCGACGTCGTACGCCTGGCCGAAGCGTTCCTTGAACGACGGGGTGATCTCTCCGCCGTACATGCCGGCACCCGAGCGGCCGGTGCCCGCGCCGGTGCCGTACTTGCGGACCAGTCCGACGTCGAGGCCGATGAACGCCGAACCCTTCTCGGCGACGATCTCGGTGCGCACCTCGTAGGCGACACCGGTGGTCACGAACAGCTCGACGTCGACGTGACGACCGGACTCGGTGCTGAAGAACGCGATCTGCGGGTCCTGAAGTCCCTCGGGCGCACCGGGATTCGCGGCGGGCCTGAGGACGTGGACCGACGTGATCTCCTCGTCGAACAGGAAGCGGGTGACATCCACCTCGTGGACCAGCGAATCCTTGACGATCATCGAGCTGTCGAAGCTCGGCGGCACCACCGGGTTGCGGTGCACGCAGTGGGCGAGGAGTACCCGCCCGAACACGCCGTCGTCGATGAGGGACTTCAGCTGCTCGTACTCGTGGTCGAAGCGCCGCATGAAGCCGACCTGGATCAGCTTCTTGCCGAGCTCGGCTTCCGCCTTGACGATCTCGAGGGACGTGGCGACATCGGTGGTCAGCGGCTTCTCACACATCACCGGCTTGCCGTGCTCGAGGCAGGCCAGGAGCTGCTTCTCGTGTGTCGGACCGGGGGTGGCCAGGACGACCGCGTCGACACCGGGGTCGGCGATCGCGTCGAGCGGGTCGTTGACCACGCGGCACCCGGGGATGCCGGCCGCGATCTCCTCGGCCTTCTCGGTGAAGTAGTCGTTGACGACGGCGACGGTCGCACCCTTGATGCGGTCGGTGATCCGCGCGACGTGGTCGGCGCCCATCATTCCGACACCCAGGACGGCGATACGCAGGTCGTTGCTTCCGGACATAGCTGACTAGCTCCTGACGTAGTCGGTTAGACGAACTTGACGGACGGGATCCCGCAGGATCCCAGGTACTTGCGGGTGCGCTGGGCGATCGGGAGCGGCACGTCCACGGCGCAGGGGTAGAGATCCTGCTCGACGATCGCGAACACGTCGATGTCGAGCTTCTCGATCGCGGCGAGCAGCGGCGGCAGGTCGGGGATGCCGAGCGGGGGCTCGATCATCGCGCCGAGCTTGACGGCCTCGCCGAACGGCAGGTCCTCGGCCTCGACCTTGGCGCGAACCTCGGGATCGACCTGCTTGAGGTGCAGGTAGCCGATCCGTTCGGGGGCCCGCTCGATGATCGCGAGGTTGTCGCCGCCGCAGTAGCTGATGTGGCCGGTGTCGAGGCAGAGGTTCACGAATTCGCTGTCAGTGCCGTCGAGGAAGCGGTACACGTTCTCCTCGGTGTCGACGTGGCTGTCGGCGTGCGGGTGGTACTGCGCCTTGACGCCGTACTGCTCGAACATCTTCTTGCCCAGCTCGTTCATGCCGCCGGTCTTCTTCTTCCACTGCTCCGCGGTGAGGTTGCGGTCCTCGAGTACCTCGCCGGTGCCCGGGTCGCGCCACATCTCCGGGATCACGACCACGTGCTTGCCGCCGACGGCGGCGGTCAGCTTCGCGACGTCCTCGATCTGGGTCCACACGGCATCCCAGGAGTCGTCCTGGTGGAGGTGCTCGAAGACGGTGCCCGCCGACAGCTTCAGATTGTGGGCGGCCAGTTCGTCGCGGAGTTGCTGCGGGTCGGTGGGCAGGTAGCCGTACGGCCCCAGCTCGATCCACTCGTAGCCGGATGCGGACACCTCGTCGAGGAACCGGCCGTAGGGGGTCTGCTGCGGGTCTTCCGGGAACCACACGCCCCAGGAGTCGGGGGCCGATCCGACGCGAATGACGCTCATCGGGAAATCCTTTCGAAAGTTCTGCTTGGGGGCGGGTCAGTTGCCGGACGGGCGGAGGAACGGACGCTGGATCTTCTTCCACTGCGCGTACGTCTCGTACGCGTTCTGCGTGGACTCGAGCGTGCTGGTCGAGCTGACCGGGACGTCCCACCAGGATTCACTGTCCGGGGCGGCGATCCGGGGGTCCGTCTCGACGTGGATGACGGTGGTCGTGTCGCTCGCCTTCGCTACCTTGACGGCGTCGGCGAACTCGGCGGCCGTGTTCGCGCGGATCACGTCGGCGCCGAGGCTCGCCGCGTTGGCCGCCAGATCGACGGGCAGGATGTCGCCGTCGAGCCGGCCGTTGTCACCCCGGTAGCGGTAGTCGGTGCCGAACCGCTGGGAGCCGAGCGACTCCGACAGCGACCCGATGGAGGCGAACCCGTGATTCTGCACGAGGACCACGATGACCTTCACGTTCTCCTGCACGGCCGTGACGAGTTCGGTCGCCATCATCAGGTAGGAACCGTCGCCGACCATGATGAACACGTCGCGGTCGGGGCACGCCATCTTGGCGCCGATACCACCGGCGACCTCGTAGCCCATGCAGGAGAAGCCGTACTCGACGTGGTAACCCTTCGAGTCCCGGGTGCGCCACAGCTTGTGCAGATCGCCGGGCATCGAACCGGCGGCGCACACCACCACGTCGCGCGGATCCGACAGCGTGTTGGCGAGGCCGATGACCTGGTTCTGGTTCAGGCCGAGCGAGTCGTCGTCGATCTTGTAGACCGCGTCGACGGTGGACTCCCAGTGCGCCGCGAGTTCTGCCGTGCGCGCACGGTACTCGTCGGAAACCCGGTAGCCGTCCAGTGCCTCGGCGAGGGCCTCGAGTGTCTCGCGGGCATCCGCGACGACGCTGACGCCGCCCTGCTTCACCGAGTCGATCGACGCCACGTTGATGTTGACGAACCGCACGTCGGGGTTGTTGAACGCGGTGCGCGACGCCGTGGTGAAGTCGCTGTACCGGGTTCCGATGCCGATGATCACGTCGGCCTCGGTGGCGAGGGCATTGGCCGCCGTCGTGCCCGTCGAGCCGATCGCCCCGACCGACTGCGGGTGGTCGTACGGCAGCGAACCCTTGCCGGCCTGACTCTGGCCGACGGGAATGCCCGTCGACTCGACGAACGAGGCGAGCGTGTCGGTGGCGCCGGAGTAGATGAGGCCACCGCCCGCGACGATCAGCGGCTTCTTCGCCGACCGGATGACGTCCGCGGCCCGCGCGATCGCCGACTTCTCGGGGAGCGGCCGGGCGACGTGCCACGTGCGCTCGGCGAACATCGACTCGGGCCAGTCGAACGCCTCCGCCTGCACGTCCTGCGGGATGGCGACGGTGGCCGCGCCCGTCTCGACGGGGTCGGTCAGCACGCGCATCGCGCCGAGCAGCGCCGAAGGCAACTGCGCGGGCCGCCACACCCGGTCGAAGTAGCGCGACAGCGGCTTGAACGCGTCGTTGACGGTGACGTCCCCACTCGACGGCAGTTCGAGTTCCTGCAGCACCGGTGCGCTCGCGCGGGTGGCGAACGTGTCGGCGGGCAGCAGCAGGACGGGCAGCCGGTTGATGGTGGCGAGCGCCGCACCGGTCAGCATGTTGGTCGAGCCGGGGCCGACGCTGGCCGACACGGCCCAGGTCTGCAGGCGATCCTTCTGGCGTGCGTATGCGACCGCGCTGTGCACCATCGCCTGCTCGTTACGGCCGAGGACGTACGGCAGCTCCGGTTCGGTGCCGGCCTCGACGGCGTCGATCTCGGCCTGCAGCAGCGCCTGACCGAGACCGGCGACGTTGCCGTGACCGAAGATGCCGAAGCAGCCGGCGAAGAACTTGGTGCGTTCGCCGTCCCGCTCGACGTACTGGCTGGCGAGGAATCGGATGGTCGCCTGAGCCACCGTGAGGTGGACGGTGCCCTCGGCGTTGGGGTTCTTGCTCGCCGACATCGGCGCGGTGGACACCACGGTCATGCTCCTTCGGACGGTGCGTGGAGGGGGAGGCGGGGATCGACGGTCTGGTGTTCCCAGCTGCCGCGCAGCCAGGTGTGTGCCGGGTCGTCGCAGATGTTCCAGGAACGTTCTTCACCCGGCCCGGCCATCACGTTCAGGTAGTACATGTGATGTCCGGGGGCGGCGATCGACGGTCCGTGGTAGCCGTGCGGGACGAGGACCACGTCGCCGGATCGCACTTCTTCGAGCACCTCGATGGGCCGCTCGGGAGTGCCGTACACACGATGGTAGCCGAATCCGGTGCCGCCGAAATCCACTGCGGTGTCGCCGGCTTCGGCGATCTCGAAGTAGTAGATCTCCTCGAGCTGGGATTCGACGTCGCTGTTCTCGTCATGCTTGTGGCTCGGGTACGACGACCAGTTGCCGCCGGGCGTGATGACCTCGCACGCGATGATCGAGTCGGCCTCGAATCGGTCGGCGGTGCCGAAGTTGTGCACCTGCCGGCTGCAGTTGCCCGCGCCGCGCAGTTCGACGGACACGTCCGCGGCCGGAACGTACCGGAACGGGAACTTCTGCCGGGCGCGGGCGCCGCACAGTGCGAAACGACCACCGGTCGTGCTCGCCACCGCGTAGGCGGAGTCCCGTCCCACGTAGGCGAAGTCGCTCGGCCCGTCGAACACGGACCGGCGCCCGGTGAGCGCGAACTCGGTGCCGTCACTGGACACCGACGCCGACCCGGCCAGCGGCACGACGATGATCTCGTCGTCGCCGGTGGTGAGTTCGGCCGACCCGCCGGGTGCCAGGGTGAGCACCCGGAGGCTCGATTCCGTCCAGCCCGCCGACTCGGGGGTGACCTCGAGGTCGAACGGCCCGGTGGCCGCGGAACCGACCGGAACGTAGTACTTGCTGTTCATCGTGGGCCTCTCCGGCGTGCGTCAGTGAACGAGGGATACGGCGGTGTCGACCGCGGCGGCGACGTCCTCGTCCCGCGGGTACAGCAGGGTGCGTCCGACGATCAGGCCGCGGACCGACGGCAGTGCGAGAGCCTTCGCCCAGCTCGCGAACGTCTCCTCGGGGGCCGTCTGCGGGTCTCCGCCGAGCAGCAGCGTGGGGAGCGTCGTCGCGTCCATGACGCGTTCCATCTCGTCGACCACCGGAAGCTTCATCCAGGTGTAGGCGGACGTGGAGCCCAGTCCTTGGCTGATGTGGATGGACTTGATCACGGCGTCGGCGCTGAGATCGTTCTTGACCTTGCCGTCGACCCGCCGCGACAGGAACGGTTCCACCATCGCCATCAGCCCGGCCGCGGCCAGCGAATCGACGGCCTCCGCGCAGGCGGTGAGGGTGGAGAGGGTGCCCGGATCGTCGAGGTCGATGCGGCACAGCATCTTTCCGCCGTTCATGCCGGCCTTCGCGGTGCCCGCAGCGCTGTAGCCGGTCATCCGGTCGTCGAGTTCGAAGCTGGCGCCTGCCAGGCCGCCGCGGTTCATCGACGAGATGACCACCTTGTCGTCCAGTGCGCCGAGCAGCACCAGATCGTCGAGGATGTCGGCGGTGGCGAGCACGCCGTCCACGCCGGGATTGCGCAGCGCGGTGCGGAGGCGGTCGAGGAGGTCGGTGCGACTGTTCATCGCGGTCGGGCGGTCGCCGACCGACAGCGCGCCGCGGGCGGGGTGGTCGGCGGCGACGATCATGAGCCGGCCGTTGCCGCGCACCGTGGGCCGGGCGATGCGGGTCGCCCAGGCGCGGTCGATGGCGGCCGGATCACTGGCGCGTACCTCGGTGACGTCGGCGTAGGACGCGCAGGCTGCGCGGTGAGCGAGAGTTTCAGACATTGACAGCCTCCGAAGCGGTGGATTCGGCGAGCTCACGGACCTCGTCGGCCGTCGGCATCGCGGTGGAGCATTCGAGCCGGGAAGCGACGATCGCCCCCGCGGCGTTGGCGTAGCGCAGGATCTTCTCGAGCGGCCACCCGGCGAGCAGGCCGTGGCACAGCGACCCGCCGAAGCTGTCGCCGGCGCCCAGGCCGTTGACGACGTCGACCTCGTTGGGCGGCACCGTGATGGACTGCGTGCGGGTCTTGCCGAGCACACCCTTGGGGCCCTGCTTGACGATGGCCAGTTCGACGCCGAGGTCGAGCAACGCATCGGCGGCCTTGTGCGCGTTGGTCTCGCCGACTGCGATCTCGCACTCCTCGCGGTTGCCGACCGCGACGGTGACGTGCTGGAGGGCACGCTGCACCTGCGCGGTGGCATCGGCGGGAGAGGACCAGAACATCGGGCGGTAGTCGAGGTCGAGAACGGTGTGGCTGCGACGTCCGCGTGCCTCCCAGGCGGCGAAATGTGCACTGCGGCTGGGCTCTTCGGACAGTCCTGTGACGGTCGACCAGTACAGCTTCGCGTCGCGGACCGCGTCGAGGTCGAGGTCTGCGGGCTTCACCTGCAGGTCCGGGGCGACCGGCTTGCGGTAGAAGTACAGCGGGAAGTCGTCCGGCGGGAAGATCTCGCAGAACGTGACGGGGGTCGGGTGGTCGGTGTCGATGCCGACGTACCGGTTGTCGACGCCGAGATCGGTGAGTGCGGTGCGGACGTAGCGTCCGAACGGATCGTTGCCGACGCCCGAGATGAGAGCGCTGCGGCAGCCGAGGCGCGCGGCGGCGACGGCGACGTTGGCGGCGCTTCCGCCGAGGAACTTGCCGAACGTCTCGACGTGCTCGAGTCCGACGCCGGTCTGCAATGGGTAGATGTCCACACCGCAGCGCCCGATGGCGAGGACGTCCAATCCGTTCCGGTTGGGTTGCGTCTGGTTGGTGGTCAAGGCTGACTCCCGAATAGGTCGTTGTGGGTGGTCTGCGCAGGGCGCCGAGGTCTGGTTGAAACTGTGCTCCACATCACCGGCTCCTGTCAAGACTTTGTCCTGACATTATTACTTGAAGTCAATCTGGTGTTAGTGTTCGCATACACTGCCGGAAAGATCGGCGGCGGCGGACGTCGCCACGCGCACGAGGATCGGAGTTGTCCGTGGGTGCACCACTCGCAGTCGAGCTCGACAGATCGAGCCCGGTTCCGCTGTATTTCCAGCTCGCGCAGACGATCGAGAACGCGATCATCGGCGGGGAACTCGCGCCCGGCGACCGCTTCGAGAACGAACTGGCGCTCGCCAAACGACTGAACCTGTCGCGCCCGACCACGCGCCGCGCCATCCAGGAACTCGTCGACAAGGGGTTGCTCGTCCGCAAACGCGGTGTCGGCACGCAGGTCGTGCAGAGTGCCGTGCACCGGCCGGTCGAGCTCACCAGTCTCTTCGACGACCTCGCCCGCGCCGGGCAGAGCCCGACCACCAAACTCCTCGACTATCAGGTCGCCGTGCCTGCCGAGGACGTGGCCGCCGAACTCAACCTGCAACCCGGCAGCGAGGTCGCGTCCATCCGGCGCCTCCGCAGCACCAACGGCGAACCACTCGCGCTGATGACCAACCACATCCCGGTGGATCTCGCGCCGGACCCCGACGAACTCGAGGCGCACGGCCTCTACCACGCACTCCGCGCCCGCGGCGTGCACATTCGCCTCGCCCGGCAACGCATCGGCGCGAAGGCGGCGAGCAAGGCGGAGGCGTCACTCCTCGACGAGAAGACCGGGGCGCCGCTGCTCACGATGAACCGGACCGCGTTCGACGACTCGGGAAGCGCCGTCGAGTTCGGCAGCCACTGCTACCGGGCGTCGCGGTACTACTTCGACACCACCGTTGTCGATCGTTAGAACGGGGCGTGCGACGTCGTTCCCCCGGGGAATGGCCCTGCTGGTGGCGGGCGCCCTCTTCATGGAGATCCTCGACGCCACCATCATCGCCCCCGCCGTCCCGCTGATCGCGGACTCCTTTGGCGTCGACCCCGTCGACGTCAACATCGCGATCTCCGCCTACCTGGTCACGGTCGCTGTCCTCATCCCCGCGAGCGGGTGGGTGGCCGACCGGTTCGGGACCCGCCGCGTGTTCGTGGCCGCCATCACCGTGTTCACCCTGGCGTCCATCGGGTGCGCCGCGAGCGTGTCGTTGCCGATGCTCGTCGCGATGCGGGTGCTGCAGGGAGTCGGCGGCGCCATGATGGTGCCGGTCGGACGGCTCGCGGTGCTGCGATCGAGCACAAAGAGCGATCTCGTCCGTGCGATAGCCCTGCTCACGTGGCCCGCGCTCGCCGCGCCCGTCATCGCCCCCCTGCTCGGCGGCGCGATCGCCACGGTGGGCTCGTGGCGGTGGATCTTCGTCATCAACATTCCCATCGGCGTCCTCGGAATCCTGCTGTCGCTCAAGCTGGTTCACGGGGCCGGCTCGCGGTCGGCGAGGAGGCTGGACTGGCGGGGCCTGCTCGGGGTCGGAACGGGAATCGCGGCGGCGCTGATCGCCCTGGAAAGCATCCGCGTGACGGGCACCGACTGGCGCCGGGTCGCGGTCGGGGGAGTGATCGCCGTCGTCCTGCTGGTCGCGTCCGCGGTCCATCTCGTCCGCACTCCGCACCCACTCGTCGACGTCCGCGTGCTGCGCGTCCGGACGCTGCGCACCACCGTCACGGGGGGTTCGCTCTACCGCCTGATCGTGACGGCCGTGCCGTTCCTGCTGCCGCTGCAGTTCCAACTCGGCTTCGGCTGGACGCCGTTTCTCGCGGGCCTGCTCGTCGCCGCGCTGTTCGCAGGAAACATCGCGATCAAACCCTTCACGACGCCGCTGATGCGGCGCTTCGGCATCAGGCCGATCCTGCTGGTCAACGCGCTGCTGTCGGTGGGCTGCTTCGGGATGCTCGCCGCACTGAGTTCGTCGACCCCGATGCCCGTCATCGCCGCGGTCCTGTTCGTGAGCGGAGCCCTGCGTTCGGTCGGATTCACCGCGTACAACAGTCTTGCGTTCTCCGACGTCGATCGCGCCGACCTCACGCACGCGAACACTCTCAACGCCGCGGTGCAGGAACTGGCAGCCGGCCTCGGGATCGCACTCGCGGCTCTCGCGCTCACCGCGTTCACGCCGTTGGCGACGTCGTCCGAGCACGGGTTCGGATCCGAATATTCCTGGACCTTCGTCCTTTTGGGCCTTCTGATGCTCGGCACGGTCGTCGACACGCTGCGTCTGCCGCGCGACGCAGGGGCGTCGGTCACGCGCTGATCGCGTCCCCTTCTTTCGGCATTGTCGCTCGATTTCCGAGCCGACAGCGGCGATGCGTGCGCCCGCGCATTTGATATGTGGTCCTAATGTCCAGACAAACTATTGACTTTCCGGTGTGACGCGTATTACATCTAAGGCACACGGCCAAGACGTCAACGAGCCGTTCGTCCCCCCGAGAGGAAAAACAGATGAACTTCCCCAATCGGCGTCGCGTGGCAGTGCTGGCCTGCGCGAGTGCTCTGGTGATGAGCCTCGCGGCGTGCTCGAGCACCGGCGGCAAGCCGGACAGCAGCGGCTCCGGGATCGGCGCGGGCAGCGCCGACACCCCTCGTATCACGATCGCGATGGTCACCCACGCGGCACCGGGCGACACGTTCTGGGACCTGATCCGCACCGGCGCGCAGGACGCCGCCGACAAGGACAACGTCGAACTGAAGTACTCCTCCGATCCGCAGGCCCCCAACCAGGCCAACCTCGTGCAGACGGCGATCGACTCCAAGGTCGACGGTCTCGCACTCACCCTCGCCACCCCCGAAGCGATGGCACCCGCAGTCAAGAGCGCGCAGGACGCGGGTATCCCGATCTCCGCGTTCAACGCCGGATACGGCGCGTGGAAGGACATGGGCGTCGCCCAGTACTTCGGGCAGGACGAGACCATCGCCGGCCAGGCGGCGGGCAACCGGCTGAACGACGACGGCGTCAAGCACGTCATCTGCGTCATTCAGCAGCAGGGGCAGGTTCAGCTCGAATCCCGTTGCGCCGGTGTCAAGCAGACGTTCCGCGGCACGTTCGAGACGCTCAACGTCAACGGCGAGGACATGCCGTCGGTGAACTCGACGATCGCCGCCAAGCTCCAGCAGGACCCGTCCATCGACGGCGTGCTCGCGCTCGGCGCGCCGATCGCCCTCACTGCCGTCCAGTCCGTCGGTAATGCGGGCAGCCCCGCCAAGGTCTTCACGTTCGACACCAACGCCGCGCTCGTCGACGCCATCTCCGACGGCAGCGTGCAGTGGGCGATCGACCAGCAGCCGTACCTGCAGGGCTACCTGGCCATCGATTCGCTGTGGCTCTACCTGAACAACGGCAACGTCATCGGCGGCGGCGGGCCCACGCTGACCGGGCCGTCGTTCATCGACAAGACCAACATCGACAAGGTCGCCGAGTACGCCAAGGCCGGCACCCGCTGACCGGCGGTCGATTCACATGACAGGACACACGATCCGGACCCCGGTGGGTCCATCTCTCGCACACACAATCACCGACACCATCGACCCGGTCGCAGGACCGGCCGGCACCGCACAACGCTGAGATCCACCGGCGCGGAGAGGAAATCATGTCCACACAGCAAGATCTGGACCTTGCCAGTCACAAGGTCGTCCACGACGA
>NZ_JARJBD010000162.1:0-11261 GCF_029269925.1 Rhodococcus sp. T2V
ACGCCGTCATCCCCCCGTCCCACACCCGCGGACAGATCGTGGCCGCCCTGCGCCTGCTCGAACGCAAAATGGTCACCCTCCCGCCCAAGAAGCATGGGAACATCCCGCTATGAGCGTCGGCGAATCATTGGACAGAGTGACCGCTATCACCGAGGACGACGTGCGCACCGAGACCAGCCCGGACGCGACGTCGCCAGTCAACGGGTCCGCGGCGGGCACCACGCTCGAGGAGGGCGCAGTCACCGACCTCCCCGCCGACGGTGCAGCGGCCGACGCGGCCCGTGAGCCGTTCCTGAAGGTGGTCAAGGGTTCGCCCTCCGACGAGGAGATCGCGGCGCTCGTCGCTGTGCTCTCCGCCGTCGCGGCCGCCGACAGCGGAGAGCCGGATTCGCACGTCCCACCCGAATCCTGGGGTGCTCCCACCCGGATGCACCGCAGCGTCGCCCCGTTCTCGCCGTACGCGTTCCCGAACGTGTCGGCGTACCGGCGTTGATCCGGGCCTCGTGACGTCGTTCGTTCTCGCCTCGGCGTCCCCGGCGCGGCTGGCCGTGCTGCGCAGCGCCGGGGTGGAACCGGTGGTGCGAGTCTCCGGGGTCGACGAGGACGCCCTCATCGCGGCACTCGGTGCCGACGCCGCCCCCGAGCACGTCGTCACCGAATTGGCCCGCGCCAAGGCAAAGGACGTCCTCCCCGTTCTCGCGCGGGACGGGATCTCGGATGCCGTGATCGTCGGATGCGACTCCATGCTGTTGATCGACGGCGCCCTGCAGGGCAAGCCCGGGACCGTCGACGTCGCGCGCGAGCGCTGGTCGTCGATGGCCGGCCGTAGCGCGACCCTGCTCACCGGGCACAGCGTCCTGCGTATCACCGAGGGCACCGTGGTGGGTGACGCACACGACCACAGCGCCACCGTGGTCCATTTCGCGAGCCCACCGGACGCCGATCTGGAGGCCTACCTGGCGACCGGGGAACCACTCCAGGTCGCGGGTGCGTTCACCCTCGACAGCCTGGGCGGATGGTTCGTGGACCGCATCGAGGGCGACCCGTCCAGCGTGATCGGGATCGGTCTGCCACTCGTCCGGAGGTTGCTCGCGGACGTGGGGGTCGGCGTCGCCGAGTTGTGGGCGACGTCAGGCCGCGGCGACTGAGCCGTCATCGACCGGCTGGTTCCGGCGCGGCAAGGTCAGCGACGCCACCCCGATGGCAGCGGCGACCGCCGCGATGATCCAGAGGATGCGGCGTTCCGCCTGCAGAAACGCCTCGCCTGCCGCATTGCGGGTCGATTCCCGCGCCGCGACCACCGCGGAGTCGGCGATCTGCTGCTGGGCAGCACCGAGCTGGGTTCCTCCCGATACCGGTGAGCGGCACTCGTCGGGCACCTTCATCGGGGACGTGGACCCGAGTTGTTCCGACGCGCACCGCACGAATGTCTCCTCCGCGCGCGGGATCAGCCCCGGCGGCACCCCGACCTCGGCGAGCTGAGCGGTCAGCGCCGGCCGCTCGGCCTGCACCGCGTCCGCCGACTGCGTCGCGACGAGGTTGAAGAACACCACGCCGATCACCGCGAGCCCGATCGAACTGCCCACCTGCTGGACCGTCGGCAGCAGCCCGGACACCGAGCCCGCGTTCTGCGGTCGCACGGTCGCGAGGATCGCCGTCTGGAGCGGCGCCACGAACAATCCGAGCCCGGCTCCCCCGATGAACAGGGGCCCGGCCAGCGCCGACCACCTCGGATCGGTGCCCTCGTGCTGCAGTTGCGCTGCCAGCACGACGAGGGAGCCTGCGAAGAGCACCATCCCCGACGGCAGGACGAGGTTGCCGATGCGCCGGTAGACGGCGGCGGAGGCCAGCGCGGCGAGACCGGTGCCGAGCGCCCACGGCAGCGTCATCATCCCGGCCCGCAGCGGGGAGAACCCGAACCCGAACTGCAGGGTGAGCGAGATGGTGAAGATCAGCGACGTGAGCGTGCCGAAGAATACGAACGCGATGGCGGCGCCCAGCGAGAACGCGCGGTCGGTGAACAACTCCAGGCGCAGGACCGGGTCGCCGCCGCGGCGCCCGAGCCGCCACTCGTAGACGACGAAGGCGATCAGCACCGGCACCGAGCACAGCAGCATCACCACGATCGACGTCGGCCAGCCGCGTTCACGTCCTTCCGCGAGCGGAAAGATCAGGAGGAACAGCCCGACTGCCGACAGCACGGCGCCGCCCAGGTCGAGTTGGCGAACACCGTCCGGCTTCGCGTCGACGAGGTAGAAGTAGCCGAGGACCAGGGCGGCGAGACCGAGCGGGAGGTTGACGAAGAAGATGAGCCGCCAGCCCCAGCCGAAGAGGTCCCACTGGATGAGAAGTCCGCCGACGAGGGGACCGCAGATCGTGGCGAGCCCGATGGTCGCGCCGTAGATCCCGAACACCCGCGGATGGGCGCGTTTCGGGAAGAGCCCCGAGATGATGGCGAACGTCTGAGCCGACATCGACCCCGCCGCGAGGCCCTGCAACGCCCGCGACACGACGAGAGCGGTCGGCGACTGGGCGAGTCCGCAGAGCAGTGAGGCCACGATGAAGACGGCCAGCGCGGTGAGGAAGACCCGTCGCCTGCCGAGTAGATCCCCCAGTCGCGCCGCCGTGATCAGGGAACACGCGAAGGACAGCGTGTAGACGCTCACCATCAGCAGCTGCGCCGACACCGAGGCGCCCAGATCGACTGCGATGCTCGGCAGCGCGACGTTGACGATGGTCGCGTCCAGGAGTTGCATGAAGACGGCGGCGAGACTGGTTGCCAGACCCAGCCACGGGACCCACCGACCGAGTTCGCCCCGATAGAGTGCGTCACGCTGATTGACGTCCTCCCGGCTGGGAACGGCCGGGATTCCTTCTGCGCCGCTGCGCGCCGCTGGGGTGGGTTCCTGTTTCACTGGGGCTCGCTTCCCTCTAGGAGGGAAGACTGACGACCCCTCCGCAGGCGTTTAACCACTCCGCACGTCCTGCGGCGTGGATGTTCTTCGCGGCGTTGACGTCGCGGTCGTGAACCGCGCCGCACACCGTGCATGTCCACTCCCGGATCGAGAGCGGTTTCGGGCCGCCCCGGACCCCACATCGGGAGCAGATCTGCGACGACGGATAGAACCGGTCCACCTTGACGAAGGTGCGCCCGTAGCGGGCGGCCTTCTCCTCCAGCATCCGGGTGAACATCCCCCACCCGGCGTCGTGAACCGATTTCGCCAACCGTGTCCGCGCCAGCCCCCGCACGCACAGATCCTCGACGAACACCGCTTGGTTCTCGCGGATGATCGCCGTGGAATGCTTGTGCGCCCAGTCCCTGCGAGCATCGGACACTCTGGTGTGAGCCTTCGCGACGCGAAGACGTGCCTTGACCCGGTTGTTGCTGCCCTCCTCCTTCCGCGAGAGAACCTGCTGCGCCGCGCGGAGCTTGCGTTCGGCACGGCGCAGGAACTTCGGCGAGCTGATGATCTTGCCGTTCGACATAACCGCGAACGTCGCCAACCCGAGGTCGATCCCGACCTCCGCATCGACCGGCGGCAGCGGCTCGTCGGTCGTCTCGACCACGAACGACGCGAAATACCGGCCCGCCGCATCCTTGATGATCGTCACCGACGACGGTTCCGACGGCAGATCGCGGGACCAGGCGACCTCCACCTCGCCGACCTTCGCCACGTACAGCTTCCCGCTCGGGCGAATCGAAAACCCGTTGCGGGTCAGACGGATCGTCTGCCGATTGTCCCGGCGGGACCGGAACCGCGGCGCACCGACCGTGCGGCCCTTCCGTTTCCCGGAGAGCGAGTCGAACCAGTTTCGGTACGCCCGCCGCGCGTCCTGGCACGCCTGCACCAGCACCACCGAGGCGACCTCGCCCAACCAGGCCCGCTCCGGAGTCTTCTTCGCCGCGGTGACCACCCGCTTCTGTACGGCGGTATCCGACAGGCTCACCCCGGCCGCATACGCGTCCTGGCGGATCCGCAGGCAGTCGTTGAACACCACCCGTGCACACCCGAACGACCGGGCCAGCATGTCCTGCTGACCGGGCGTCGGATAGACGCGGTACTGGTATCGCAACTGCACACCCACAGAATACCATTGGTCTATGGTTTCTGAACCGGAATACAGACGCGGCCGCTCCGTAGTTTCCGCCCTGCACGTCCACTTGGTCTTTGTTACCAAATATCGGCACGGAGCCCTCACCGACGAGATGCTGACCACCTGCGAACAGGTGATGCACAGCGTGTGCGACGACTTCGGTTCCCGGCTGGTCGAGTTCGACGGGGAGGGCGACCACGTGCACCTGCTGATCGAATACCCTCCGACCATCCAAGTCTCGAAGCTGGTGAACAGCCTCAAAGGCGTCTCCGCACGCCGCCTGCGCGACCAGCACCGCGGATGGGTGAACCAGCACTCCATCAACGGACACCTCTGGTCCCCGAGTTACTTCGCCGCATCGTGCGGCGGGGCGCCTCTCTCGATCATCCGGCAGTACATCGAGCAGCAGCGGCGACCGCCTCGCGCTCCCGGCAGGCCGAAGTCGAAGCTCTGACCCGGCCCTGAAGGATCGGGCTTGCGCGCTACGCTCCGCGGTCACAAGCATCCGGACAGGTTAGCGGCTCGAACCTCACAGAAAGCTGTGAGGTTGTTCAAAGATTGCTGGATGCTACGCGAAGAACTTGCAGCGTGGAACCCTTTTGCCCGACACTTGACTGGACCGGGACCGACCTGTAATCAGTCTCATACTTCGTTACCTCTCGCGGTTAGGCACTCGGTGCCGCATCCTGTTGCGAGAAGTCCGTGCCACACCCGACCCACCTCGCAACTCGAATTCGACACCAGGAGCCGCTCGATGGACTTGAACTTGATCACCCACTGGAAGCCAGAGCCTGGGCGGGTCGTCGAGTGGAAAGTCACGGACGCGAGTGCACGTGCGGCTGCCGAGGCGCCGGTTGATCCGGCGCTGCCGACCACCATGCAGGAACGGCATCTGCGGCGGGCCCGGCTGGCGGCGAACAACGGCGAGACCCAGTCCCCGTGGATCGGCATCGCCTTCGACTTTCCGGGCCGCCTCGACACCGCCGCGATGACCCGCACCCTGGAGCGTTACGTCCTGCGGCACGACACGCTACACAGCTGGTTCTCGTTCGAGAACGCGGACGCCGACCCCACGGACACCACCAATTCCGTCCGACGGCACGTCGTGCCTGCCGACTCCATCGCGCTCACGGCACACGAGGGTGAGACCCTCACCACCCCTGAACAGGTCCGCGACCACATTGCCGCGCGCTTCGCGAACGACACGAGCGCGCTGGCCTGGCCTGCATTCGTGTTCGGGGTGGTGGAGCACTACGACACCGGGGCTCCCGGGAGCGAGGACAGCTTCACCCTGTTCCACGCCGTCGATCACGCGCACACCGACATGCAGTCGATGATCCTCACGTTTGCCGAGACCCGGATCCTCTATCAGGCCGAACTCGACGGCGTGGAGCCCGAACTGCCGGACCCGGGAAGCTACGTGGAGTACAGCCGGCGGGAACGGGAGAAGGCGGCGACGCTGACCCTCGCCTCCCCCGAGGTCCACGGCTGGATCGGCCACCTCACCCGCAACGGCGGAACCTTCCCGAGCTTTCCCCTCGACCTCGGCGCCTCCGACGAACCCAAGCCGGCCATCGGCAGCCGGTTCGACCTCGCCGACGCCGACGAGTGCGAGCGGTTCGGTGCCGTGTGCAAGGCCCACGGTTCCAACTTCATCGGCGGCGTGTTCGCGGCCCTTGCCATCACCGAACACGAGCTGGTCGGGCGCGACCGCTACATGGCGCTGTCCCCTCTCACCACCCGCAACGATCCGCAGTTCTACTGGTCCCAGGGGTGGTTCATCAACCTCATTCCGGTCGGGTTCGCCCTGGAGGATGCCACGACGTTCACGGGACTCGCTCAGCGCGCGCAGGACGCCTACCGTTCGGGCAAGGCTCTCGGTGAGGTGTCCGTGCAGCAGGTGATCGACACCGTGCTCGCTCAGGTCGGCCCCGAAGCGACGTCGCAGCACACCACGCTCGCACCGCCGCCGATCGTGTCGTACATCGACGGCCGGCGGTTGCCGCAGACCGAGAATTTCGCGTCGACCCGCGCGACCGGCATCGTGGGTGGCAAGGCCACCCAGATCGCGTCGATCTGGATCAATCGCGTCCTCGAGGGCACGTGGATGGCCGTCTCGCATCCGGACACCGAGGAGGCGCACCGATCGGTGACGGCGTATGCAGAACGATTGTCGACCATCCTGAAAACCGTGGCACGCGACGGCGATTACACGGTGACGCCCTTCGCGCCGGCGGTCGCGGAATCCGCGACTGTCGCAGGGGCGCAGTAGTGCACGTCACGTCCATCGACCGGTACATGCTCGAACCCGGCCTGGTGACGGAATGGTCGGTCGCGCCGGGCGAAGTGTCGGCCTCGGCGGTGCCGCCGTCGTACAACCAGCAGTTCCATCTCGATACCGCGCGCACGCACGGTGTCGGCCGAAGCGTCTGGATGGCAGCGGCTTTCGACCTCCCCGGCCGACTCGACCGGGACGCGCTCGCGGAGGCGCTGGTGCATTTCATCCGGCGTCACGACACGCTGCAGACCGGCTTCGACGTGAGCCCGGACGCGATGGCACGGGTGGATCTCGATCCCGACGACATCACCGTCGTCGCGTCCGAGTCCTCGGTGACGACGTCACCGCACGAGCTCCGCGACCATCTGCGGTACCGGTTCACCGAGGCGTGCGATCCGCTGACGTTCCCCGCCTACCTGTTCGCGACCATCGAGCGCGACTCGCACTACACCGTGGTCAGTGCGTTCGATCACACGCTCGTCGACGGGTATTCGCTCGTCATCGCGCTGGGCGAACTCCGGCAGATCTATCAGCGCATCATCGGGCTGGGCCGCTCGGGTGTACTCACCGAAGCGGAGCTGACTGAGGAACTCGGCGATCCGGGGAGCTTCCTGCGGTACTGCGAACTCGAGGCCGTGGCGCCGGTCACCGAGATCGGCGACCCCCGGGTGCGGGAATGGGCCCGCTTCTACGAGCGCTGCGGCGGCACCGCGCCCAGTTTCCCGCTCGATCTGGGTGTCGAGGCCGGCAGGCCCGCCCCACAGGGCGCCGACGTGCGTCCCCTCCTCGATTCCGCGGGCACCGACCGGTTCGAGGAGATCTGCCTGGACTCCGGGGGAAGCCTGTTCACGGGGACGCTCACCGCGATGGGCCTGGCCGTGCAGTCGATCAACGGCACCGACCGGATGCCGTTGCAGTTTCCGCTGCACATCCGCCAGGACCCGCAGTGGGCCAACGCGATCGGGTGGCTCACGACGAGCGCGCCGCTGACGGTCGAACTGACCCCCGACTGCGACTTCCAAGCCTCGCTGGCGCACACCCACGCCTCGTTCCGCACGGCGCTCACGCTCAAGGGCGTGACGATGGCCCAGGTGCGGGAGGCGCTCGGTGACGGATATCGCCGAACCCGCACCGATGTGTTCATGGTCTCCTACATCGACTACCGCAAGCTGCCGGGCACCGACGACCACGACGAACTGAACGCCCATCACATCAGCAACGTGACGGTCGCGGACGATGCCCAGTTCTGGATCTCACGCACCCACCGCGGTCTCGCGCTGCGGTCGCGGTTCCCCGAGACGCCGACGGCACGGCGTGCGGTCACGGAGTTCCTGGTACGGCTGCGGGAGATCATGCACGACGTCTGCGAGAACGGTGTCACTCCCATCGCGGAGCTCACCAGTCAGCTGAACCTGGAGGGCACTCCAGTCGTCTGACCACCGGAGGGCACGAACAGCCGTCGCCGCATCCCGACGGCGATCCTGGCCGCCTCGACCTTGGCCTGCTGTGCGACGACGCCGAGGAACAACTCGTCGACGCTGGACGTCCACAGCTCGACCCAGCGGTCGAAGTGCCGGTCGGTGAATCCGTGCCTGCCGTGCAGCGCCCGGTGCACGGCACCGACGCTGCCGCGGTAGACGCCGGTGCGCAGCAGGATCGTCTCCCAGAAGTCGCACATGACGGGCAGGTGGTCGTCCAGGCCGATCACGGCGAGCGTCTCGAATGCCGGTTCGAGGACCGGGTCGGCGAATGCCCGGCCGTAGAAGTGCCGGAGCAGCAGCTCCAGGTCGGCGCGCGTCGCGATGTCGGGCATGGGGCCTCCGTTCCGGTGCGAATCTACGCGCCCGCTTTCACCGTCCTCACCGTGCGCGGAAGGTAAGTGTGAACGCCGGTCGGAAGAACCTCCGGCGTCCGCCTAGAATTGATCCGTCCCCGTCGCATCTGCCCCAGGAGCCCACCCGTGCCCGTAGCGCCAGATCCCACCCAGTCCTTCGCCGAGTACGCCAATCCCGGTCGGCTCGTGTCGACGGAGTGGCTGTCCGCGAATCTGGGCACACCCGGCCTCAAGGTCGTGGAATCGGACGAGGACGTGCTCCTCTACGACGTCGGTCACATCCCCGGCGCCGTCAAGGTCGACTGGCACCTCGATCTCAACGATCCGGTGACGCGTGACTACATCAACGGGGAGCAGTTCGCCGAGCTGATGAGCCGCAAGGGCATCAGCCGCGACGACACCGTCGTGATCTACGGCGACAAGAGCAACTGGTGGGCGGCGTACGCCCTCTGGGTGTTCACGCTGTTCGGACACGAGGACGTCCGTCTCCTCGACGGCGGCCGCGACGCGTGGATCGCCGAGAACCGGGACACCGCGTTCGACGTCCCCGAGACCTCCCCCACCGACTACCCGGTGGTCGAGCGCAACGACGCCCCGATCCGCGCGTTCAAGGACGACGTCCTCGATCACCTCGGCAAGGGACCGCTGATCGACGTCCGTTCGCCGCAGGAGTACACCGGCGAGCGCACCCACATGCCCGACTACCCCGAAGAGGGCGCCCTCCGCGGCGGCCACATCCCGAGCGCGCAGAGCATTCCGTGGGCCAAGGCCGCGGCACCCGACAGCCGTTTCCGTTCGCGCGGTGAACTGAACGAGATCTACGGCGGGGTCTCCGCCGACGACGACATCGTGGCGTACTGCCGGATCGGTGAGCGTTCCAGCCACACCTGGTTCGTCCTCACCCACCTGCTCGGTTACCCCAATGTCCGCAACTACGACGGTTCGTGGACGGAATGGGGCAACATGGTTCGCGTTCCGATCGTCAGGGGTGAAGAGCCGGGAGACGTTCCCGGCGCAACGTCATGACCCAACTACCCGATTCGCTTGCCGAGATCGTCGACGACTTCGCCGCCGTCGACGGCTCGGACAAGCTGCAGTTGCTGCTGGAATTCAGCCGCGAACTGGCGCCCCTGCCTGCCGAACTCGAGCAGGACGCGATGGAACCGGTGCCGGAGTGCCAGTCTCCGCTGTTCCTGTCGGTCGACGACTCCGATCCGGAGCACGTGCGACTGCACTTCAGCGCGCCCGCGGAGGCACCGACGACGCGGGGTTTCGCGTCGATCCTCCACCAGGGCCTGGATGGGCACAGTGCTGTCACCATCCTCGGCGTTCCGGACGATTTCTACTCCGCGCTCGGGCTCGCCGACGCCGTCAGTCCGCTGCGGCTGCGCGGCATGTCGGCGATGCTCGCGCGAATCAAGCGGCATCTTCGCGGCTAGGCAGGGTCTGAACACATACCGATGGAATTCACCGAACTTGCCGACTACCCCGTTCCGGTGGGTGCGCTCACCGAATGGCTGCCGTGCGCCCGCTCGGAGTGGGTGGACGATCCCCGTCCGGCTTCGTACATCCACGAGGCGCATCTGCGCCGATGCGCCGATGCCGACGGTCGCGAATCCTGGCTGGGCACCGCATTCGAGATCCACGGCGCACTGAACGTCACCGCGTTCCGGACCGCGCTGGAGAAGTGGACCGATCGTCACGAGGTGCTGCGCTCGCACACGACGTTCGACACGGAGACCGAGCGGGTGTGCCGGCGGACCGTGCCGCAGGGCGGGCTGCACGTGGGGGTCGTCAGCCACGGTTACGACGCCGCCGGAGGCGACAACTTCGCGCACCTGCAGCAACTGTTCGACGAGTACGCCTCGCCGCACAGTTGGCCGTCGTACGTCTTCGCGACGCTGGAAACCGTGCAACGCGACCGGTTCACGGTGTTCTTCGCGGCGGATCACTCGATCATCGACGGGTTCTCCATCGTGCTCGTCGCCCACGAGTTGACCGCCCTGTACGAGCAGGCGCTGTCCGGTCGCACAGCCAACCTGTTCCCCGTCGGCAGCTATATCGACTTCGGCCGCGAGGAGCGTGAGATCTCCACCGACGCCGAGGTGAAGCGTGAGGCGCTCGACGTGTGGCGGTCCGCACTCGAAGGGCCGGGGCTCCCCGAGTTCCCGCTGGAAGTCGGCCCGCGCACGTCGTATGCGCAGCAGAACCTGTCCGCCTGGATACTCGACGCCGACCAGGCCGCGGCGTTCAACTCGGCGTGCCGCGAGGCGGATGTGGGGTTCTTCCCCGGCCTGCTCGCGTGCCTCGGCCTGGCCGGCGCGGAAGTGGCGGGCGATGACCGCTTTCGGACGGTCACCCCGGTCCATACCCGGCACTCCCCGCAGTGGGCGTCCGCACTGGGCTGGTTCGTGGGTCTGAGCCCGATCGACTTCGAGGTGACCTCGGACGACTTCGCCACCGTCGCCCGCGAGGCCGCCGACAGCGTGGCCCGGACGAAACCGATCTCGGTGGTCCCGTTCGACCAGATCGAGAAGGAACTCGGCATCCCCATCCGGCCGCGCTTCGTCGTCTCCTACATGGACGTCCGGTTCGTGCCCGAAGCGGGCCGCTGGCACGAGCGCAACGCCCGGGCGCTGCGGAGCCGGCAGTACACCCACGACGTGTACGCGTGGATCAATCGCACCCCCCGCGGCGTCAATCTGGCGGTCCGATATCCGGGCAACGACATCGCCGCGGCGAGCGTCCACACGTGGGTCGCGAGCCTCCGCCGGCAACTGGAACAGGTTTCAACCAGCTACCCTTCGGTAGGGTTGCGGAGCGTCGGACAGGCCTGACGGCAATATTCGGTCCGGTGGCAACACCGATCGGTTCGGTGCCTAGACTCCGAAGTGATGCCGTAACCCACCGCCGGTGAACACCCCCGGGGACCACCGCGGAGACAGACCATGCGAACCACAGGAGGCTCAGTGCCCAGTCATGCCAGCGCGCACATCACGAAGGTGCTCGTCGCGAACCGCGGTGAGATCGCAGTGCGGGTGATCCGGGCCGCCG
>NZ_JARJBD010000163.1:0-11053 GCF_029269925.1 Rhodococcus sp. T2V
CATTCATCGACACACTGTTGAGTTCTCAAAGAACACGCGCACACCATCACTTCTGGCTCACTCGCCAGCCGCTCCGGGGCAACCGTTCCAACTTATCTCCTGCCGCATCCCGGCGCAAACCGGGGCGATCAGGACATCTCGAAAGCATCGAAACTTGCTCGGTGTTCTCGGGAAGTTCAGGCGCCTGCGTCCAACCTCGTGTCCCCGGCCTCTCGGTCGGGGTTGGTGTCCGTGTCGCTCTGACCTGGAATAAGTTACGCGAATGAAAACGGAGCGTCAAATCCCCTGGTCACAGGAATCCGGTACGTGAAATCCGCTGGTGACCCGCGCTGCGCGCGGGCCACCGGACGGAGTCGGTCCGAATTACGCCGCTGTGACCCGCCGCACGCTAGTTCGACAGCACTTTGACGCCGGCGAAGTTGCGCTTTCCGCGCCGAACCACGAGCCACGTCCCGTGCAGCAGATCGCCCGATTCGGGAGTCCAGTCCTCACTGGAGATCTTCTGGTTGTTGACGGAGGCGCCGCCTTCCTTCACAGCGCGGCGGGCCGCACCCTTGCTCTCGCACAAGCCGCTGAGAACGAGAAGGTCGACGATGCTGGATGGCTCGCCCGGCGCGAGTTCCGCGACGGACGCCTCACGAAGGGCGGCGCCGAGCGTCGGCTCGTCCAGGTCCTGCAGTTCCGCGCGGCCGAACAGTGCCTGGCTCGCGAGCTCCACGGCACGGGTGTTGGCTTCGCCGTGCACGAGTGTCGTCATCTCGGCGGCGAGCCTGCGCTGGGCCTCGCGGGCATGCGGCCGCTCGGCGGTGGCCGTCTCCAGTTCCGCCAGCTCCTCGGCGGTGAGGAACGTGAACCATCGCAGGTACTTGATCACGTCGGCGTCGCCGGTGTTCACGAAGTACTGGTACCACGCGTAGGGGCTCGTCATCTCCGGGTCGAGCCACAGGCTTCCGCCTCCTGTCGACTTTCCGAACTTCTTGCCGTCCGCCGACGTGACGAGCGGGACGGTCAGACCGTGAACCGATTCGGCGTCGACGCGCCGGTTCAGCTCGACGCCGGCGATGATGTTGCCCCACTGATCGGATCCGCCGACCTGCAGTGAGCAACCGTGACTGCGTCGCAGGTGCAGGTAGTCGTTGGCCTGGAGCAGCATGTAGCTGAATTCGGTGTAGGACATGCCGTCGGTTTCGAGGCGACGCTTCACGGTGTCCCGCGCGAGCATCACGTTGACGGAGAAGTGCTTGCCCACGTCGCGGAGGAAGTCGATGGCCGACAGCTTGCCCGTCCAGTTCATGTTGTTCTCGATGACGGCGCCACTCGGCGAGTCGTCGAACTCGACGAACCGTTCGAGCTGACCCCGAATCCGATCGGCCCATTCCGCCACGATGTCGGCGGAGTTCATCGTGCGTTCACCGACGTCGCGGGGATCGCCGATCAGACCGGTCGCACCACCCGCCAGCACGATGGGACGGTTGCCCGCGCGCTGGAATCGCTTCAGCGCGAGCAGCGGCACGAGATGGCCGGCGTGCAAACTCGGTCCGGTCGGATCGAAACCGGCATAGAGCGTGACCGGTCCGGCGTCGAGATCACGGCGCAGCGCGTCCAGATCGGTTGATTGGGCAATGAGCCCGCGCCAGGTCAGTTCATCGATGATGTTCTCAGTCACGGGTTCGATCATCCCATCCGCTCGTCGGCGGGCATCGCACGCGGGCTTCTCCGGTACGCGGACACGGCCGGCGACTCCGGAATCCAGAAGCGCCACGGGCGGTCGGCGGCCGTGCTGACCCCGACCCGCGGGCCGCTCAGCCAGCCGTCCGAATCCGCAACCTCCAGCCGAACGGGCGAATCGGTTTCGAACAGTGCCGCACCGTTCTCGGCGAGGGTGACGCCGGTCGCGGACCCCAGGTTGCCGGGCCCGCGCGCCCAATCGGCCGGTCTCGTCGCGTGGGGTCTGCGTGCCCGGACCGTCGCGGACCCGTCGAGCACTTCTCCCGCACGAAGCAGCACTCCGCCCGCGGTGCCGACCGGACCGTAGGACACGTTCATGCAGAAGTGCATCCCGTAGCTGCGGTAGACGTACAGGTGCCCGGCCGGACCGAACATCACCTCGTTGCGCGGGGTCCTCCCCCGGTACGAGTGCGAAGCCGGGTCGGGCCACGGGCCGTCCTTCTCCCCGCCGTACGCCTCCACCTCGACGATGCGGATCCGGACGTCGCCGACGATCAGCGTGGATCCGAGGACGATGTGCGCGGCGTCCACGGGTTCTGCCCGGTCGAGTCGATCGATGGTCACGTCCCGATTCTCCACAACCGTTGACGACGCCACCCCGACGGTCGCATAATTCATCACACAATGAATTCACCCAGTGATGAATTGAGGCCCGCCATGAATGGCAGCGCAGCGATCGACATCCGTGATCTGCACGTGCGCCGAGGCAGGAACGAGGTGCTGCACGGCATCGACGTGCAGGTGCAGAGCGGATCCATCACCGGCCTCCTCGGACCCTCCGGATGCGGAAAGACCACGCTGATGCGGTGCGTGGTCGGCACTCAGATCGTGGAATCCGGGACGGTCACCGTGCTGGGGTCCCCCGCAGGCTCGGTCTCCTTGCGAAGCCGCGTCGGGTACGTCACCCAGTCCCCCAGCGTGTACGCCGACCTCACGGTCAGGAAGAACGTCGCCTACTTCGCCGCGCTCTACGGTCAGCCGTCGAGCGCGGTCACCGAAGCTGTCGACGCGGTCGGGTTGTCTCGCTTCGCCACCCAGAAGGCGGCAGATCTGTCGGGTGGGCAGCTGGGCCGGGTCAGCCTGGCGTGCGCGCTGGTGGCGCGCCCCGAGCTCCTCGTCCTCGACGAACCCACCGTCGGCCTGGACCCACTCCTGCGCGTCGAACTCTGGGAGCGATTCGAGGAACTCGCCGCCGCGGGAACCACCCTGCTGGTGTCGAGCCACGTCATGGACGAGGCCGAACACTGCGCGTCGCTGCTGCTCATGCGGGACGGTTACGTTCTCGCGCAGGTCTCCCCCGGCGGACTCCGGGAACAGACCGGAGAGACGAGCCTCGAAGACGCTTTCCTGAACCTCATCCGCGCATCACATGTCGGGAGTGAGAACTGATGAACGTCACGATCTTCGCGGCCACGGCGGGCCGGATCCTCGCGCAACTGCGGACGGATCACCGCACGGTCGCCATGATTCTGGTGGTGCCCAGCCTGCTGATGGTGCTGCTGTACTTCCTGTATCAGAACGTTCCGGCGCCGCCCGGTCAGCAATCGCTGTTCGAGCGCGTCGCGATCACGATGCTGGGCATCCTGCCGTTCGTCGTGATGTTCCTCGTCACGTCGATCGCGATGCAACGCGAACGGACGTCCGGCACCCTCGAACGCCTGCTCACGACACCGATGGGCAAACTCGACCTGCTCGGTGGCTACGCCGCGGCGTTCTCCAGCGCCGCTGCGGCGCAGGCGGCGCTGGCGTGTGCGGTCTCGTTCGGATTCCTCGGCCTCACCACCGAGGGCAGCGTGACGTGGGTGCTGCTGATCGCCGTGCTGAACGCGATCCTCGGCGTGGCCCTCGGTCTGCTGTGCAGCGCGTTCGCGCGCACCGAATTCCAGGCGGTGCAGTTCATGCCGGTGGTCGTGGTTCCCCAGCTCTTCCTGTGCGGGCTGCTCGTTCCGCGGGATCAGCTCCCCACCTGGCTGGAATGGATCAGCAACGTCCTCCCGCTGAGCTACGCCGTCGAGGCGTTGCAGCAGGTCGCCACCCACCCCGGGGCGACCGGCCTCATGTGGCGCGACCTCGCGGTGGTCGCCGCCTTCGCCCTGCTCGCACTGTCGCTGGGCGCCGCAACGCTGAGGCGCCGCACACCATGACCGACCCCGCGACACGCATCGACAGCGCACCCGGGCTGCGGACCGGACGACGCCCGGGCAACCCGGACACGCGGTCACGAATCCTGACTACCGCACGAAAACTGTTTGCACAGAACGGATTCGACAAGACCAGTGTCCGTTCCGTGGCTTCCGGGGCGGGCGTCGACTCCGCGCTGGTCCACCACTACTTCGGAACCAAGCGACAACTGTTCCTCGCGTCGGTGGACATTCCGGTGGATCCGACGAAGGTGATCGCGCCGGTGCTCGACACCCCGCCGGACGAGATCGGCAGCCGCCTCGCCCGGGCCGTGTTCTCGGTCTGGGAGTCGCCGCACAAGCCCGCCGTGGTCGCGGCGTTCCGGTCCGCGATGGCGGGGAACGAACCGACCCTCATCCGCACGTTCCTCCTCGAGGTCGTGCTCCGAGACCTCGGACCGCGCGTCGACGAACCACCCGGAACCGGCATGCTGCGCATGCAATTGGTGGCATCGCAGATGGCCGGCGTCCTGGTGACGCGGTACGTCCTCGAAATCGAGCCACTCGCGTCGCTGCCCATCGACGATCTGGTCGCGATCGTCGCCCCGACGTTGCAGCGTTATCTCACCGGCGATCTGCCGGTGTGATCAGGCCTCGCCGGCGGCTCGGGCGAGCAGCGTCTCGTGCTCGGCCGCGTCGACGTCCCTGGCCTCGTCGATCAGCAGGACGGGGATCCCGTTCTCGATGGGATACGCCCGCCGAAGGCGAGGGTTGTAGAGCAACTCGTCTCCGACCAACAGCAGAGGACCCTTGTCCTGTGGGCACGCGAGAATGCCGAGCAACGTCGGATCAATAACCACGGAAGTCCTCTCCAACCGTTCGGGTGAGCAGTGTCAGGCTACCGCGCGCCGGCGGGCACTCCGGCGGAGCCGTCCTCGAGCTCGGCGGCCACCGCCTTGGTCAGGCGCCGGTACTGGTGCGATTCCGGATCGGCGTACCACACACGGGTTCCCGGCTTGGGCAGGCCGGCAGCGCTCAGGGCATCGGCATTCGGGCGATACGAGGACCCCAGCGGGATGTCCCCCACCACCTGGATGATGTCGGGCCGCAACGCGGGCGCAAGCGCGTCGAGCGCGTCGGAGATCTCCGCCAGTCTCGGCGGCGGCCCGTCGCGGAGGGTGAACGCGGCAACGGCCAGCGTGCGGCCGCCGACCGCCACCCCGTAGGCCACCGCGAGGTCGACACGATCCACGGACCCGAGCGCGTCGACGATCGGCTGGGTGAACACCGCGCCCCGGGGAGTCGCGATCACGGTCTTCCGGTGGTCGACCAGCCAGTAGTCCCCGTCGGCGTCGCGGCGGAAGAGGTTCTCCGTCGGAATCCACGCGTCGCCCGCGGCGAAGATTCCGCGCATCGCGCCGCCGGACATCTCGGCGTGCACGCCCGCCCTGCCGAGGAGCAGACCGACCTCGTCGTCCTCGCATTCGCGGATGAATCCCTGCTCGTCCTCCAGCAGCCGGCCGGCGATCGGGTCGTAGGCCGCCAGCCGCACCTCGGCGCTGCCGGGCAGGGGCCGCCCCTTCGCCCCGACCTTCGCGCCTGCGACGTTCGCGAGAACCACGTCGCCCTCGGTGGAGGCGTAGAACTCGAGGACCTTCGCCGGTGCGAACCGTTCCGTCGTGCGGCGCCACAAGCCCTGCGGCATTCCGGATCCGATGAAGAGCCGGACGGGGTGGCTTCCGTCGAGCGCGAGATTTTCGGCGTCGAGGATCTCGCGCATCATCGTCCACGTGTAGCTGACCACTGTGACGCCGTAGCGGTGGACCTCTTCGGCGAACCGCTCGGGGTCGAGTCCGCGCGAGAGCGCGATCCGGGATCCACCGGCCACCGCGCCACCGATCGCGGCGAGCAGGCTCGACGAATGATGCAGAGGTGCAAGGCAATACACGGTGTCGCCGCGGTCGAGATCGGCGGCCGAGGCCGTTCCGAACGCCGACAGCGCCCACCGGTAGTTCGTGATCTGCTTGGTCTCCCAGTGCCCGTTGGACTCACTGCAGATGATGAACGCCAACTCGCGGGCCAGGCCGGGATCGGGCCGGTACCAGCCCGGCAACGTCACCCCGTCGGGGTCGATCTTCTCGAGATCGACGACATTCGCCGACGGATCCACGTCGAGTTCGCGCTGGGCACCGCCGCCGAGCACGAGCACTTGGATGCCGGTGGCGAGCGCGGCGTCCAGATTCTCCGGGTCGGTGACGATGCGCTCGACACCGTCGATGCGGAGGGCGGTGTGAACTTCCCGCCCCGGGGGCAGGAGGACCGCGACGGCACCGAGACGGGACAGCGCGACGATGGCGGCGAGCGCGCTCGGGCGCGTCTGCATCACGACACCGACGTGAGCGGCGGGACGGACACCGGCCTGGATCAGACCGCGGACCACGTTGTCGATCCGCTGATTGACCGCTTCGTAAGTGTGCACGCGATTGTCGAAGAGGAAGCACTCGCCGCCCGGCGCCTTTCGACGCTGCTCCGCCAGCAACCGGCTGAGCGAGATCTGGGTGTGCGGCTGGATCTGACCGAGCCGGGCCAGCCGGGGCAGCGCCCGCGTGGCCTCGCCGGACAGTTCCACCGTGCCGCGCAACGCGCCGGACGCGAAGTCGCTGATTCCTTTGCCGACACCGACACCCACCTCGGCGACCGACGCCACGGTATGAATGATGCGGTCGCTGATGGACACTCCGGATTCGCTACCGAAGTGCTCGTCGTAGCGCATCAACTCGATGTTGGTGGGGCGTGGCCCCAGCCCCTCGTTCCACAGCACCCACTTGCCGGTCGTGGGCCACGTGTGGGTCGCCGCGGCAGAGCCGACGACGAGACCGAAATGCCCTGCCCGCAACGTCGATTCGTACACGTTCGCGCGTGGGGCGGCCCGGCGGATGCCGCGGACGGCCAACGGCTGACCGATGTCGTCGACCTCTCCCACGAACGCGAGGACCGGACAGGTCAACTCCGCGAGTGACACCACCTGGTCCTTGATCACGAACCCGCCCGTCATCATGCGGTTGTGCACGATGAACTGCTTGAGCAACTCGGCGACGGCCGGACCGGACCACGCGACCCAGCCCTCGGTCGCGAGGAACCGTCGCTGCTGCTCCCGCGGCAACAGCGCTTCCCTGTCGTGCAACTGACGGAGGAAATCCAACCTCGACTTCAGTGTCTTGACGGGGTCGAGGAGCTGAAACCCGGTGCGGGCCATCCATCCCGACACCGCGAGCCGGTTGAAGACGTGGTCCGCGAGGAAGCCTGCGGCGTCGGTGGCGAACCCGGCCGGGATCCCGAACGGCAGCCCGGCGAGCGTGTCGACCGGGCTGCCGAACGTCACGAGTCCGGCGATGTTGCGGCTGCGGCGGTACGCGGCGGCCTGGTAGGCGAACATGCCGCCCTGCGAATACCCGGAGAGATAGACGTCACGGCCGGTGTGCGACCGCACCTGATCGATGATCTCGCTGATCGCGACGATGTGGTCGGCGAGATTCCGATCCCAGCCGCCCTCTTCGGAATCCGGCGATCCGAAGTCGACCACCCAGGGGTCGATCCCCATCGAGCGCAGGATCCCGACCGCGCCCTGGTCCCGTGTCACGTCATAGACGTCGGCCGACATCATCATCGGCGGAACCAGGACGATCGGGGGGCCGGCGTCGGCCGGGTCCGTGTCGGGGAAATACCGTCGGAGCCGATACATCGGTGCGCGTTCGACCACCTCGAACGGCGATGTGGTGAGGTCCGTCTCGAGTCCGCCGAGACGAACCACCTCCAACCCGTTCTGCGCCGTCGCCACCACGCGACGGATCGGGCCCATCACCGTTTCGGTATTCAGTCCCACGAACACTCTCCCAGACTCTCGAACCGTGACGCACGTCTCGCTGCCGCCCGCCCTCACCCTACTGCGCTCGACGCGTCACACAGCCCCTAATCCGGGGCGTCCGACGCCGGTGTCATCGACACCACTCGCGCAGCGACTCGGACAGCTGACGGACCCCGCCCAACTGTTCGGCCACACGGATACCGGCCGTACCGCCGCGGGCGTTACGCGAGGCGATCGAGCCCTCGACGGTGAGCACCTCCCGAACGTCCGGGGTGAGAGCCGGATCGACTCCGGCGAGTTCTTCGTCGGTGAGATCCTCGAGTCCGGCGCCCCGCCCCTCGGCGACGCGGACACACGCCCCCGCAGCCTCGTGCGCGACGCGGAACGGGACGCCCTGACGGACGAGCCACTCGGCGATGTCGGTGGCCAGCGTGAAGCCCGCCGGTGCCAGTTCCGCCATTCGATCCGTGTGGAATTCGAGGGTGGAGACCAGTCCGGTGACCGCCGGGAGCAGCAACTCGAGCTGCGCCACCGAATCGAAGACCGGTTCCTTGTCCTCCTGCAGATCCCGGTTGTACGCGAGCGGCTGCGCCTTCAGCGTCGCCAGCAGACCGGTCAAGTTGCCGATCAGCCGGCCCGACTTGCCGCGGGTCAGCTCGGACACGTCGGGGTTCTTCTTCTGCGGCATGATCGACGAGCCGGTCGACCAGGCGTCGGCGAGCGTGATGTAGCCGAATTCCGGAGTGCTCCACAGGATGACCTCCTCGGCCATCCGCGACAGGTCGACGCCGATCATCGCGAGCACGAACGCCGCCTCGGCCGCGAAATCCCGCGACGACGTGGCGTCGATCGAGTTCTCGGCCGACGAATCGAACGCGAGTTCCGCGGCGATCGCCTCGGGATCGAGTCCGAGCGACGATCCGGCCAGCGCCCCGGAACCGTACGGCGACACGGCCGCCCGCACGTCGAAGTCCCGCAGCCGCTGAACGTCACGAAGCAACGGGTGCGTGTGCGCCAGCAGGTGGTGCGCGAGCAGCACCGGCTGCGCGGCCTGCAGGTGGGTCTTGCCCGGCATCACCGCGGACGGGTGCGCGGCGGCCTGCGTCGCGAGGGCGTCGACGACGTCGAGGACGCCCTCGGCGACGCGGCGGACGGCGTCCCGCAGCCACATCCGGAACAGCGTCGCCACCTGGTCGTTGCGCGAACGCCCGGCGCGCAGGCGTCCCCCGACCTCGGGACCGACTCGATCGATCAGACCGCGCTCGAGCGCCCCGTGCACGTCCTCGTCGGATTCGCTCGGGACGAACTCGCCGCTCGCGACGTCGGCCGCGAGCCTGCCGAGACCATCGAGCATCGTCGCCAGGTCCTCGTCACCGAGCAGCCCGGCCTTGTGCAGCACCCGGGCATGCGCCTGGGAGGCGCGCACGTCGTACGGGGCCAGCACCCAGTCGAAGTGGGTGGACTTGCTCAGCGCCGCCATGGCGGCGGCCGGCCCGGACTCGAACCGGCCGCCCCAGAGGGCGCCTTCGTTGGTGCCGTGAGCACTCATTCCTAGAGACCCAGATCGCGCTTCGCCGCGACCTTCGAGGACAGTCCGTGGATCTGGACGAATCCCTTGGCGTACGACTGGTCGAACGTGTCGCCCTCGTCGTAGGTGGCCAGGTTGAAGTCGTACAGCGACTGGTTGCTGCGGCGGCCGTTGACGACGATCGCGCCGCCGTGCAGGACCAGCCGGATGTCGCCGGAGACGCGTTCCTGCGTCTTCTCGATGAACGTGTCCAGCGCGACCTTCAGCGGGGAGAACCAGAGCCCGTCGTACACCAGCTCACTCCAGCGCTGCTCGGTCTGGCGCTTGTAGCGACCCAGCTCCCGCTCCTGCGTGACGTGCTCGAGTTCCTGGTGGGCGTTGATGAGGACCATGGCGCCGGGAGCCTCGTAGATCTCGCGGCTCTTGATGCCGACGAGACGGTCCTCGACGACGTCGAGGCGGCCGACGCCCTGGGCGCCTGCGCGGCGGTTGAGCTCCTGGATGGCTTCCAGGACACTGACGGGCCTGCCGTCGATCGCGACGGGGCGGCCTGCCTCGAAGCTGATGATCAGCTCGTCCGGGGCCTGCCAGTTGACGGTCGGATCCTGCGTGTAGTCGTAGACGTCCTTGGTCGGCGCGTTCCACAGGTCCTCGAGGAACCCGGTCTCCACGGCGCGGCCCCACACGTTCTGGTCGATCGAGAACGGCGACTTCTTGGAGACGTTGATCGGGATCTCGTTCTCCTCGGCGAACGCGATCGCCTTCTCCCGAGTCCACGCGTAGTCGCGGACCGGTGCGATGACGTCGAGGTCGGGAGCGAGCGATCCGAAGCCCACCTCGAACCGGACCTGGTCGTTGCCCTTGCCGGTGCAGCCGTGCGCGACCGTGGTGCCGCCGTGGGCACGCGCGGCCTCGACGAGGTGCTTGACGATCAGCGGGCGGCTGATGGCCGACACGAGCGGGTAGCGGTCCATGTAGAGGGCGTTGGCCTGGATGGTCGGCAGGCAGTATTCGTCGGCGAATTCGTCGCGCGCGTCCACCACGACCGATTCGACCGCACCGCAGTCGAGTGCACGCTGGCGCACGACCTCCATGTCCTCGCCGCCCTGGCCGAGATCGATGGCGACAGCAACAACTTCCTTGCCGGTCTCCTTGCCGATCCAGCTGATGGCGACTGAGGTGTCCAGCCCGCCCGAGTAGGCGAGTACGACGCGATCGGCCATGGTCCTTGTGCTCCTTAGGTTGAAGATCTGTAGAGATGATTCAGTTGTCAGGCGAGGGATTCGATCTTGGCCGCGAGTTCCGCCCCGCTCAGCGGCTCGCGTGCCACCACGAGAATGGTGTCATCCCCCGCGATGGTTCCCACGACGTCAGGTAATGATGCCCGATCGAGTGCACTCGCCAGATAGTGCGCTGCCCCCGGGGGAGTTCTCAGCACCGCCATGTTGCCACTGGCATCGGTCGACACCAGTAGCTCCCCCAGCAACCGAGACAGCCGGTCGGTTCCGCCGGAGACGCCGCGGACGGGATTTCCGTCCTCGGGCACCACGTAGACCCCGGCGCCGCCGTCAGCGGCGCGGAGTTTCACGGCACCGAGTTCTTCGAGGTCGCGCGACAGCGTCGCCTGGGTGGCGTCGATGCCTTCGGCCGCGAGCAGCGCCGCGAGTTCGGTCTGGCTGCGGACCGGGTTGTTCGACAGGATCGCGACGATGCGCGCCTGCCGACCCGCCCGGGTCGGCGCCGTTGCCGCGTTCGCTGTGCGCTGCGGCGGTGCCGCACCGGTGCGCTGCGGCGGTGCCGCACCGGTGCGCT